>CAXTTL010000090.1:0-17608 GCA_964247135.1 uncultured Deinococcales bacterium | reverse complement strand
AAGTTCCGGTTTGGTTAAGTGCTCGAGTTTGTCAGGATTAAACACGCGCAAAGCTCTGAAAATTTGGTTGAGGTTTTCGTCATACGTGTTTAGGGTGGCGTGTTGCGCCAGTGAAATAAACCCTGCGGGAAGTGGTACAGATGGAATTTCACCTGATGGGTGTTGCTCGAGCGCGGTGTTGGTTTGCACCGCATGATAATACCGTTGAACGTAGTTTTTACCGTCTCGAGTAACGGTTTTGTACTCGGGGAGCCTAAAAATTTCAAACCAAAAACTCTAAAAATTCTGACAGCAACTGGATAGCTTCTACCTAGAGGGGTGGGTCTTTCCAGCAAAAAATAACTCGAGGTTGTCCACTGTCTGGACAACCTCGAGCCTAAAGTTTCAAAAATTCTAAAAATTCGGTGAGCGGTTGGATACTCATACCCTGCTCCCCGACCCAGTTAAATCGCGTTTTTATGCTGGGGGGTATCCTCACGTTGCGCATCGGCGACAAGCTTCCGCACTAATGCTGAGGATGCTCGCCCGTTTGCTTTGTTACGCTCGTACATTCCGAGTGCCACAACTCGGAGGTGTGCATCTCGAGCCGTTTGACGCTCGAGTAATTCCTTCCTCACGGCGCATTCAACCAACTCTCGAGGATTGCCGTTAAACCGCATGAACCGCCTAACTTGCCTGAGCAATTCACGGTCAATTCGGACGCTCGAGGAAGGGGCTAACTTTCTTCTACCACTCTTTTCCCGTACACCGCCCCAATTCAGGGGAGTTGTACGTTCTAAACGTTGTTTGTTTGACATGTAACCTCAATTCTTTTGATTCACTTTGTTTGGTTTCTGCGAAATTGCGACATAAACCAAGATTGAGAATCTTGCTATGCTCGAGCGTCAAGCGATGCAAGACTTAACCGTGAGCAAGGGTGATACTCGAGCCTCGAGTCTTGTTAGAAACTCTGCAAGATCAATATGGAACTCAATCAATTGTTCGGCTGTGAACTCTGGAACGCACCCAAGCATCAAACCAAAATCAATACGGAGTTCAGACACTACCGTTAAGGCTCGAGCGGGTTCTAAGTCGTTCTGAAAGCCAACACGGGCGCACCGCTCGAGGGTTAACAGCAACCCGTGAATGTTATTGATGGTCTGCTCGAGACTCAAGAACCTACCGCCCGAATCTTGAGGATCATTTCAAGCAGTTGCTCGAGTTCGGCACGGTCTGAACACGGTTTGTTTTTCATGTCGCAAAGCAACCAGTCCATTCGAGCAAGCTGCTCGAGCAATCCTGCTTCTAAGTCTTGATTGCTGCATTCAAAGTCATGTAAAACTTGAATATGTTCAGTCAAAGCAAGCCCCGTTAAGCAAGGCACAAGTTGCTTTTGGTCTAACTCGAGAGACTGCCAACGATCCGCTAGTTTCTGCTTGGAACGTTTCTGGGTTTGAAGTCTCGAGTTGAGTTTGCGTTTGTACGCCCAGACGTGAAACCGAATCTTCAAGACCAAAAAGAAGTTTCTACCTTCACCAATGATTCTGCGAACGTCTAAGTTGGGTGTTCTTATCAATGACATGATTTGTTCCTTTGATTGAGTGGGGGTCTTGGGTGCTTGGCACACCGTCACGGTGACGGTGTGCCAATACGGACAGGGTTAGGCTTGTGCTTGGCTTTGCGTGGTGAACTCGAGCATGACCATATCGGGCAAGACTGGGATAACCCCTAAAGTCCTGATGCTTGGGTATGCCTTCTCGCCTGAGTCAGCCAGCGCCTTCAATTGGTTTGCATCTCGAGCCGTGAAGTGCGTTGCAACACGTTGACCGTCACCGACCAAGTGAACGGTGCGTGTCCCTTTGGCTTGGAGTAAGCCCCAGACACGCTCCACGCTGTCACGGAATGCAGTCCAAGGGGATGTAAAAACAGATGGAACAATAACCTTGGAATCAAACTCACTTAAGGGAAGCTCGAGCGTTTGAGGAATGCTCTGACGTTCATTGAGCGAATTTAACGAATGTGACGAAATAGCTGTGCCTGAAACACTCCCCAAGTTTTGAGGGTTTACGAAATTAGGTTCAGGTACTACAGGGTTTGGAGGGCGTGAATCCAATTTCGTAACCTCAGCAAAAGTGTTTGCCTTTTGATTGACGGTTATTTCGTCAATTTCGTCTTTTTCGTAACGGGTCATCAATTGAGCTTTGATACGCTCGAGCAACTTACCCATATTGCATACCCAGCAATTCCAAAATCTGAGGTGCTTTACCGCCGTTCTTAGACTCACCTTTTGTCATTCGGGCTTTGCCATCTCGGACAAGTACCTGGGTAGCACGATCAATCTGTCCCGCGCTTTGGTTTCGTTGAAACAAAGCTGAAATTTCGGTCTTGGTCAGGCGTTTATCGGCATGTGCTTTCAGTGCTTCCAGAATCGCATCTGCGACAACATCGCCCGTGCGCCTTCCAAAGATGTTAAACACCGACTCTTCGCAGTATTCCCAAGATGCCTGTGCCGCTGTGAGGTGTTCGGGTTTGACCTCGAGTGACTTGTCTAACACCGCGTATAATCCCGCAAGGCGCATGACATAACTTTCGGCTCGAGATGTAACCGCACCGCTTAAACCGCTCGAGCCTTCACTTAAGTCAGGGTAGATACTCGCCCAAAGAGGTTTTGTTTGTTCGCCCCAGTACAGGACACCATCTGTACCTTCGAGCCACATCGCCACGGCTTTCAGGCGCTCACCAAGCTTGTTCATTACGTGCTGGTTCGGTTCTCCCCCGAAAGGCAAGACTCGAGCGCGTTTGGTCATCACCCAAAGGAAACGATTCGCAAAACCATTTGCCGTTTCGGTATCCTCGAGATACCTTAACAACTCATCACGGGTGCAGTGTCCAACAATTCCAACGTGTGCGCCCGTTGCCGTGGTTGAATTTTTCGTCATTACGCGCAAATTATCTTTTGCACCAATTTCCCAAGCTTGCCGAATAATTGGTGACAAGGTGCTACCTTCACGGTTCATGACTTTCAACACGCGCCCAAACTCAGACTCGAGAACGACCAAGCGTTTATCGGCAACGCCCTCATCAACGATTTGCAGTTCAACCTTGCCGTCTCTGGTCATAGGCTTTTGCACGGCATCACGCACGGCATAAATCAAACCTTCACCGCTACTCAGTCCAGTTGTGACGTGTTCGGCATAAAAATCATCACCAAATGCGGTTTCGGTAACACCGCGTAAAGCACCCCAAGACGTGCCTTTGCGACCCTTGCCACTCAATCCGATAAGAACGATAAACAAACGCAAAGTGTGCATTACGCCGCTAATTTTCCAATGTGGTTTTGTTCCAAGTGCAATTCCTACAGCTACGAAAAACGAAAATAGAAGCGCGGCGCGGTGTGCTTCTGTTGTTGGTTCAATCGCTCGGACAACATCGCCAGCCAGTCCATACAATGCCTCTTCTGCGAGTTCTGGGAATCCGTTTTCATCAGCGCCCGAATTAAGACTATTGTCCTCGAACGAATCAGGTTCAAATGTTTGTGCTTCAACAAAAGCGTTTTGTAACCATGTGCTAAGACCATCAGCGCCGCTCGTGCCGAGCAAATCACAAAAGTCTTGGAGTTCTGGCAGTGGCTCGAGAATCTTGACTTGGCTTGCACCGTTTTCTTGTGCCAGTGCTGCCCATTTTTGTGCCGCTTTGCCTCCTGGTTCGTCACCATCGGCGTACACGAAAACATCACGTCCTGAAAGCTGCTCGAGGTGCAATTGATTTTTCACACCTCCGACACCCTGAACGGCAAGGCTCAAACCCGCATTCTCGAGCGCCGCGTGTGCCGCGTGTCCGTTGAATTCGCCCTCAACAATCAGCACGGCTCGAGTTGTCGGGTTTGCATAATCAGGGCTTAACCATGCGGGTGCGCCATGCCCTGGCTCGAGATATTTGTAACGCGGTTGTTCTCTGTTTGGATTGCGTTGTTTGATTTGCACCAAGTCAGCGCCGCGATAAATTGGGATGAGTACCGCGTCATTCTCGAGTCCCAAACCGTAAACCTCACACATCGCAGCATCAAAACCTCGAGCGGTCAAGCAGTCGGGCAAGGTTTCGAGTCCTGCCAAAGCGTGCTGTGCTTTCTCGAGCTTGACAGAGAGTGTGGGACTCACGGGTTTGTAAATGGGTTTTGGCTTGGGTTTCGGTACAGTTTTTGCAAGCGAAAGAGAACGCGGGGCGTGTGACACGGTGTTACCCCCAGCGCGATCTTTCAGCGTTTGCGCCGCCTCACCGGACGTTTTGTTAAATGCTTTTACTAAATCAAATGCGTTTCCACTGTCGCCATCATCGCCGTGACGTTTGTACAACCACACACCATCAGTTCCTCGAAATACCGAAAAGCTAGGATTGCTTTCTTCATGCCCTGGACGCGGGTCAAGCATCACACCACCATTTGTAGTCAAGCGAGAAGTATCAACTCCAAAACTCTCGAGAAGTGCGGGGATGCTGTTAGCGTCGGACTGCAACGCATCACGCAAATCATCACGCGCCATGTTGTACCTCCAAATTTAGCAAGCTAAAAACGAGGATTTGAACCTTGCCTGTCCCAAATGGGACAAGCCTTAACGCTCGAGATGGTACAATCAAGTGCCCCGTACTCGAGAACTCCGTGTTAACAGCACGGAGCATTATTTTTGCCCTTTGGTGAGTTGATTTGCTTCCCAAGCCTCAAGTGAAATAAGTGGGATGCGAATTACAGGGCGTTTTGTTCCGGGGTTGCCAAGGTGAAGGCAAGGAAGCTCACCACCCTTAATCAAATTGTAAACGAAGTTTTGATGCACCCCCCAACGTTCTGCAACGTCTGACACACCAAAGTAAGCTTTAACCGTGATAACTTGCGGATTTAATGGACTATTCAATTAAAAGCTCCTAACGTACACTCGAGCAATAAATACTCGAGGTGAGAAACACAAGGCGATAACCGTGTGTTCTCAGACGTTAGGAGCGCAAGTTGATTGTATTTGTGGGTGAATCTCAAATAGCGAATAAATGGGTTGTGTATTTACTTCAAACTCAAAGTTAGTCACCCGTTCATCAACGTAAATTTTACGAAAAAGAATAAATGACGCGAACATATTCAAGATCAAAATAAAATTATTGCCAAACCATTCAGCAAGATTTAGACCGAAATCTTTGGGATCACTATCTCCCAAAGATTTTGAAACAATATTTTTTTTAAAACTAGCGCTTTCTTCTTTCCAAAGATAATTTGCCCAAGCTGTTAATCTCTTTCTATTTAAACGCCTATAACCCTTTTTCTTTTAAAAAACATCAGGGAACACCCGAAGTCTAAATTTTTCCTGCTTATCGCGCATAGGATCATTTATTTCTGGAGATTCATTAGGAGTCGCTGAAAAAATATCTTCTTCAAAATCATAAAATCCAGGGTGCTCAGATGCAAAACCGCCACAATGATCACTGTGGCGCAACAATCTATCGTCACGCGCATAATGCTGTGAATTAAATTTCACAGCCAGTTCACGTAAGCGCCAACCCCTCGAAGTCATACTTCACATTACCACATGTTCTGCCTTGATACAACTGCATTCCACGTTTTAAACCTTGAGCGTACTCAAAAGGCATCGTGAAGGTTTCTCGCGTAAAAATAGAAAGGTTAATCACACTACCTTTAACGCAGTCCCAAAATAGCAATTTTGGGAATCACGGCATCTCGAGATGCCAACGTCTTTGATTTTCAGGCAAACTCGAGTTAAAAATATTGGACAAAATTTCTATCTCCCGAAAAACTCCCGAAAACAGCAAAAATCAGACCCTCGAGACAAATTACACTCGAGGGTCTGATTTCAAAATGCCGTGCTGTACAACATTTTTGGCGGAGAGGGAGAGATTCGAACTCTCGGTACAGTTTCCCATACACACACTTTCCAGGCGTGCTCCTTAAACCGCTCGGACACCTCTCCAGTGTAACCCGATTCTCGAGCGCGTCCGAGTGTATCAGTGATTTTCCCAACCGTCAATGAAAAATGCTTGACACGTGCGAACCACGGTGTTAAAGTCTCAGACCGAGCGGGAAACTGTTCGGGTTTTAACGGTTTTTTGCCACTCTAGCTCAATCCGGTAGAGCACCCGATTTGTAATCGGAAGGTTGTCGGTTCGATTCCGATGGGTGGCTCCAAGAGCTAGTGTTTGATTTGAAATTGCACCTTGGGTAGGTGTCCGAGTGGTTAAAGGAGACGGACTGTAAATCCGTTCGCATAGCGTACGATGGTTCGAATCCATCCCTGCCCACCACGTTTCTCGAGTTTGCGCTCGAGATTCTTTTTTTTGATACTTGCACGAAAGCGCGTAACTCGCTAAACTCGAGAAGATCGCGGGAGTAGCTCAGTCGGTAGAGCGTCAGCTTCCCAAGCTGAATGTCGAGAGTTCGAGCCTCTTCTCCCGCTCCAAAGTAAATCTCGAGCCTTGAAATATCCAAAGCTCGAGATTCTTTTTGATGCTCGAGAATTTAACCCTTGGTCGCACCAACCGTTAAACCTTGAATAAAATAGCGTTGCAACCCAAAGAACACAATCAATGTCGGAATGGTCGCCACAAGGCTTCCAGCGACAATCAGTGGGTAATCGGTGGTGAACTGCCCGCGCAAGTTCGCCAGACCAGTCGTGACTGGCTTCAGGTGCGTGTCCTGAATGAGTACCAGCGCCCAGAGGAAATCATTGAAAATCCAGGTGAACTCGAGCGTGGCGAGTGCAGCAAGACCAGGTAGCATCAGCGGGAATGCGATGCGGCGGAAAATCACCCATTCGGTTGCGCCGTCGATCACGGCGGATTCAAACAAACTTGGCGGGACGGTGCGCATGAAGTTGCGCAACACAAAGCTGCAAAACCCAAGTTGAAACGCGGTGTGAATCAAAATCAGTGACCAGTAGGTATTGTAAATATGAAGTTGGCTCGAGAGCTTAAAAACGGGTAGAAGGAGCATTTGAAATGGCAGCATCAACCCCGCCACGAACATCATGTACAAGGGTCGTGCGAGGGCAAAGCGGAAACGCACCAGGGCATAAGCGCACATGCTCGAGAGTAAAACGCAGGCGGTCAGGCTTGGGATGGTGATGATGAAGCTGTTGAGCATGAATTGCCCAAGGTTGGCTTGATTCCAAGCCCTGGTGAAGTTATCGAGTGTGAACACGTGTGGAATGCTGAACAAGCCAAATTCGTTGAGGTCATCAAAGGTTCTGAAGGCGGTCAGGAAAGCGCCGACGATTGGAACGAGCCACAACAGCGCAAAAAACCAGACGATGAAAATCACGGCGGGATGAACGCCCTTGCGAATTTTTTTCTCGCGGACGACTTTGTTGACTTGGGCGGGTTGGGCTAGGCTCATGCTGTTCCCTCGTCTTCCTGTGCCATGACTTGGCGCAAGTACATCATGACGAAAATTAAGGCAAATCCAAAGAGCACCACGGCAATCGCAGCGCCGTAACCGAGTCTGTTGTCATCGAAAGATTTGACGTACATGTAATTTGCCAGAACTTCGGTGGCGCTGACCGGACCACCTTTGGTCATGACGTTGACGATGTCAAACGACCGCAAGGAGTCGATGATTGAGACCACCACCACGATGGTGGTGACCGGCGAGAGCATCGGGAAAATCACGTACCTGAACATGCTCCAGCCAGTCGCGCCATCCACTTTGGCGGCTTCGACCACTTCGGCGTCAACGGTTTTTAGACCAGCCAAATACAGAATCATGACATAACCCGTTTGCCGCCAGACCGCAGGTGCCATCACGGCAATCAGTGCCAGTTTGGGATCGCCGAGCCAACCAATGCTGTATGCCGCTTTGGGATCGACGTTAAAACCAAGGGTTTTGAGCAATTGAAGCACTTGATTGATAAAAGCGTTTAACAATCCCTGTTGGGGAAGGTAAATCCAACTCCAGATCAGCGCGATAATCACTGGAGCAATCACCATTGGCAGGAAATACGCGACCTTTAAGAAACGGTCAAACCGCAAGTTGTTGTTCAACACCGTCGCCAGTGCCAAACCTGCGGCTGTCGGCACGGTGATAAAGACCAAAATCCAGATGGCATTGTTGATGATGGCGTGTTGAAATTCTGGGTCTGAAAATAGGTTTTTGTAGTTTTCAAATCCCGCAAAAACGGGTGGCGTAAAAGAATCCCAGTTGGTCAGTGACAAGTAGAAAGTGTAAAGGGTGGGCCACAGCACCCAAACCATGTAAAGTCCCAATGGAACCGCTAAAAACGAGAAGATCACCAAGAAGCGGTTGAGCGCCAAAGTCTGATAATTTGCGCTTCGGGTGCGCCTGCTTGCCAGAGCCATAAAACCTCCTTTGATCTCGAGTTTTGAACATGGAGTGAACGGTTTCTCGAGGGTGTGCTATTCAACGAAATTTCTAATTTTGTACTTTTGAAGTCTACTCTTGTCTTAGCAAAATAACCAGATTTTGGATTCAGGGTCTGTTTTGAAAATAAAATCCCGCCCGAGATGACCCCCGAGCGGGATTCCCGCATTAAGTCTTACTGGGTGATTTTACCGTAAATTCGTTCACGGGTGGCTTCGAGGTTCTTGAGGATGCTCGAGAGTTGGCTTGGGTCTTGCATGAATTGTTGGAAGCCTTTCATGCCGATGTTCGCCATTTCTGGGTCGGTGTCGCGGTCATAGAACTGCGCGATGTAATCGGCTGGTTCGATGACGGTGGCTTGGGCTTTGGCAATTTGTGGCTTGCTGGCATAAAGTGCTTTGTCCACATCGCTGCGTGGAACCAAACGACCGAGTTCTTTGGCGCCTTGCTCCATGGCTTCCTTGCTGCCAAGGTAACCCATGAAGAGTTTGGCGTTGGCAATATTTGGCGCTTTGGCTGGCACAAAGAATCCGTCGGTTGGGGCTTCTTCGCCGACTGGCAACTTGGCGTTGATGATTGGGAAACGGAAGAAGTCAAGTTGGCTGGCTTCCAGTCCGTCTTTCCATTGGTCGCGGATGAAATCGCCCATCAGGTACATCGCGCCCTTGCCTTGGGTCATGAGCTGCGCGGCGTCTTGCCAGTCGTAGCTGGCGCTGTTCTCGAGGAAGCATTTGTTGTCCAGCAGTTGCTTCCAGTAGCTAAAGACTTTGCGGACGCGGCTGTCGGTGTACTTGATTTTGCCGTCGGTCACGTCGACGTGAAACTGTGGTCCGTTGACGCGCATGTCCAAGAAATCAAACCAGCCGCCCAGTGGCCACAGGAACTTCGAGCCGGTCATGATTGGCGTGACGCCTGCCTTGTTGAGCGAGCGGCACAGGCCCAAAAATTCTGGCCAGGTTTTGGCTTCCTTCAAGCCCAATTTCTGGAAGATGTCCTTGCGGTAATACATTGCCCACCAGTAGTAGCTGGTTGGCAAGAAGACGTACTTGCCTTTGTCCTGAGACAGCGCTTGGAAGCCCTTTGGAAAGGTCTTTTCCCAGCCGTTGTCTTTCCAGACCGAACCAATGTCGGCAGCCAGGTCTTTGCTCGAGAAGAAACGCATCCGGTTTCCGGCGAACCAGGTCAGAACATCTGGTGGATTGTCGCTGGCGAGGTAGGTGCGAATGGCTTGCTTAAAGCTTTCATGATCGACGGTGTTGTGCGTCATGTCGATGCCTGGGTATTTGGCTTTAAACTGCGCGACAATCTTTTGATCGTAAGCTTTCGGTGCTGGATCGGACGCGTCCGAATTGTAGACCAATTTGCCAGTTCCACTTTGAGCCACGACGCCAGCCAAACCGGCAGCCATGCCCAGCCCCACGAGTCCCATTAACAGCTTTCGTTTCATACGAACCTCCTCAGGTTCTCCTCGAGCCACAATTCAGGCTTAAAACCCCTCGGGAAACACCCGAGCGTTACAAACAAAAAGTTCGTAACGAAAATCGCTATGCTGAGCAGTTCCATGAGGTTATCTCGAGGGTTGAAAGCGTGTCAAGTTTCCAGACCACTTTGTGAAGTGGTTTGGACTCAAATCAAATATTTCTTGGACAAAATAAAGCCATAACCTTCCCCCATAAGTTTTAAGAATTCTTCAAATTCAAAGTCTTCACGGACTGATTCAATCGGTGCTAGGATTTCGTATCCGTAAACCTTTGATCGTCTCGAGGTTGCTCGAGGTTCGAGAAGAAATTTGCGGTATGACGGAAGGATTTTCCATGACACTTCAAGACGTACTTGGCAATGTGGTCGACCAGCTTAAAACCCAAGAACAATCACTCAATTCAGCCGATCCAGCCCATCCAACCCACGGTTCGGACGTGTTGGCAAAATTTCAAGCCGCGCAGCAAGCCACCTCGAGCGACCCGAATGCCGATCTGGGCACGCAGTTTCAAGCGGCGGCTCAAGCCATCGGGAACAGCTCGAGCGGTTTTACCTCCAAAGCGTACTCGGACGCCTTCACGCAGGCGGCACAACAATATCAGGGGCACCCAAATCAATTGACCCCGCAAGATGTCGCGCCAATTGTCGGCGCCTTGGGCGCAGGCATTGCGAACCATGACACCAGGGGGGTCGATCAAGTTGGTCCTTTGGGCGCACTGGGACCACTTTTGGGGATGTTAACAGGCGGCAGTCAGCAGGCGCCTGGCGGCTTGGACGTGGGCGGCATTCTCGGCAGCCTGATGGGCAATGGCGGTGGGGGCGGTGCACTCGGCAACGTTTTGGGCAGTCTGCTCGGCGGAGGCAGCGGTAGCGCCGGCGGAGCGCTGGGCAATATTGTCGGTGGGTTGCTCGGCGGCGGACAGCACCCTCAACAAGCGCAACAACCACAAGCTGGCGGCTTGGGCGGCATCCTCGGGAGCGTTCTTGGCGGCGGGCAATCCCAGGGCGGTGGCATGGCGGACATTCTTGGGTCGCTGTTGGGTGCGGTCAACCAGGGCGCGAACATGACCCACCCCAACGGTCAACGCGATGCTGGAGCCTCGAGCACTGGCGCGATTTTGACCGGAATTTTGGGCGCATTGCTCAAGCACTAAAAACAACTTAAAGTTAAACCCTCGAGTTGATCTCGAGGGTTGTTTTATGGTCATTAACGGTTTTGCGGAAAGCCCAAATCGACTTTTGAGGTGCTCGGGTCGGGCCACCTCGAGCTGACGACTTTACCCCTGGTGTAAAACAAAATGCCTTCGGGTCCGTACATGTGCGTGTCGCCGAACAAGCTGGCTTTCCAACCGCCAAAGCTGTAATAGGAGACTGGCACCGGAATTGGCACGTTGATGCCGACCATGCCGACGTTGACATCGAATTGGAATTGCCGCGCCGCGCCGCCGTCCCTGGTAAAGATTGCCGTCCCATTGCCGTACTGATTGTCATTGATGAGTTTCAAGCCTTCTTCATAGGTGTTGACGCGAACGACTTGCAAGACGGGTCCAAAAATCTCGTCTTTGTACGAATCCATGTCAGCGGTGACGTGATCCATCAAGCTGACACCCAAGAAAAAACCGTCTGACTTGGCAATGTCGGCGTCACGACCATCGACCACCAGGGTCGCGCCTTGAGCCTTCCCACTCTCGAGATACCCCGCAACCTTGTCGCGGTGTTCGCGGGTGATGAGTGGTCCCATTTCGGCGTCTTTGTCGGTGCCAGGTCCAACGTTGATTTTTGGCAACCTGGCGCGCAAGGCTTCGATCATTGGGTCGGCAACGTTGCCCACCGCGACCACCACCGAAATCGCCATGCAGCGTTCGCCTGCCGAGCCGTAGGCGGCACTGACGGCGGCGTCGGCTGCCATCTCGACATCGGCGTCGGGCAGCAGCAACATGTGGTTTTTCGCGCCGCCCAAGGCTTGAACGCGCTTGCCGTGCTTGGTTCCGGTCTCGTAAATGTATTTGGCAATTGGCGTGCTGCCGACAAACGAAACGGCGGCGATATCTGGATGCTCGAGAATCGTATCGACCGCGAGTTTATCGCCGTGAATCACGGTCAGAACGCCGTCGGGAAGACCGGCGCGTTTCAAGAGTTCGGCAATGAACAAACTGGCGCTCGGGTCTTTTTCGGATGGTTTTAAGACAAAGGCGTTGCCGCAAGCCACGGCGTTGGCGATCATCCAGAGCGGCACCATCGCCGGAAAGTTAAAGGGCGTGATGCCAGCCACCACGCCCAAAGGTTGACGGATGCTGTAAACATCGACCCCTCGAGAAACCTGTTCGGAAAAACCGCCCTTCAAGAGGTGCGGCACGCCGCAGGCGAATTCGACGTTTTCCAAGCCTCGGGCGATTTCGCCCAGCGCATCGCTGGGCACTTTGCCGTGCTCGAGGCTGATGATGTGCGCCAGCTCTTGGCGGTTTGCGTCGAGCAATTCGCGGAATTTGAACATGATTTCCGCACGGCGGGCGAGCGGTGTTACCCTCCAACCAACCGAGGCGGCTTTGGCTGTGGCGATGGCATGGCTGATTTCCTCGACACTCGCCAGATCGACGGTTGCCTGAATCTCGCCGCTGGCAGGATTGTACACGGGGGCGCTGCGCCCAGAGGTTGAGGCGTGCGGTTTTCCGGCGATCCAATGGTGAATTCGTTTGGCAGTTTGGGTGGCAGGTGTGGTCGGTTCGGCGGCAAGGGTCATGGCTTCCTCCTGAATAAAAACATGTGACTGGTTTCGATTGACGCTCAAATTACTTTCGATTTGCTGATCGATTCTAATTCATTTGGGAATGAATTCCAAAATCCGAGCGCGAGGCATCGGGCTAAACAAGCCAGGTGCGTCTTTTGGGAAGTGATGTTAGACTCGCAACATCATGATGATGCGAGGCATTCGCGGTGCAACCACGGTAATTGAAAACACTCCAGAGGCAATTTTTGACGCCACCAAAGAACTGTTGATCGAAATGCTCGCCCAAAATTCGGTCTGCGAACACCCACATGCGCCGTCGGCGGCAGAACTCGAGGGTTTGTGCAGCATCATTTTTACCGTGACCCCAGATTTGAACGCCGCCTTTCCCGCCGAAGCCGCAAGAAACGGGTTGAACATGAAATTCGTGCCGCTCTTGAATGCCCTCGAGATTCCGGTGCCTGGGCGTTTGCAACGCGCCATTCGGGTGATGATGCACCTTAACACCGATAAAAAACAACAGGACATCAGGCACGTTTACCTCCGAGATGCCGTGGTGCTGCGACCCGACCTCGAGAGCGCACAGTAAGCAAGATTTGTACTTTTAAAAGCCAAAAGTGCAAATGAACACCGTGAAACCTCGAGGGTGTCGTACTATCGAACGGAGTGAAGCAATCATGATGAGCTTAATCCATCCACGCATTCAAGGTGCTGACACCAGCATTCCTTTGCTGGAAGCCATCATCCTCAGCATCACCCGCGACAAACGCACCAAAGACCAGGCGGTCAGCGACCAATTTCGCCGTCGAAAACCGCCAGCGGGCTTGAACGACCTGATCGGCACTGGAAGAATTTGGGTGGTGCGCGGCGAAATCAGCGTTTTGAAGCGCGAACTGGCAGCATGGAACAAACCTGGCGAAATGCGCTTGCTTGGCAGCAACATGATTTTTCATGTGGTCAAACTCGAGGCGAGCAAAGACCAGAACGACGGCATCGCACGTTGGTCTTTTGTGTCCTTGAGCATTCCAACCCCAGCGCAACTCGAGAAAATGCAAGCTGAGATCGAAGCCGGTTTTGTGCTCGAGTTTGATGATTTATGAGCACCCGCGCCGACGTTCACGACGCCGTGGGGCTGTCGGAATACGTGGCTGGCATGGCTATGAGCAAACCCGATAAAGCCAAAATGCTCGAGTTTGTGACCGGCAACCGAGTGCTCGAACTGGGTTGTGGTTCGGGGGCGGTGCTCGAGTTGTTGCAGCTTCGTGATCCAACTTTGGAATTGGTCGGCATTGACCTGAGCGCCAAATTGCTTGGAACCGCCGCCAAACAGCTTGGGGATCGGGTTCGTTTTTACCGTCAGGATATTTTTGAGTTGTGCAAGCATCCAGAAAAGCTGACCGAACCAAAATTCTCGAGCGTCATCTTGTGCAGCGCCCTGCACGAATTTGCCACCTTCGCCCTCGAGCGTCCCGAGCGTTTTTTCGAGGCTGGCGTGTCGCCCATGTTGGTGGCGGCAAAACAAATTTTTGGTTTGGCGAAAAGTTTACTTCTCCCTGGCGGCAGGTTAATCATTCGAGACGGGGTCAGGCTCGAGCCGCAGTTCTTACAGATTCGGTTTAAAAATCCTGCACTCCAAGAAATTTTTTGGCGCTTCAGCGACGACTTCAGACCATTCAAACTCGAGTTTGCGCTGCAAGGAAATTTGTGCACCATGCAGGCGAGTCATTTTTACGAATTTGCCACCAAATATTTTTACGCAACCAACTGGGACATTGAGGTCGGCGAAATTTTTGGTTGGGCGAACGGCGATGATCTCGAGAAGTTACTGCACCAGACTGGTTTTACGCCCCTAACGCGGCAGGTTTACACGATTGATTTCTTAAAAGACAAATGGCGAGACGCCTTTGAAATCATCGACGAGAACGCACTGCCTTTTACGCTTCCAAGCACCCAAATCGTCGTTGCTCGAGCCTAAAATCCTGATCTCGAATTTATCGAATCCTCACGGTACACACCGAGCGGCGTTTAAGATAACCTCGTGAAAAAAGGAATCTTAACCATCTCGAGTCTATTGCTTGGCGTCGCCCTCGCCCAAGGCGGTCTGGTGATTCAAGCCAATGGCGACCAAGAAACCGACGCAAACGGCGTGACCACCATGAGCCAAGGCGGAACAGTCATCGATAACGTCAACGGCATCACGATCAAGGGTTCGTACATCAAGGTCAAAGATGGTGCATTTTTAAATGCCACCAACGCGACCATCATCACCTCGCAAGCCCAAAGCATAGCGGCTTCAAAAATCGATTGGAACATCGCCTCGGACCGCATGGCATTGTCTGGACCGCTCTCCGTTTCGACCAGCGAAGTCAAATCCCTCTCGAGCGCCAATGCGGTGGCTTATCCGAAGGCGGGCATCATTGTTTCGCCAGGTGCGGTTTCGGCGAGCAGCCCCGTGATCAAAGCCAACAGCGCCGTGATCGACGGTAAAAGCCACGAGGCGTTCTTGTCGGGCAAATACCTGTTTCAGGAAAAAGGCAAAACCAAACTCGAGGGGCAGGTGCTCTGGATCAAGTTTGATGGCGGCGGCAAGGCGATCAGCACCAAAACTGGAAATTCCATTCCTGAGGCGGTCAAAGCCAGATACCTTGGCTTACTCGAGAAAAACAGGTAAAGTGGCGCGTGATTCGTCCTACACTTCTATCCGCACTCATTGTAGCTTGTCTTGGTGTTGCCAGCTTGGCTCGAGCGCAAGACAATGCCCTGTGTCCCGAAATACCTGACGGCGACCAGTTAACCGTCGAAGGCGTCGGTGTCGTTCGCGCCGCCAGTTTGGACTCCGAAAATGGTTTCACCAAATTTATCAACGGTTGCTTTGAACGGGACGGCTGGGCGCTCGAAGCTCCGGTTTTGACGCTCGAGGAGGCGACCAACACCTTAAGCGCCCAGAATGCCCAGATTCGCGCCCGTGGCGCTCGGGGCACGGTACAAAACGTGGTCGCCAAAGAGGAAAACATTACGCTCGAGACGCTGGTTTTGACGATTGATGGTTCTTACAAGAAATCGGGCTTGCCAAGCGGAACCTACAACATCAAAGCCCAGCGCGGCGTGCTGAAGGGACAAGACTTAAGTCTCGAGAATTCGGTGATTGATAAAATTGGCGCGGGCGGACAAGTGACGCAGCGTTATGCCACGACCACCGCCGTTTTCAAAAACGATACCCTGGTCGTGACGGGACTGCGAAATTCCACATCAAATATTGTGGTCAACGCCACGGATGCCACCATCCAAAATGGTGCCGCCACCGCCCAAACCGTCACGGGTTCGCTTGGACGAGTCTCGAGCAATTCCGACCTGACCTTCAGCGCCAAACGAGCGATTTCAAATGATGCCGGCGTTTTTATTTTATTGGACACTGAAATCAAGATTTTTGGAATTCCGATTCATTTGGACACCTACACCTACGACCCAGCCTACCCACTCGAGATTCCGCTGGTCTTCAGTTTTGGGGCTGGTTTAAACCTTGGTGTCAGCAACTTACGGATTTTGGCTGGCGAAGAGGGCAGGTTGACCGCGATTGGCAACAATTTATTTTCGAGCACGGCTGCCACCAACCTCACTTTGTTTATGCGCGGCGTCAAAGAGGGCTGGACGTACTTTGTCGGACAAGACGATATTGGGGCGACTTACAACAGTTTTCGCTTTTTTCTCGAGCGTGACCCCAACACTGGATTCACGATAACTTTTAACTTTGACACCGGACGCCGAATTGCAACCGCGACGCCCAGTCGCTCGAGCGGCGATGAACGTGTTGGATACGCCGTTGGGGGCAGTTCAAACACCGATTTTGGCATTTTTAATTACCGCGCCAAACTCGAGTATGGGCATGTCTGGCAAGAGACATTGACCCCAGCCCCCAGCGATATCGCAAAGGCTCAAAATCAAGTTTTTTTGCGGGCTTCACCCACGATCAGTTGGGGCAAGAGCATTTCAGATTTTGGCTTCAGTGCCGCCGCAGGCATTGATTTCACAGCGTACCCATTTCAAACCGAAAACTTCGTGTTTGTCCTGAATGCCAACGCCAGTTTCAATGCCAGGTACGCCGTGAGAATTGCGGCACAAAACTGGGGTTCGATCTCGAGCGGCATTTCTTGGTTGGAAGCGTTTGGCACGAATGTCTTTGCCCGTTACGCGATCACGCCAGCCACCACACTGAGCATCGGTTTGAACTTCACTCCACCCGTTGGGTCAACGCCTGCGCTCGGTTTTCAGGGCGTCAATTTTCGCAACCCTCAACTGGGTTTGTCGTTGGTCGTTGACTTGCGAAAAGTGTTCCTGAACAATCCTCAGCCATTTAACAACCAAATCGTGCGAGCCAGCTTTGACCTCGATTTTTACGACGGCAATGTGCTGAAGGACAATTTTGACACTCCATTTCAAACCCCTGTTCTCAGCCTGACGCCGCTGGTGAGTTATGATTTCGTCACCCAATACGGCGAATTCGGCTCGAGCATCACCATCTACTCCTCGAGTTTTGGTTTTGTTTTTGGGGCGTACATTACCCAACAAAATCTGGCGGTTGGATATCCAACCGCCGGCACAGGTTTCAAATTCAGTTTCGGTCTGAGACTGCGTTAAAATGCCGATCATGTCCGCATTGGCTCGAGGGTTCTCGGTGAAGTTGTGAAACGGCTTGAATGGTACGTTTTTCGTGAAGTCGTTCCCAACTTTTTGATCGGCACCAGTTTGTACGTGGCATTGTTTTTGTTTCAAAGTTTAATTGCCAGGGCGCAGTACCTGGGCGCTTTGCCCCCAAGTGCGACCGGCAAATGGTTGATTTATCAAATTCCAGAATTTGCCTTGCGGGCGTTTCCACTCGCCATCGTTTTTAGCGTGCTTTTGGTGTTTGGGCGACTCGCCAAAGACAACGAACTGTTGGCAAGTTTTGCTGGAGGCATCAGCCTCAGCCGTTTGACGAGAAGTTTATTGATTCTTGGGGCGGCGCTTGCGGTTTTTGGCTTGTTTTTGGCAGAATTTGTAACGCCACGGGCAAACGAAAA
>CAXTTL010000089.1:0-17615 GCA_964247135.1 uncultured Deinococcales bacterium | reverse complement strand
CAGAGCAACCTTTATCAGCCTCCCTTGGAAAATTTGATGTTCTGGTTGTTCATAAATCTGGTGGTCTTTTTGATGGGTTTGGCGGCAGCGTTTCAACGCATTCATATCGATCCAACGAAACGACATATCCGTTACGCCAACATTTCCACCTGTCAGTTGTGGCGCTCCATTGATCCGTCTCAGGTCAGGTTTATTTATTTTGCTGGTTGGGAAAGCAGCAGCCGAGGCATTGTTTCCCATCTTTCTTTATCGCTGGCGGGTTCAAAGAATTTTTGGGGCGGCGAACCAGAGGCAGACCTGATTGACTCGGGAATGGCGGGAACTCCAACTGACTTATCCCCCCAATTTGAAGCGGTGGTTCGATTTATTTGTCTTGCCAATCCGACTGTAAAACTGAGTCCTAGACTTGAAAAATACCGAACGCCCAGTAATATTTAGCAAGCTCTCGAGTTTTCTTCGCACAATCTTCGATAAACCTTAAACCAAGCTCGAGCATCTTTATCGTTTTAAACGTCTGTGACATTCGGACGCTCGAGTTTGGCGCTTGGGCGTAACCTAGGGGCATGATTGAGATTGAGGGTTTCTCGAAACGCTATGGTCGGGTTGAGGCGGTTTCCAAACTGAATTTAAGAGTCGTTCCTGGCGAGGTTTTTGGGCTTCTTGGACCGAACGGCGCGGGCAAAACCACGACCATTCGCGCGATGGTGGGTTTGACACGCCCGAGTACGGGTACGGTGCGGGTTGGGGGTTTTGATGTCTGGCGCGAACCGGTCAAAGCCAAGGCGGCGTTTGGTTACATTCCAGACCGTCCGTATTTGTACGCCAAGTTGACGGGGCGCGAGTTGCTGCGGTTTATTGCGGGGCTGCACAAGCTCGAGAATCCAAACTCGGAGATTGAACGCTGGCTCGAGTTTTTTAGCCTGGAAGATTTTGGCAATGAATTGATCGAAACCTACTCGCACGGTATGAAGCAGAAATTGACCATTATTTCAGCCATGCTGCCCGAACCGCCGGTGTTGATTGTGGACGAACCGATGGTTGGACTTGACCCTCGGGCGGCAAAACAGGCGCGGGAATTGCTGGCGGGTTATGCGGCGAAGGGGAAAACCGTGCTCTTGACCACGCATTCCTTGCCGGTGGCGGAAGCGGTGGCGCACCGAATTGCGGTCTTGGATCGTGGGCATATTCTGGCGGAGGGCACGCTCGAGGAACTTCAACATCAATCTGGCACGGAACGCGGCGGCGTGGAGGGCAACACGCTCGAGCGGATTTTCTTTAAATTGGTCGAGGAAGAAGAACTCGAGCGGCAAAATGTTCGAGAGAAGGCGGCGGCTTAATGTCACTGGTGAAATCCGCGAATGTGACAGGCAATGCGAACGTCTCGAGTTCGCTGTTGAACCTGAAATTTCGGGCTTTTTACAATGCGCTTAGCCGGGGTCCAAAACTGGGGTATTTCATCATTTTGTCAGTGGTGATGCTGGTCGTGTACGCCGAACTCGAGGGCACGCACCGAGCCATGACGTTCCTCTGTAACTTCGGCAAGATTTTTTCCGAGTCTTGCAGTTTGGTCGGGCGCAGCGTGGCGCAACGGGCGCTCGAGACGGGGTTGATCGTGCTGGCGTCGGGTGTGACCTTTTCGGCGATCACCACGGCAATCACGACCTTGTACTCGAGCGATGATCTGAATTTTTTGTTGGCGCAACCAATTCCGACGGCTCGGGTGTTCGCGCTTAAGCTTGGCGAGACGTACCTGAGTGCGGCTGGTGTGCCTTCACTCTTGACTGTACCGCCGTTGCTGGCAATCGGAGTGTTCTTTCAGGCGCCGTTTTGGTTTTATCCGTTGGCGGTGCTCTCGGCACTTTTGGCGTATGCCTTGCCCGTGGGCTTGGGCGCGGGCATTGCCATTTTGCTGATGCGTTTTGCCCCCGCCGGTCGTGTGCGCGAGGTGGCGACTGGCTTGGGCGTGATCCTGTCCGCCAGTTTGGTGTACCTGATTCGTGCCGCCAAACCCGAAGAACTGATCAAACGCCTGGCGAATCTGGATAACGACAGTGCCATCACCCAGTTTTTAACGCAATTTGGCACGCCGTCCAACCCCTTGCTGCCAAGTTCCTGGGCGTCTCGGGTGATCTGGGATGGCGCTCGAGGTTCGTTTTCCACCAGCATTTACCCGCTGGTGGTCTTGTCGGCTCTGTTGTTATTGGTGGCAGGTTGGCTTGCCAGCAAAGCCTATCAGGAGGGTTGGGTGCGTGGTCTCGAGAGTTCCAGGGTGCGGCTTGACCCAACCCCAAGGGTAGCGAGTGGCATCGAGAATTTCTTTGGAACATTTGGTGCCAGTGGGCATTTGATCGTCAAAGATGCAAGGTTGTTGTTCAGGGACGCCACGCAATGGTCGCAGCTCTTGATTCTGGTGGCGCTCGGCGGCGTGTACGTGGTCAGTGTTCGTGCATTCCCAATTCAGGGCGAGTTGATGAAAAACGCAGTTGGTTTTATGACCCTGGCGTTTCAAGGTTTTGTGATCTCGGGCGTGGGCATTCGCATGGCATTCCCAACCGTCAGTTTTGAAGGTCCTGGCTTTTGGATTTTGCGCACCGGTCCAATCTCGAGCCGCAACATCGTGCTGGCAAAATACTGGGGCGCATTGCCGGCAACTTTGCTGCTGGCGTTGGTGCTGGGTTATTTTAGCGCCAGCAGTTTAAACCTTTCTGCCGTGCTGCAACTCTCGAGTGTGATGGTGGCAATCTCGAGCGCTTTGGCGATCACGGCGCTTGGCGTGGGCGTGGGCGCTGCCCTGCCGCGTTTTAAAGCCGATAACCCTGCGGAAGTGGCGGTCAGTGCGGGCGGTTTGTTGTACATGGTGCTTTCATTGTTTTACTCGGGGTTTTTGGTGCTTATTGTGGCGCGACCCGCATACCTGAGTGTCACCCAGCCCAGCCTTTATCCTGGTTTAAGTTATTTTGCCAACCTCGAGGGAATGTTGGTGCTTGGCTTGTTGCTGGTCTTTACCCTGGTTGGTACGATTGCACCGCTCTGGTACGGCTGGGTCAAACTCGATCAGTTTGAGTAAGACCGCCAGAGCATTATTTTTAAGGCTCGAGGTGCAAAATCCACACCAGAATTCGTATTTGTCGCCTAAACTAGATGTCATCAGGCGAAACGCGACGCTTCACGCGCAACGTTCACCCTTTTTTGAGGAGACGAACTTGAGTAAAGTCTTAATCGTAGACGATTCTGTCAGTGTGCGCAAAGCGCTCGAGCGCCTGCTTGCCCCACGGGATTTTGATGTCACCAGCGCCTCGAGTGCCGAGCACGCGCTTGAATTGATTGCCACCACCGTTCCTGATTTGATTATTGCCGATGTGGTCATGCCAGGCATGACGGGTTTTGAACTTTGTCAGCGCCTGAAAGCCATGCCCAGTTACAAGCAAATTCCGGTGATTTTAATTTCGGGCATTGTGGACAGCGCCGTGCAAAGCCAAGCCAAAGATTCTGGAGCGGAAAGTGTGGTTTCAAAACCGTTCACGCCGGAAGATTTGTTTCCGCAGATTGACAAGGCACTGGCAAAAGTCGCAAGCTTAAACGCCAGCAGCACGCCAATTGTGATTGAACCTAGCGCTCTCGAGCCTGGAATGCCAGCGCCCAAGATTCATTTTGAAACCTATCTGACGCCCCTTCTCGAGAAAGCCGAGATCGAAACCGCTTTGATCGTCACCACCAGCACCGAAGCCCAATTGTTGGCACAGGCGGGGCAGGAAATCAGCAACGGCGAATTGGTTTCCGTTTACATTCGCACCTTTATTTCGATCAGTGGCGGGTTGGGACGCAACCTCGAGTTTCCAGAGTTGCACGGTTTGGCGCTGGAGTTCAATGGCAAAAGTGTTTTTGTGCAGCGCATCAACGACACCACCGCTTTGGTGCTGTTTATTGGCGGTGCGAACATCCCAAGTACGGTTCGTTACTTGGTGCAACGCCAAATGCCAGGTTTGCAGCAGGCTTTGGCTTAAAACCAAAAATCGTTCTCGAGTCTTGACGCGTTATTACAGCGCCTTGCACAATGTTTGACGCGAAGCGTCGAACGTTGGCGACCAGCGGGAGTAGCAACAGACAGCGGTTTTCATATCCGTTGACGCGCTCCGCGCTTTCACTCCTATGAAAACCGCTGTAACGCGTCAAGTTTTATTTGAGATACTCGAGTTCCCAAGTCAAATCGCGCAACAACCAACCGCTGCCAGGCACTTGAATTTCACCCGATTGCAAACTCTGAATCAGGTATTGACGCACATCGTTCGCTTGAAAACCCAATTCGAGGACTTCGCCCATGTTTCTCGAGCCGTCAAGACAGGCGGGGATATCCGTTAAGGTTCTGGATTTTGGAAGCCTTTGGGCACTGGCATGTTGAATTCTTAAACTGTGCCAAGCGAAACGACTTGTCAGCCGCACATCGCCCTGTTGAAGCCACGGCAGGGTGTTTTGCGCCACCTCAAAACTGCTGACCCCGAGCGCCCTGGCGAGCGAACGAATGCTCTTGCCGCCTTGGAATGGGTGCGGGACCGCACCGCTAGCCTGGGTGGGTTCCATGACGCGTGAGGGGCTGCCAATGAAGGGTAAAATCCGTGCCCATTCGTCGTTTAAACGCGCCCAGTCGGTCATGAACAAAGAAAATGGGATTGCGAAATCGTTTGGCGACACAATCACGGTGGCATTGGGGTAAAACCGAAATTGTCCGCTGGAAAGGTGAAGCAAAAAACTCTGAACGGCTTCAAGACCTTCCCAATCCAAAATCTCGCCCGAAACCACCTCGCCATTGGAAACATACAAATTAAGTGGCACATCTGCCGTAATTTGCACCCGCCCAGATTGCTTGGTCAAATGAATCAACTCGAGCAAACTAGAAAGTGGCGTGTCTTGTAAATTACCTTCCATGAACCACCGTTAAAAGCTCAAAACCACTTGCGGGTTCCAATGTCAAAATATCGGGGCTAAATTTCTCAAGTTGGGTTTTGACGGTTTCCAAGCTTTGGCTCGAGTTGACGATGGCGCTGACGCTAGGACCCGCGCCCGACAAAAACGCGGCGACCGCGCCCGCCTCAAGTGCCCCTTCGATGGCAGCTTGCATTCCAGGCACGAGCGCCGCTCGGTAGGGTTGGTGCATGGCGTCACGGCAGGCTTCACGCAGCACGTCGGTGTTGGCGGTCGCCACGCCAGCCACCCACAATGCCGCCCTCGAGAGGTTAAAAACCATGTCCGCCCTCGAGTAGCTGACGGGCAGGGCTGCCCTGGCGTGTTCGGTTTTGAGTTCGCTTTGCGGTACCGCCACCAAGACCCGCCAGTCTTTTGGCACACCCATCGAAATCGAAATTGGAGTGTCGCCCCGCATGACCGATGCCGTAAAACCACCCAGCACCGCCGGTGCGACGTTGTCGGGGTGTCCCTCGAGTTTGGCACAGACTTGCAAAACCGCATCTTTGCCAAAGTGATCGCCAATGAAAGCCGCACCCAAAGCCGCGCCCGCCACCAATGCCGCCGAACTCGAGCCTAAACCCCTCGCCAGTGGAATTGGGTTTTGGGCACTCAAGCGCACGGTGGGGGCTTGCAGACCAGCATGATGAAAGGCGGCGCGGAAACCTTGATGAATCAAATTATCGGTTCCAGCAATACGACCTTGACCCGAGTATTCAAAAACATCCTTGCCAAAAAGTTCGGCGTCCACCTCGAGCCAGAGTGACACCGCCAGCCCGAGCGAATCAAAACCAGGTCCGAGGTTTGCCATCGTGGCTGGAACCCGAACTCGAGCCAATTTGTTTTGATGAACAGCCTTGACCTGATTCATGCGCCCACAGTCTAACCTTGTGTGGCGATCAAAACCAAGGTCTGAAACGTCTTTTTGACACGAATATTGCGCTCAGTGGTCTTGCTCAAACAAAGAAGCAAAACAAAAGACCAGCTCTATCGGATATTCATGATTTAGAAATGTCAAGGTTGAAATGCACCAGATCACTGGCTGATCGCGGCATCTGTACCAAGATCATTTGCGGCACGCTCTCCCGTAACCCAATATTGCACCCGCTCGAGAACATTTTCGACATGATCGCCAATGCGTTGCAGGCTGCGCCCCACCCTTAACAGTGCCAGCGCCTTGGTGATCGTGCGCGGGTCTTCGATCATGTACGTGACCAGTTCGCGCTGAATCTGTTCGTACAAATCGTCGATCTCGAGGTCAACCTGCGCCGCCTGATGGGCGCTGGAAGCGTCACGTTGGACAAAAGCCAGACTGGCAACCTCGAGCATGCTTTTGAGTCTGGTGATCATTTGTGCCAGGTTGATGTAACGCTTTAAGGGCGGCTCACTTGCCAGCAATCGTGCGTCGTCGGCAACATGCACCGCGTAATCTCCGACCCGCTCGAGGTCAGAAAGCGATTTCAGAATCGCGGCAATCAGGCGCAAATCACCCGCCACCGGCTGATGCCGCGCAATGATTTTCAAGCATTCCGCCTCGAGTTTTAATTCAAGTTCGTCCACACGGCGTTCAATCTCATGCACCAGGTCAATCTTGTCAATTTCGCGCTCGAGCAAGACTTTGCCCGCCAAGGAAAGTTGCTCGAGGTTGAGCGACAACATTCGGACAAATTCGGCGCTCAGTTCGCGCAAATCACGTTCTAGGGCTTCTCGCATTGGAACTCCTTTTGTAAGCTTAGACTGGTTTGAGGTCGCTGACTTCCCTCATACGATACCCCTTGCCGCGTACCGTCTCAAGGAATTTTGGCGCGGTCAGGTTTTCCTCCAAGATGGCTCGCAGTTGGGTGATGTGCTGATCGACGGTACGTTCGCCACCCACGAATTCCAAACCCCAAACCCGGTCCAGCAATTCTTGACGGCTGTAGACCCGTCCCGCATGGGCGCCCATGAACGCCAGCAGGTCAAACTCGCGGCGCGTCAAATTTAAGACCCGCCCAGCCAGCCGAGCCTCGCCGGCGTCCTGGTCAATCTCGAGCACCCCGAGCCGCACCAAACTTTTGCGCCCGTCCGTGCCCACACGACGCAGCAACGCCCGCACCCGAGCCGCCAACTCTGCGGCGCTGAATGGTTTGGTCAGGTAATCATCCGCGCCGGCGTCAAGCCCCTCGACGCGGTCACGTTCGCCCGCCCGAGCCGTCAGCATCAAAACCGGCAGGGCTGCGAATGCCGTGTTCGCCCGAAGCCGCGACAACCATTGAACCCCAGATTCGTCGGGCAGCATCCAGTCCAGAACAACCGCGCTGACGTTCGCCAGTTGATCCCAAGCCTCACGCGCCGTGGCACACACCCGCACCGCATAACCCGCCTGCTCGAGGTGGAAGCGCAAGGCTTCACGCACCGCAAGTTCGTCTTCGACTACCAAAACGGTCAACGTCATGATGAGGCAATTATCGAAGCCCGATGTCAGCTTAACGTCATGGATTGATCTTGAGATTTGACCTTCAAAACATAACCCCGCCCATGCACCGTCGAAATGTACCTCGAGTCCTCACGGTTGTCGCCCAGAATCGCCCGAAGCTGCGAGACGTGCTGGTCTACCGTGCGCGGTTTGCCCCTAAAATCTGTTCCCCAAGCCGAACGCAACAGCGTTTGTTTGCTTAAAACTTGCCCAGCGTTCAACATCAAGACCGTCAGCAACTCGTACTCACGGCGCGTCAAATGAAGCTCGAGTTCATCCTTCCAAGCCCGACCCAAATGCGTGTCGAGCCGCAAATCCGCGACACTGATTTGCGCCTGATGCTCGTTCGGCAAAAACACAGGCTGCTCGAGCTGCTCGCACAAACGCCTCGCCCGAACGCTGAGTTCAAGCGGGTCGAACGGATAACAGACAAAATCGTCACAAGCCCTGAGCGCATCGCTGATCGTGGCGCTCGAATCGAGAATCGCCAGCATCGGCACATGATGGACAGCGTCCGTGAACGCCAACTCGGGCTTCCAGTGGAACACGACCAAATCGGTGACATCACTCGAGACCCGAGATTGCTCGAGCACCCCAGAAGCTTCAGTCCTGACGACAAAACCACCCATCTCGAGATGTGAGCGCAAACCCTCACGGACAATGGGTTCGTCATAAATTAAAGTTAACCTGTGATGACTCACCATGAAGTCAATATGCACGGGAATTGTCAGAGGAGCGTCAAGGGAAAGCAACGCGGCTGGCAAATAAGCGCAGAGGCAAGGCGCAGCAAGCAGCGCCCCTACGACAAAAAACAGGGTTGTGGGGATGCTGCGACCATGCCCGCCAGGTGCATTTTATGGTCAAGAAGCTTGCTGCATCCTTTCGCACGAATCGGAATCAACTGAATATTTGTGTGCAAACCGTAGCCCGCCAGGCAGGAGAAGCGCCCAAAGCCTGAAGCGGTTTCGCCCGTAAGGTGCGTCTTGAAGTGCTGCCGTAAGGGGTAGGAAGGGTCGGAGATGAGCTACCATGCCCGTGAGCGAACCTGCCCGGTGCAGGCTTAGGTTCAAGAAGGTGCGTATTTATTTATTATGGTCAAGAGTAAAATGGCACAATTGCAACTCATTTTTTGAACACGCCAAAGCATTTTGGACGCTCGAGAAACCTAAGCAAATCATAAATATTGATGCTCGGGTTATCGCGCTTTGCCCTGACGCTGCCATGACAATTGCCGAGCAAACTCAGCGGCGGAGGAATTATCCATGAAAAAACTACTGATTGCAGGTGCATTGGCAGTTGCGGCGATTGCTGTGGCTCAAGACGCGAAGACCATCACCGGTGCGGGCGCAAGCTTTCCATTTCCGCTCTACCAAGAAATGTTCGCCCAATACAACAAAGCCACCGGCGTTCAAGTCAATTATCAATCGGTCGGTTCGGGCGCCGGACGCACGCAAATCATTGCGCAGACTGTGGACTTTGGCGCTTCTGACGCGTTCATGAACGATGAACTCTTGAAAACCGCCCCAGGTGCAATCGTTCACGTGCCAATGGCAATCGGCGCAGTCGTTCCCGTTTACAACGTTCCTGGCGCTCCCGATAAGCTGAAATTCACCGGCGATGTGCTGGCGCAAATTTACTTGGGCAAGATCACCAAATGGAACGACGCCAAACTCGCCAAACTCAACATGGGCGTCAAGCTGCCCGATTTGGCAATCCAACCCGTCTACCGTTCTGACGGCTCTGGCACCACAGCCATCTTCGTCGATTACCTTTCCAAAGTCTCGAGCGACTGGGCTGGTACGGTTTCCAAAGGACCACAAAGCACGGTAAAGTGGCCCGTTGGCGTCGGCGGACCTCAGAGCGCTGGGGTGGCAGGTTTGGTCAAACAAACCACCGGTTCGATTGGTTACGTCGAAACCGTGTACGCCAAAGCCAACAAACTCGAGTACGGCATTGTTCGCAACAGCACGGGTAAATACGTTGACGGCGGCAACCTGAAGGAAGTGGCACTCGCCAGCGATTCCAAATCACTGCCGAACGACACTCGGGTTTCGTTCACCAACAGCGACATCGGTTATCCAATCTCGGGTTTCACCTGGATTTTGGTCTACAAGGAACAAAAGTACGGCAAGCGCACCGCAGAGCAAGCCAAGAGCCTAGTGGATTTGCTCAAATGGATGCTCTCTGACGGTCAGAAGATCAACGAACAACTGGCTTACGGTCAGATTGATGGTTCGGCGCTGACCAAAGCCAAGAAGATCGTTGCCAGCATCACTTACGGCGGCAAAGCACTCTAAAGTCCCAAGACCAAAGCTGCACCCTCGAGAGACGTTTTCTCGAGGGTTTTTCAATTCCATGATATTTCCTTGACAATTGCGCCTCATGCTGGGGTTGTGAAAGCGACAATTCCACAACGGCGCAGGGGAAGCGGCTCACAGGCGGATGCCAGGTTTCAAACCGTCATTGTAGCCCTCGCCAGCATTGTCCTCATGACCGCCTTGGCGTACTCAATTGTGCTGCTTTTAAACGGCGCGTCGGCGTTCGGACGTGAGGGATTGGGCTTTGTCTTCGGCTCGAACTGGGACCCCGCCAACGGGCATTTTCAAGCCTTCCCGTTTATTGCGGGCACGTTTTTTACCGCCATCGGTGCGCTGGTGGTCGCCGTGCCGCTGGCGTTGGCTGCCAGTTTGTTCATCGCCGAGTACGCCCCAGACTGGCTCGCCAACCCAGTCGCCTACCTGATCGAATTGCTCGCCGCGATTCCCAGTGTGGTGTACGGACTTTGGGGTATTTTTGTGCTGATTCCAGCCACACTGCCATTCCAACAATGGCTCGCCTCGAGCCTCGGTTGGAAAGCCCCAATCGGACCTGGTTTGTTCAGCGCCATGTTGCTCTTGGCGGTCATGATTATCCCGTTCATTGCCGCCATCTCGAGGGACGTGATCAAGCTTGTGCCCAACGATCAACGTGAGGCGGCATTTGCGCTGGGCGCAACCAAATGGGAAGTCATCCGCTACGCGGTGCTGCCCTACGCTCGGGCGGGCATTTTGGGCGGTGTGATTCTGGGTTTGGGTCGCGCCATCGGTGAAACCCTGGCGGTCACGATGGTCATTGGCAACGCCAACCGTTTCCCAGATAATTTGTTCTCGCCGACCGCCACCATGAGTTCGATCATTGCCTCCAACTTTGGTGAAGCCAGCAGCCCAGAGTTCGTCTCGAGCCTCATTGGCATTGGTTTTGTGCTGTTGGTGGTATCGCTCGTCGTGAATTTCCTGGCGCGAATCGTGATTGCCAAACTCACCCCTCAAGGGACGGTCTAAACATGGTCACTCGAGCAGACAGCCAGAACGTACAAGTCGGTATTTCCAAAACCCTCAGCCCCGCCAGACGCGTTCAGAACACGGCGGCAAT
Organism: uncultured Deinococcales bacterium; assembly: GCA_964247135.1. Taxonomy (GTDB): domain Bacteria; phylum Deinococcota; class Deinococci; order Deinococcales; family JAAFIG01; genus JANXTZ01. The sequence continues at coordinate 6,790 of CAXTTL010000089.1, read as the reverse complement.
GGTTTTGATTGGTTTGGGAACATTGATTGTACTGATTCCACTTTTTTTGATTCTCAAAGATTTGTTCCTTAAAGGCTTCTCGAGCCTCAACCTGCAATTTTTTACGCAGTCCCAATCCGAGATCACGTTCTTGGGCAGTGGCGGCGGTTTCTTAAACGCCATCGTCGGTTCGGTCATCATGCTGGCGGTCGCGCTGGTCATTGGCGTGATTATTGGCGTTGGCACAGCGATTTTTCTGACCGAATACCGCGAGCATCGCCTCGTACCGAGCGTGCGCCTGATGGGCGATGTGTTAACCGGAATGCCCGCCATCGTGGTTGGTTTGGTGGTCTACGGGCTGGTGGTGCGCGGTTTGGGTCTTGGTTACAGCGGTATCGCCGGCGGTCTGAGCTTGGGCTTGATCATGATTCCAGTGATTATTCGCGCCACCGAAGAAGTCCTCAAACTCGTGCCCCAAACCTTGCGCGAGGCTGGACTGGCACTCGGTTTGCCCCGTTGGAAAGTCATCATGAACATCGTGTTGCCCACCGCCCGTTCGGGCATCATCACGGGCGTGATTCTGGCGGTCGCTCGGGTTTCGGGCGAAGCCGCACCACTGATTTTCACTGCTTTTGGCAACTCGTTTTTGACCTGGGACCCAACCCAGAAAATGTCAGGTTTACCGCTGGCGGTTTACCGCAGCGCCTTCGAGCCGAGCGAATCTGCGGTCGCTCGAGCCTGGTCTGGGGCGCTCGTGTTGGTGCTCGCCATTTTGGTCGCCAGTCTGGTCGCGCGTTTTGCCGCCAGAAAACGTTAACAATCAATCTCTCGAGGAGAAGCATGAACACTGACCGTCCAATCCGATTGCAAACCGAAAACGTTGGGGTTTTTTACGGCACCAAAGATGCCGTGCGCAACGTCAACGTGTCCTTCAGGTCCAACACCGTCAATGCCCTGATCGGACCGAGCGGTTGCGGTAAAACCACTTTTTTACGTGCCATCAACCGAATGCACGAACTGACCCCAAATACCAGGGTCACGGGCAAGATCATGCTCGACGGGCAAGACGTTTATGGCAGCGACGTTGACCCCGTGGACGTGCGCCGCCGAATCGGCATGGTCTTTCAAAAACCCAACCCATTCCCCACCATGAGCATTTACGACAATGTTGTAGCTGGTTTACGGCTGGCGGGCGAAAAGAGCAAAGTCAAACTCGATGAAACCGTCGAACGCAGCCTGCGCGGCGCGGCACTCTGGGACGAAGTCAAAGACCGCCTCAAAGCCGTCGGCTCGAGCCTCTCGGGTGGTCAACAGCAGCGTTTGTGTATCGCCAGGGCACTGGCGGTCGAACCCGAGATTTTACTGATGGACGAACCCACCAGTGCGCTGGACCCGCAAAGCACACAACGCATCGAAGACCTGATGGAAAGCCTCAAACAACAAACCACCATCATCATCGTGACGCACAACATGCAGCAGGCATCTCGAGTTTCGGACACCACCAGTTTCTTCTTGGTCGGTGATCTGGTCGAACACGGCGCGACCGAAGCGGTGTTTCAAACACCCAAAGACGAACGCACCGAGGCGTACATCACGGGACGTTTCGGTTAAGCGATCTTGGTATGTCTTCCGCCCACTGAGACTCGAGACTTACATCACATAAAGCGCTCTGGTAGGGTGCACGTCTTGACCATAAAATGCACCTAACGGGCATGGTCGCCGTGCGCACCGTCGTTTACCCGTGGTGCGCACGGCGCACCCTACAATTTTCTTTTAACGCTCTTCCTCGAGCTTCAAAGTTTTGGGGCACGTCTGGATTTGGTCAATTGTTCAAAACCATACGCGGCACGGATTAAAGTCGGTTCGCTCCAGGCTGTGCCCATGAAAGTGATACCCACAGGCATCCCGTCGCTCGAGTAACCTGCTGGCACGCAAACGCTTGGGTATCCGGCTTTTGCACCAATTTGAGCACCCCAGTACATCGGCATGACGAGTGCGTCGAGTTTGTGTTTTTTGAGGGTCGCGTCGATACCGCGCTGTCTCGAGAGACGCAAATCCTCAGCTCGAGTGTAGTTGTAAATCTCTGAATTGGTGCCGCCCGTGCTTTGCGCCGCCAGCAGCAAGGTTTGTCCGTAGCGCAACATTTTCTTGTGGTTGCGTTCGTTGTAGCGAATCAACTCGAGCAAACTGCGCGGAAATTCGGGCGCGAGGCTTCGCAAGTATTTGTTCAGATCGCGTTTGAATTCGTACAACAAAACCGTATAACTTAGGTGAGCCACGGCTTGGGCGCTCTCAATTTCGGCTTCGACCAAGACCGCGCCGCCATCTTGAAGCGCGGTTAAAGCTTGCTCGAGAATTGGTTTTTGCTCTTCCTTGATGTGCTGCCAGAAATAATCCCTGGGTACTCCCAATCGCAAACCCCGCAAACCATCTTTCTCAAGGAAAACCGTGTAATCGCTTAAACTTTTTGCGTTTTTGGTTGCGGTATCTTTCGCGTCAAAACCCGTCATTGCGCCCAGCAATATTGCCGCATCTTCGACGGTTCGCGCCATTGGTCCAGCCGTGTCTTGGCTGGCTGCAATCGGAACAATCCCGCGCCTCGAGATTAAACCCACGGTGGGTTTGATGCCAACCACCGAATTGTTGTTGGCGGGGCTGAGGATCGAACCCGAGGTTTCAGTGCCCACTGCGACCGCACACAAATCGGCGGCGACCGCCACGCCAGAACCGCTGCTCGAGCCGCCCGTGTTGAAACTTTTGTTGTATGGATTTAAGACCTGTCCGCCCCTCGAGCTGTAACCGTTGGGCATGTTGGTGCTGATAAAATTTGCCCATTCGGTCATGTTGGTTTTGCCCAAAATGATCGCGCCCGCCGCTCGGAGCTGGGCGACCAATGCCGCATCTTCCAAAGCTCGAGAATCTCTCAGCGCCAAGCTTCCAGCGCTGGTGTGGAGTTTGTCGGCGGTGTTGATGTTGTCCTTTAACAGCACCGGAATGCCGTGCAGCAATCCTCGAGAAATCCCTGAAGCCCGCTCCAAATCAAGTTTTTGGGCAATTTTAAGCGCATCGGGATTCACCTCGAGCACGCTGTTCAAAGCATTTTTGTCGATGCTCGAGATTCGCGTCTGATAGTGCCTGACCAGTTGGGCGCTCGAGATTCTTGCCGCAGCCAGCAAGGCTTGCAATTGCGCGATGCTCGCATTTTGAGGAATCGTTTTTAAAACTGCCATGCACGAGATTCTATTTCATTTGATAGCAAAAAACCCACGTCACACCCTCATGTTTTCATCATTCCTTGACTGGGTTTAAACTTGACCTCGAGATTAAAAGTGCTATCATCACGCGTGCTTGACTCATTTTCAGAAAAACCCATGCGGATGCTCAACCCAGACGCGCCACCATCGTTGCGCGAACGCCAAAAATCGCGCCGCAAAAACCGTATTTACACGGTCGCCATCCAACTCTTCAAAGAACGTGGGTTTGACAAAACCACCGCCACCGATATCGCCAAAGCCGCCCACGTCTCGAGGGGCACGTTTTTTAACTATTACCCGTACAAAGAAGCCGTGTTGCTCGATTACGGCGCGAGCATCGTGGCTGGCGTGCGCGAACGCGTCGAAGAACGCAAAACCTTGGGGCGCACCCCACTCGAGATTCTCGAGGGTTTGTGGCGCGATCTGGCTGAAGTCGCGGGTTCTGAACGGACGCTGATTCCGCCGCTGACGTATGAACTGATCAATCCCGACCCGATTCGGGCGCACACCGCTTACGAAGCCATGCCGCTCGCCAAAATCATTGAGGCGTTGCTGCGCGAAATTCCGAGCATTCGCAAAGATTTATCGCACGAACGCATTGCCGCCACGATGGCATACACCTTCCTGATGACCGCGCTTCGTTGGAGTGCGTTCATGAGCGAACGCCCAGTCCAAGAAGAATTGCACAAAGCCTTCAAAATTCTAACCGAAGGCGTCTTCGAGCGTTAAACCCAACAATCCAAATATTGAAACTCGAGAACGCCGTGGGTTCTCGAGTTTTATTTGTGGCTTTAGAACCTGTTAAGTTTTTCGAGCTTGGCTCTCAATTTAAGGTTTGTGTACTTCAAAAAATTGCTTACGGCACGCAAATGAGTGTGTCAAAGTCAATCTTTACATGCTCTTTTACCTTGCCCAAAGTCTATTGTGCATTGACAGAATTTCCAACTGACCGCTAGATTGCCATTATTTAAACAAACAGAAATTGAGATTCTAAATTTTGAAACTGTAGATTTCAGACAACAAAGTTTTGATTTCAATGCCCAGACCTGAAAAGAACAGGAGACCAATCCCCAACGAACCCTCTTAGCACTCAAGAGGTACAGGCAAGATCAGCAAACCCCTAAGCTCGAGCAACCTTGGGTCTTGGCTTTAACAGGGACGACCCTATTCCATTTTGAGGAGCGACAATGAAATCACGTCTTGCCTGGATTGGTTTGCTGTTCAGCACTTTTTTGGTGGCATGTCCACAACTCCCAACCGCAAATTCCAAACCACAAACACCTGCGCCGACAGCTTTTAAACCCATCTTACTCGGCAGCGTGACCTTCGATTTCGACTCGAGCAGCAAAACAACCAAAGCCCGAATTGATCGCCAAACCCGAGCCACAACCTTCCCTGCCGAAACCGAATTTCAGATGACCCCAGCTTTTTTTGAAGCCCAAACCCCAACCGCAGGCACAGACCGATTCTTAAACGCCAGGTTTAACGTCGCCAACCTCAGCGCAGCCACAGACTACTCAAACCTCAGCTTCATCGCTTACAACCGTCAGAAACTCCCCAACTTAAACGTTGCCGAAAGTGCATTTTCAAACATTCAAGACTTCGGTGGAGGCTCGAGCAACGCTGCAACCTGGGCAACCCAATTGCGTCCAACCCACGGCATGAAACCCAATGGTCTTGGTGGGTTCGTGGTGGATGACACCCATGCTGACATGCAAATCTTTTCACCCAGCGAAGCCAACACCATTCAAGCCGATGCTCAAGGCACATTGATTAACAACGGCGTTGCCGGTGAAGGCGTGTTGCAGTACGGTTATGTCGCCCGCAATGCGACCAACGGACGCAATATTGTGCACGGGACAAGTAACAACACCTTAACCATTGGTTTGCGCGTCCCTCAGAATGGTGATGCTGGTGCGGGCAACAACGCCTACCGTTACAGCATGACCTTTTTGATCTTCGCGGACAACATCACCCGCGTCAGTGAAAGTCTTGAGGAGCAAGGTGTGGGCAGCACCGCCTCAACCCGAGCCACCGCCTTGGGGGCACAGGTGGCGTACTTGTGCAACTCGAGTTTGACGGCTGGCGTGTTTATTCCTGGCGCGAAAACGGCGGGTGTTGTCACGCCAACAGCTTGGATTGGTGGCAATATTAAGATCACCAGCAACGCAGCGTTTGGCTTTAGTACCATTGGCAATACGCCAAAAAACATTGCAGGCTCGAGTGTCCTTGGGCATTACGCTCCGCTCGATGGCGTCTCGAGTTTGAATGCCGTGGCTGGTCTTGGGGCGGGTACGAATGGCAGTGCGACGTTGGTCGCTGGGAATTACATTTTTAATCCCAATGTTGGCGTGACGGGGGCTGCAACGTTTAAGTACCGTGTCAGTGACGGTGCGGGTTGTACGATTCCAGATCAGAGTGCCGATGTCAGTATTTCAAACATGGTCTGGTATGTGGACTCGAGCGCGGCAGCAGGTGGTGACGGACGCGGCGGTACTCCTTTCCAGAACTTTAGCAACATCAACGGCGCGGGTGGGGCTGGCGACAGCGACGCGCCGAACGATTTTATTTATGTCTTGAAGGGAATTGGTTACACCACCGGTTTAGCCCTCGAGAATGGACAGCACCTGATTGGTGAAAGTGTTGACCTGATTGTCAACAGCCAAACCTTGCGCCCAGCAACACCAGCCAACGTACCAACGCTGACCAATGCTGCTGGCAATGGCATTACCTTGGCAAGCGGCAACACCATCAGCGGCTTTTTGGTTGGCAATGTGTCGGGGACAAAACTGATTGGCTCGAGCGTCGGCACGGCAACGGTTGACAACCTGACGTTAAACGGCGGTGGCGCAGCCCTCAACATCAACGGGGGCAACCTTGCCGTGACGATTGACAGTCTGTCGTCCACCAGCAGCACAAACGCCGTCAGTTTGACAGGTGTGACTGGTTCACTGACGGTCAACGCTGGCGCGATCAGTGGCGCGAGCGGAGCGGATGTCCTGGTCAGTGGCGGCACAGCGAACCTGACATTTGCAAGTTCGATCAATAACACTTCGGGGCGTTCGGTGGACATTCAAAATCGCACGGGTGGCAGTGTCACGTTGAGTGGTGCAATCACCGACACTGCCAGTGGTATTTTTTTAAATGCGAACTCAGGCTCGAGCATCAATTTCACGGGCGGACTCAATCTGAGCACAGGCACGAACAATGCGTTTACTGCAACGGGTGGTGGGACGGTCAGTGCCACGCAGAATAATACTTCGATTGTGAACACACTGACGACAACCACTGGCACGGCATTGAACATCTCGAGCACCACCATTGGTGGCAGTGGCTTGACCTTCCGCAGTATCACCGCAGGAACAGGTGCGGGAACGGCAGGGGTCGGCATCAGCTTGGACAACACTGGCTCGAGCGGCGGACTGACGGTGACGGGCAACGGTTCGGCAGGGTCTGGCGGCACAATCCAGCACAAGACTGGAGCGGACGGCAGCACAACAGGCGGTATGGGCATTTACTTAAACAACACCTCGAACGTCTCGTTGGCGCGGATGCAG
>CAXTTL010000088.1:0-17640 GCA_964247135.1 uncultured Deinococcales bacterium | reverse complement strand
ACACGTTGTCAAGCCCTTTCGTGGCGGTGTTGAAAAAGACCAGTGGGATCGAACCAGGAACGTGGATCAGTTCAGATTTTGACCAGGTGGAAACTGGCAATTTCTTGTCTTCCCACATCTTCCAGATTTCGGGCGCAAATTGCTGGCTTAGATCAACTTGACCCTGCTCGAACGCCAGGTTGCCCGCGTCGTTGGATTTGAAAATCGGGTGAACCACGTACTTGGGAGCTGGCATACCGTAGACTTTTTTGCCCCAATATTTTTCGTTGCGTTGTAGCACAACGCGTTCATTGTTGGCGCTGCTGAGAATATAGGGTCCAGAACCGATGGGTTTCATGTTGGAATAACCGATTAATGACTTTTCGCTCTTCTCGAGTCCAGCCCAGATGTGTTGCGGCAAAATAGCGGTGTACGCCAGGTTTTGTTTGACCAGACCAATGTTGAGTTTCTTCGTGTTCAGTTTGATCGTCAAGGTCTTGGCATCGTTGATGGTCATGCTCGAGACGTAATCCCAGAACGCGGTGTAAGAAACGTTTTGGCGTTTGGCAAGCTCAAAGCTGTACAAAACATCTTTGCTCGTCAAGGCTTTGCCGTCCTGCCAGCGCGTGCCGTCTTGCAGGGTCACTTTTAAGGTTGATCCGTCTGGTTGCTCGAGTTTGGAAGCCAGAATCGGGTCGAGCGCACCGGTGAGAAGGTTATAGCCGTACAAGGTTTCGTAAATGTACTCGTACTGCCCTTGAGCGGGCCAAGCCACACCAGAACCGACGGGGTTGTAACTGGTCGGTGGTCCCCATTGAAAACCGCCAATGTAGAGCGTTTGATTGCGCGGAAGTTCTTGGGCGAAGGCGAAGAAACTGACCGCCGCGACCCCTGCCATTGCCAATAAACTCTTGTTTCGATTGTTCATGTCAATCCTCCTGAAAACGTTTGAATCCTGCGAACCAAAAAAACGAATTTCCTTGCCTTTACCTCCTCAGTTCCAGAACCTTTGATACTCGAGATTGCTTGTTTGGTAAAGCCGTTGAGGCGCGAACGATCAATGAAGTTGGAAAACAGGGGTGAGGCTCAAATGGGGTTTCCCCTCGAGCCAAGTCGCTTAAGAGTTGTGCGGCAGCCGCGCCCATCTCGCGCAAGGGTTGACGCACGGTGGTTAAGGGGGGATTGGTGTTGGCGGAACGTGGCGCATCGTCAAAGCCAATGATTGACAGGTCTTCGGGAACGCGCAAGCCCATGATCTGGGCGGCTCGCAAAACACCGATTGCCATCTCGTCGCTGGCGGCAAAAATGGCGCTCGGCGGCAGATCAAGATTGAGCAGGGTCAGTGCTGCGTCTTGGGCGGCACCCTCAACCCAGCAATTGATGGTGTTGCATTTAACCAAATATTCTTTAGGGGTTTTGATTCCAGCCAACTGCAAGGTTTCCAAAAACCCTTGCTGACGCTCGAGGACATCGGCTCGGGGGACATAGACAACATCTTCTTTGGATTTGACGGTTTCGGTTGGGAAATGAATGTGCGCGATGCGGGTATGACCCAGATCGAGCAAATGTTGTGCCGCCAGTTGACCGCCGCGCTTGTTGTCCGCCTGAATGGTGTAGGTTCCGTCGGCATTGATGGTCACGACCGGAATGGAATTCATAAAAATCTGATGCTCGTCCGCCACGGGCATCAAAAGCAAAACCCCATCGGCAAGACTACGCAGCAAAGTCGCCCGTTCGCGTTCACGTTTGATGTTGCTCGAGGTGGTAAAAACCGCCAAATCAAAACCATTTTTTTCGGCGGCAACGCTCGCGCCCAGCAAAATTTCGTTGAGGTACAAAGAATCAAACTGGGGCAAAATCACACCCAACAGGTTCATGCTCTGCCCAGCCAAAACTCGAGCCGCCGAGTTTGCCACGTAACCGCATTGGCTGATCGCCTTTAAGACGCGCTGACGGGTTTCCTGCGACATGCCGTTTTTGCCGTTGATGACGTTGGAAACGGTCATTTTGGAAACGCCGGCAAGCTTGGCGACATCGGCGAGCGTGACCCCTGAATTGGATTCAGCCATAGAAAGACCTCGTAGGGCGTTAAATACGACTAAACAATAGTGCTTTCAATTGAAAGCCCATGCTTTAGCGGTAAACTTGGTTTCTTTAGCGGTAAAGTTACAGGCTTTAAAATCATTTGTCAAGACCCAAAAAGTCAGAGGCAGAGTGCTAAAACTCAACTTGGAAAATTGGTTTGTTAAAAAACTTCAACCGATCTGAACACTCGAGCAACTTTTAATGTATGGCTCGAGCATTTCCAATCCATTACCGATTTCAAAAACCCATGAAGTTCGCAGGCAACTCGAGTTCAACGCCTTGCTGCAAGTCGGTTCAGCATTTGCACAGCAAAGCCTGAAATCATGGACGCGCGACCAATACGGCGTGTTATCGGGTTTTGGTACATCAAACCCCCAAAGCCGTGCTAGAATTTCGCGCGCGAGCTTGCAAGTGCAAACCCGTGCCGAAACCTTGAAAGGAATTTGTTTTTGGTGCACCCGACAGAATTCGAATCTGTGACCTTTGCCTCCGGAGGGCAACGCTCTATCCGGCTGAGCTACGGGTGCAAAAAGAACCAACGATGCGTCAAGCATCTGTTTGAAGAGTACACTGACAACCCGATAGAGTGCAAGCCAATAAAGTGTGAGCAATGAAATTAACAACGTGATCCAACCGTCACAGGAGGCAGTAACGTGAGAGAAACACCAAAGAAATACGCAGCCCTCGAGCAATCCGAACCCACCTCCAAACGCACCGTCCTGGCACGGGTGGTGCTCGGCGTTGTGGCGGTGGCATTGCTGGCGGGCATGATCGTGCAATTTACGCCCAACCTGGCGTCTTTGACCGGTGGTCCGCAGCGTACCAATGGCAAGACTTTGTTCAGCGTCAATGGCACACCCGTCACCGAACAAGATTACGACCGAACCAAACAGCAAAATCAACTCTTCGGACTCGCCAACGGCGGAACGTTTCAACAAGACGTCAACAACCTTTTAATGAACCAACTCGTGCTCGTCTCGAGCGCCCGCCAAGATGCCAGCCGCACCAACGTCAGCGGTGGCGATGTCAGCAAGTACATCACCGACCTTCGCGCCCAACGCCAACTGACCAAAGATTCGGATTACACGGCTTTTGTGCAGTCCAACGGTTACAACGACGCCACCTTCCGCGATGCCGTGCGTCAACAATTGCAATTGACCAAACGCATCGAAGAGATTCAAAAGGGCGTCACGATAAGTGATGCCGAACTGAAATTCTTTTACGATCAAAACAAAAACAACTACAAAGAAAACGACCGCATTCTGGCGCGTCAAATTGTGGTGGACAAACAAGCCGATGCCGACGCGATTCAAGCCAGCCTCAAAGCTGGCGAAGCCTTCGACAAACTCGCGCACGAAAAGAGCACGATTGGCAAAGATCAAGACGGCGCTCTGGGCGCCAAAACGGGCGAGAAAATCCCGCAACCGATTGCCGACATCGCCCTGCCCAAAAACATTGCCGATGCCGCGTTTAAACTCAAACAGGGCGGCGTGACGCCAACCATCGCCGACGGCGGCAAATTCTACATTGTCAAGGTCGAAAAATTCTTGCCTGCCGGCGTGCCAAGTTTTGAAACTTTAAAAGCCAAAATGGACAAAGCCGCCGACGGTAAAGAGACCAACAAACTGACCGAAGATGCCAAAGCCTTGAAAGGCAACGGCGCCATCGAAGCCTGGGTCAAGGGCTTACAGCAAAACGCCAAACTCGAGTTTCCAAAAGATTCGACCCTCGACTTTTACGACCCTGCCGTCGCCACCGTCGGCAAAACCGACATCAAGCTTTCAGAACTCAACCGTGAGGTCTACAGCAACCAACAGATTCAACAATTCTTGCAGCAGGGTGCCCAGGGCGCAACGCTGGTCGAGCAATTCTTCAAACCGCAAAGCCTGGACAACCTGATCAACCGAGAGGTCGCCGTGCAAGCCGCCAAGAAGAGCGGGCAACCCTTCTTCGGTGCGAGCGCAGACATACTGCAACAAATTCAAAACTATCAATCCAAAGACACCACCATCACCGACGCGGACGTGAAAAAGTATTACACCGACAACATCGCCACCTACACCACCCCAGCCAGCGCCGACATCGAGGAGGCAAGCTTCAAGACCCTCGAGCAAGCCAAAGCCTTCCGCACCGCGTTCATTGCCGGCGGAACGGATTTCACCAAGGATGCCGCCAAGCAAAAAGGGACAGTCACCGAGACTGGTTCTGTGACCCCAGAGAGCGTCAATCCAGCCTACAAAAAAGTGCTGTTTGAAGCCAAAGCCCTGACCAAAGCGGGCGCGTTACAAGTCACTGACGTGATCGCCAACAACAAGCAGTTTGTCGTGGTCGGCGTGAAATCTTACATCGAAAAGAGCGTCAAACCATTTACTGAGGTTGCCAGTGATGCCAAAGACAAAGCCTTGATCGGCAAACGCGCCGTGGTCGGACAAAAATGGCTGACCGACACCGTTAAAGCCGCCAAACCCGTCAAAAAGTACGACGATGTCCGCAAACAACTCGAGCTTCGCGCCAAGAAAGCCGATGCCGACAAAGCCGCCGCCGATGCCAAAGCCAAAGCCGAACGCGAGAAGCTAAACCCAACCACAACCCCCACAACTCCTGGCGCAACCACAACTCCGACCACCACGCCAACGACTCCAACCACAACGCCAACCACCCCAACCGCACCGCCAGCCTCAAAGTAAACATCAATCTCGAGCGACGCACGACTGGTTTCAGTCGTGCGTTTTTTTCTGAGTTCATGGCATGATGAATTCCGAAGTCTCGCACAGCGCTCGAGCAAACTCCAGACCAACCAAGGAATTTCATGAAACCCAATGCTGTCTCTTTACCGCTCGAGTTTAGAATATTGTTGCTCGAGAGCATGTTCGGTGCGCTTGCCAATCGTGCTTTGACCGTGGTGATCGGATACCAAATTTATGCCCTCACCAAAAATCCGCTCAGCCTCGGATTTCTGGGACTGGTCGAAGCGATTCCGGCTTTGTCGCTGGCACTTTTTGGTGGGCATGTCGCAGACCGTCTCGACCGCCGTTTGATTGTCCTGGTCACCCGAGGTATCAACATTTTGTGCATTGTGGCGTTTGCCGTGTTCTCGCTTGAGCCACAACGTTTTGGCTTGCTGTCGATGTACGCCGTGGTTTTTGTGGCGGGTCTTGCCAGAGGATTCGGTGATCCTGCCGCCAGCGCCTTTGAAACCCAGGTCATCCCACAAGCCACGTTCGTTCGCTCGAGTGCGCTCTTATCGAGCGTTGGGCAGGGCAGCTCGATCATTGGACCCGCTTTGGGCGGCGTGGCTTACGATGCCTTTGGCGTGACCGCCACTTATGTTTTGATTGCCATCCTGCTCGGGTTGTCATGGCTTTGCATCGCCAGCCTCTCGAGCAAGCCCGTGCCCGTGCCAGATGAAAGTGAAAATATTTGGCAAAGTATTTCTGAAGGTGTGCGATATGTTTTCGCCAACCAAGTGCTGGTCGGTTCGATGGCGCTGGACTTGATCGCGGTCTTGTTCGGTGGCGCGGTCGCGTTGCTGCCCGTGTTCGCCAACGACATTTTGCACGTTGGCGCTGGCGGTCTGGGCTTGCTCAGCGCTTCAACCTCTATCGGCACGCTGCTGACCATGCTGATTGCCACGCGTTATCCACCCACCCGCACGGCGGGACGCAACCTGCTCTTGGCAGTCGCAGGCTTTGGCTTGTCCATTATTCTTTTCGCCTTCTCGAGGAACCTCTGGCTTTCAATGTTCGCCCTGGCACTTTCGGGCGCGTTCGACGGCGTCAGCATGATTATCCGTAGCGCCATCCAACGCGTCATGTCCCCAGAGCACATGCGCGGCAGGATCGCCGCCGTGACCTGGATTTTTATTGGCTCGAGCAACGAGATTGGGGCGTTTGAAAGCGGGTTTGCCGCCAGCTTGCTTGGTGTGGTGCGCAGCGTTTGGATGGGTGGACTGGTGACGCTGGGCGTGGTGGCGGGCAGCACAATTCTCGCGCCGAAACTGCGAGATTTAAGGCTCGAGGATGATGGTCAAATCGCCGACCCGAATGACCATCAATCCAGTCTCGAAATGCTTTAAACTCGAGCCATGAAAGTATTCCTGGTTTTTGTGCTCGTGTTTGTTATGGCGCTCGTTCCCACCCAAGCCCAAGAATTTCACATCGTATTCTCGAGCTTGCAAGCCGCCCCAGAAACAACACCAACAATTGCAAAAAGTTTGAACGTCCTGCAAACCCTGTTCGGCAACCTCGAGCCAGGATTTGCGGGTTCTCAAATTTCCAAACGTCTGCTGGTTTGGGCTATCCCTTGGATGGGTGCGAGCGTGCTGGGTTTGTGGCTCTCGAGTACCGATTCGCAAAAAGGGTTTTGGGGCATGAGCGGCGCTTGGGGGTTTGTGAATGGTGCAATCGCTTTGATTGGCTTGCTCGGCGCTGAAACCCAAGATTATGCGGGGTTGCGCAACACACTCTGGATCAACGCTGGTTTGGACATTTTGTACGTGGCGAGCGGCTTGTATTTGGTCTCGAGAACAGAAGAGACTTGGCGCGGCGCTGGCACAGCAATATTGATTCAAGGCGGTTTTTTACTGGTCTTTGATGTCTTGCACGCCTTACTTGTACCCGCCTAAATCTCGGGTGTAGTTTGAATCTGGTCTTCATGAAGTTTGTCATGGAATCTAAACTCACGTTTCTTAAAGCCCTCTCGAGAATTTCAAGCATTGCGGCGTTAAGCTTTACCCCAATGAAATTTCCTGCGTTCGGCATTGTTGTGCTCTTGCTGGCATTGTCATTTTCCAAAGCCGATCTTGTCGCGCCAGGGGTGCAACTGTTTGAAAAAACCCTCGAGTTGCTGGACACCAACTATTACGGTTACTCGAGTTTGAACATCAAGGATTTACGCAGCCAATTTCAACCGCAACTCGAGCAGGCTTGCAAAAACCTGAATCCTTGCCCGTTCAGCGCCGCCGAGGGTGTGGTGAACGCCATGATCTCGAGCCTGAACGACCCGCACACTTACAGGTTGGACGTGGAGCAAACCAAAGCCAGGGACCGAGAATTTGCAGGGCAGAGCTTACCGACCACCAGCATTGGCGTGCGTTTGAGCAGCTTGCCCGATTCGGATGTGCTGCTGGTCAATCGGGTCTTGCAGGGCAGTCCCGCCGATAAAGCAGGTTTAAAACGAGGCGACCGAATTTACAAATTTGGGGATTTCAAAACCAGTCAATTCAAAAACGAAATCGAAGCCATCGACGCATTCAAAGCACTCGAGGCGGAAAACAAAAGCTTTAAAATCCGAGTTGCCAGCGTCGATGCTGCCACGCACACGCTTGAGGTCACACCCAGCTACCTTGCACCCTGGTCGCCGCAACTCGAGTGGCGCGGCAACGTTGCCATCATCACGATTTTTCAATTTAAAGCCGGTGGGCAAGTCGCCAGCAGAATTCATGCCCTGGTGCGTCAAGCCCAAAAGAATCAACCTCGAGCTATTGTTTTAGACGTGCGTGATAGCGCCGGCGGTTTGGTCACCGAAATGCTTGCCAGCGTCGGCGCATTCGTCGAGCATCCAGTGCTGCTCGACGAATTTCGTTGGGGCAAACTGAAATTTGAATTTGCAAACGGCAAATTCATGCAAACCGAAAACGATAGCGTGAGTACCGTGCCACTGGTCGCGCAACCCGCGTTTTGGACGGGAAAACTTGCGGTCTTAACCAACAGCATTGCCAAAAGTGCGCCCGAATATTTGGCGTACATCCTGCAAAAAAACGCCCGCGCCAAAGTCTATGGCACACCAACCCTGGGCGCACTCGACACCAGCAACAGTTTTTTTAACCTGCCCGACGGCTCGAGCATGGCAATCAGTTTGGGACGCGCCCAAAACGCGGACGGTACAAAATTTCCAAACCGTGTCACACCAGATCAAATCGTGCCCGAGGACATGCTTTCGCTCAGCTTGGGACGAGATGTGATCCTCGAGACGGCATTGCGCTCACTCGAGGATGTTGGGAATTAAGGTTTTGATTCGCGTTGAGTTAGTTTTTCCTGCACGATTCTGACGACTTCTTCCCAAGGGTCATCAAGCATCGCAACAAGAATTTCTGTGGGAACTTTGGCGTTATACGCAACCCGCAAACGCACAGATTCATCGGTATCTCGAGAGAGTTTCTCGAGGATGTACGCTGGGGTTTTTCTTTTGCTCGCAATCATATGCCTTACTGGAGTATCGGATGATTCTGAAAGCAGTTGGATGATCTCGTTCGGAATTGTTTTATTGTGTGCAACCCAAAAATGATACTCGGGAAATTTTTCAATGACCTCGAGCCACACTTGAATCTCAGCCGATTCATGGGCGGCTCGTAGGTACTCGTGCATGAGGCTGCTGCCTCGCAGTTGAACAAATTCTTCGGCAGAGGCAATCATCAAGCCTCCTTCAAGTCGTTAAATCAAAATCCCGTTCACCCAACGCCACCCGTTCGGGTTTTGGAATTGCTGCACCCTCGAGATCGGGCAGCAACTTCCCAGGGTTCATGATGCCGTTCGGGTCAAAGGCGTGTTTGATGCGCCAGTAGGCTTCCAAGGTCGCTCGAGGGGTGGCTTCGGTCATGAAGCCGCGTTTCATCAGTCCAATGCCATGCTCGCCACTGAGGACGCCACCGTGCCTTAGCGCAACTCGAGCAATTTCGTGCGCGAATTCGTCCACCTGTTCGATGTTGTCGGTGGTGCGGTTGAACAAAATATTCGGGTGCAAATTGCCGTCGCCCGCATGTCCAAAAATGGCGAACGGAAACGGATAGCGTTTGGCGATCTCCTGCATTTCTCGCATGGCTGGCTCGAGGGTGCTGCGCGGCACAACAATGTCTTCGTTGAAACGGTTTGGGCGAATGTTCCCCAGCGCAGGAGAGACGCTGCGCCGCGCCTTCCAGAGTTGCGCCGCCTCGAGTGCATCGGCAGCCAGTTTGGTTTGGGTCGCGCCAGCTTCACGAAATGCTTCGGCGGCACTTTCAATCTCGAGATTCACCACCTGCGCATCATTACCGTCGCAATCGCAAACCAGAATCGCTTCGGCATCCACGGGCAGCCCCAAATGCAAAAATTGCTCCACCGCTTTGATGCTGTTCTGATCCATCAACTCGAGCTTGGCGGGCGTTAAACCCCTGGCGGTAATCAGTGCCACCGCACGACCCGCCTGCCCAAGATCGGAGAACACCGCGAACGCCGTGCGCGTGAATTTCGGGATCGGCTCGAGTTTCAAAAGCGCTTCGGTGACAAATGCCAGCGTGCCTTCAGACCCGATAATCACCCCAGGAATGTCCAAACCCGCGCGGTTCATGCGTCTGATTTCACCATCGCTGGTGACAAACTCGAGTTCGAGCACATAATCCCCAGTCACACCTTTTTTCAAACACTGCGGACCGCCAGCGTTCTCGGCAATGTTGCCGCCAATCGTACTTTGACGGCTCGAGGCTGGGTCGGGCGGGTAGTACAAACCAAACCTTTTGGCTTTGGCGCTGATCGCGTCGGTAATCACGCCAGGTTGCACCGTTGCCGTGCGAGCCAACCCATTAACCTCGAGTTTGGTCATTTTGTTGGTTGCCACCATGATGCACGCACCCACAGGCACAGCCCCACCCGACAGACCGCTCGAGCCTCCACGCGGCACCACCGGAATTTTGTAGGCATTGCAAAGTTTTAAGGTGGTCGCCACATCTTGCGTGCTCTCGGCGATGACCACCGCCACGGGCGCAGGACCTTGCGCGATGGCATCGTAACGGTACAAGAGCATTTCTGTGGCGTTGGTGTGCATTTTGCTGCCGAGTACGGCTTTTAACGCCTCGAGCAAGGCAGTTGGGATTAAGTTTGAAACTGAGATAGCCCTCATGGGGTTAGCGTACCGCACTCGAGCCTGGATTTCAGGGGTCAGAATTCCCGATGCGAAAAACCTGCGCTGGACTTAGACCGAATGCGGTATGCTTCCTGACAGCATGACTTCAACACCTGCCAGTGCTCCGCCCTCAACCGCCATCGTACCTGCGGTGAGCGCCATCAATTTGGGTAAGAAATACGGGAAAATTCCGGTGCTCGAGGCTGTGAACTTCAACGTTTTGCCCGGGCAAGTTTACGCCCTAGCGGGTCCGAACGGCGCAGGTAAAACCACCTTGATTCGCCTGATTACGGGCTTGTCGTTTCCGACCAGCGGCAAGGTGCTGTTAAACGGCGAGGACGTGCACCAGGGCGGACCTCGGGTGCGGCGTTTTATGGGCGCGGTGGTCGAAGCGCCAGCCGCCTTTTACCCGCACTTGACGGGTCGTGAGAATCTCGAGGCTCATGCGCGGTTGGCGGGCGGCGTCGGAATCGGCAACGATGGCGTGCTGTTCAAACTTGATGCTGCTCGGGTTCGCGAAGTCTTGACGCTGACCGAACTCTTGCGAATGCAGGATCGTAAAGTGGGCGAGTACAGCCTTGGGCAGCGTCAACGGCTCGGCTTGGCTGGTGCAATCTTGGCAAACCCAAAAGTGCTGATTCTCGACGAACCCACCAGCGGTCTCGACCCGCTCGGCATCGGTCTGATTCACCGTATTCTCTCGAGCATGGCATCCAGCGGCACGGCGACCATCCTCAGCACGCACCATTTGCGCGAAGTCTCGAGTTATGCCCACAAGGTTTGCATTCTGGGCGGCGGCAGGTTGCTCGAGGAAGTGGATTTAAGCACCCGCCAAAGCGCGTACCGTTTTCGGGTCGATGATCCCGCCAGAGCCGCCGCCGCCCTCAGCACGCAACCGTTTGTCACCAGGGCATACGCCCGTCCGCCGTACACCATCGCGCATTTGGAGGGCGAAATGCACGCCCCCGCCGCGATTCGGGTGTTGGCGCTCGAGGGTGTACGAATTTTTGAAGCCGCGCCGGATTTGTTTGACCTGTACGAATACTACCGTGAACGCGTGGAGAGAGCATGACACAAGCAAACATCAAACTGCCAGGTTCTGGTTACGGGTTGTTGCAACTCGAGTTTCGCAAATTGATCGGTTTTCGCAGCGTGCGCCTTGGTTTGATCGTGGCGTTTTTTATTCCGATTTTGCTGATTTTCGCGCCCGACGACGGCTTGTCGCAGGTGGTCGGTGCAAACCTGATTCTGGTGTCTGGCTGGCAAGTTCCAGGCTTGACGCTGTTTATCGTCATGCCCTTTTTGCTGCCCTTGCTGGTCGCCGTGACCTGTGCCGAAATTGTCGGGGGTGAGGTTGCCTGGGGGACACTCGCGCCCTTGTTGCTCCGACCTGTCTCGAGAACCCGCATTGCCCTCTCCAAACTGTTTGTTGCGGTGCTCTACCCGCTCATGC
Organism: uncultured Deinococcales bacterium; assembly: GCA_964247135.1. GTDB lineage: Bacteria > Deinococcota > Deinococci > Deinococcales > JAAFIG01 > JANXTZ01. The sequence goes on along the minus strand of CAXTTL010000088.1, from coordinate 6,248 downwards.
TGCTGCTGGTAACTTTGCTCAGCAGTTTGTTGATTGGTGGGCTTCGCTTCGGTTTTGGCAGTTTTTTTGGCGGCACAGGACTTGCCGAGGGCGGTTTTAACGGCATTGGCAACCTCGAGCCGATGACCGCGTTGTTCGAGTTGGTTCGAGCCTATTTGATTGCGGGTTTGGTGCTGTCCCCAATTGCAGGTTTGGGGATTGTCTTCGGCATTTTGTACATGAACACCGCCGCCGCCGCACTCGCCACCGTTGCCAGTATTATTTTGATGCGGCTTTTGGCGGTGTTCACTTGGCTTAAACCCCTTCTCTTGACTGAGCATTTGGATGCGTACTCACCAATTCGCACCAGTCATTTCAAGATCGAGCAATCCCTGATTTTACTTTTGATGTACACCATTGCGTGTGCTGTGGCTGCCGTGGCATTGTTTGAACGCAAAGATTTATGATATGAGCGAAGTTTTTGTTACGATATTTTTTGTATTGTATGTATACGTTGCACTGTTTGGCTACCATAAAATACTTATCAGATATAAACTAGAAAAAGACGGTATTGGTATCTATTTTCTAAATTATCAACAGAATTTCATTAAATATAGTGAAATTCTTTTTCTTTCCATCAATAATCAAAAAATGAATATTGTTTCAAGTAAAACCTCCTTCCCAGACCCAAGAACCGTACTTCCCATCTCAAAAATTTATATCACTACGAATCGCAAAGTTAAATTTGCTTTTACTGAAAAATTTCAAGGTTACGTTATTTACCCTTGAGATACACTGAATTTCTATAGAGAAATCAAACAAAAAATTAGATCATCAGAGCAAATAGATATTTAAAGCAAGATTTAACCTCTTGCAACAACCCCTAACGCTTCTCGCGCCGCATTCAAGGTCAACTCGAGGTCGGTTTGATCGTGCTTGCTCGAGATGAATGCGGCTTCAAATTGACTTGGAGGAAAGTACACGCCGCGCTCGAGCATGGCGTTGAAAAACACTTTGAAGGCTTCGGTGTCAGATTTCACGGCATCGTTGTACGTCCGAACTTCACCAGCTTGAAAGAATGCCGTCATCATTGAACCGACGCGGTTGACCGTCAATGGTACGCCAGCTTCTAGCGCCAGCAGTTCCAACCCCGATTGCAACTGTGCTCCGTAAGCCTCGAGTTGTGCATACGGTGGGTTGAGCGCGAGTTCGGTCAGGGTGGCGATGCCTGCCGCCATCGCCAGTGGGTTGCCTGAAAGTGTTCCCGCTTGGTAGACAGGACCGCTCGGTGCGACAAAATCCATGATGCTCGCCTTTGCACCGTAAGCTCCGACGGGCAAGCCGCCGCCAATAATTTTACCCCAGCAAACAATGTCAGGCTCGAGTTTGAGAAGTTGGGTTGCGCCGCCTGGTGAGAGTCTAAAACCGGTCATGACTTCATCGGCAATAAGCAGCGTGCCATTGGTTTTGCAAAGTTCATGCAGGCTTTTTAAAAATGCTGCTGTCGGCTCGAGCAGCCCCGCGTTGCCGACCACGGGTTCAAAAATCACGGCGGCTATTTGCTCTGGAAAATTTGCAAACAATTGCTCGAGTGTTTCAGGAACGTTGTAATCGGCAACCAAGGTCAGGCTGGCAAATTCTGCTGGTACGCCAGCGCTGCTCGGCGCACTGTTGCTCGAGCCTCCAGATGCCGTCAACATGCCCGAACCTGCCTGCACCAACAATCCATCCGAATGCCCGTGGTAATTTCCACGGAATTTTACAATGTACTTGCGACCCGTGACCCCTCGAGCGAGCCGCAAAGCGCTCATGGTGGCTTCAGTCCCGCTCGAGACAAAACGCACACGCTCACAGCTTGGGTAGGCATTTAAGACCAACTCGGCAAGTTCAATCTCGCGCTTTGTGGGCGCTCCAAAACTCGTGCCACCCTCGAGCGCCAGCCGAATCGCGTCAGCCACTTTTGGGTGTGCGTGACCAAGAATCATCGGACCCCACGAACCGATGTAATCCACAAATTCGTTGCCGTCCTCGTCCCACATCCTCGAGCCATTGGCTTTGGCAATAAACCTCGGTACGCCGCCCACCGCACCAAAAGCCCGCACAGGAGAATTGACGCCGCCAGGGATGACTTGCTGGGCGCGTTGGAAGAGTTGACTGGATGTTGTGGTGTTTGGTTTCGGGTTCACGGTGCGAACCTTACAACCCGAGTTCGCTTGATGGCAAGGGGCAACAAAACCTGAAGCTCGAGACTACTTCGCGTTTTGTAAGACCCGTGCCACCTCGAGTACCCTGGCAAGACTGGCGCTGGCGTATTTGCTCGCTTCGTAACGTTGAATCTGTTGCGGTTTCATTTTGAGTTTTGCCGCCAGTTCGGCTTGTGTGAACCCACGAGCAACCCGAGCTTGAATGAGTTTTTCAGCGATGCGCTCGAGCGGTTCGGTGTCCAAATTCAAAGCATTTTGTTTGAGTTGTTCAAATTCCTCGAGTTCGGCTTTGAGCGAATCGATCTGTCCCCGAAAGGCTTCGCGTTGGGCAGTGGCAAGTTTTGGATGAAGTTTTGGACTCGGTTGATATTCTTTTAAGGCGAGCGTAAAGCGCTTTAAGGCTGCTTTGGTCATTCGGTATTGATGTTCGTTCTGAATCATGGTTCACGTCCTTTCTGGCGTTGCTAAACTCGAGAGGTCGAGCCTGAGAATGCCTTTTGGGTTGCCGTTGCGGTCTTTTTGAAAGAAATCCAGAAAGGTTTCGCCGTGTGGTGTGGCGGGTAGGTCGGCAATGAACAATTCGCCTCGGTATTTGCGTTTCATGGCATTGCGAGGGTGCGCAAAATTGAGCAGGGTTGGCTCGAGTAAATCTGGGTCAACGTTTTCTGAATCCCAGCAGGCGTCGTAATCGTTGGGTTGTGCTTTGTCGCTGATAAAACTGCCATCAATCCAAACGGTGCGGCAACCAGCGCTTTGAAGGTTGTGCAAAGCCGCTTGCAAGCCGTTTAAAAGGTTGATTCGGTGACTGGTGGTGGCGTAGCGATGCTCGAGTTCGTCCCAAGAGCAGGGGTGTTCACCTGGGGGCAGGTTTCCATGCTCGTCGAAAGGTGGAATCACTGAACAACAATAATGTTGTTCAGCTTGGAAGTCAAGTTTGCCGAGTTTCAACCCTCTGACAGTTTTGTGACACTCCTCATTGCCTTTTGTTGCAACATGGTCAACAGCATGGAACGACTGGCACTGATTGGGGTTTCTGGACGACGAGGCGGCGCGGATGCGCTCACCGCCTGGACTGAAACCTTGACTGGTGTGCTCGAGCAGCCCCTTCCAGTAGGCGTGCTCGAGTTGGTCAGCCTTCAAACCTGCAACCGTTGCGAGTTGGTGTTGGCACTCGATGACACGGCAAACCTCGAGCAAATCCGTCAGCAAATCGCGGGTTCTGAAGCTCGAGGTTATGCTTTTTTGGGGGATGCCGCGCTCGAGCATTTGTGTCGGGTGGCGGCTTCGCTCGATTCGCTCAACCCTGGCGAGGATCAGATCATGAACCAAGTGCGGGTCGCGTTTGAAACGGCGCGAAAGGCTGGGCGCGTGGGTTCGACGACCAGTTTTGCTTTTAACACTGCCTTGCGCATTGCCAAACGTGTGCGCCGTGAGGTTGCACTCGCGCCAGCCAACACGAGTTTGTTCAGCCTTGCGAGACCAGAACTCGAGAAACTGCCCAGAAACGCTCGAGTTTCCATTTTGGGCGCGGGTGAAATGGGTGCGTTGGTGGCAAGAAGCCTCGCGGATTCAGGGTTTGAAATGTTGATTGTGAATCGAAACCTCGAGCGTGCTGAAAATCTGGCTTTGAGCGTCAATGCTCGAGCGATGGCGTTACAGGATTTTTTGCAAGGCTCAACCCAAGTCAACGCCATCATCTGCGCGACAGGTGCCGAAAACATCATCAATGCAAGTTTTCTCGAGACCCAAAAAAACCTTGAAATCCTGGTCGATTTGGGCTTGCCGCGCAACGTTAATCCAACCGACGCTCGAGCTTCAAACCTGCGTTTGATTGATCTGGCGCAATTGCAAAAACTGGGCGATGCGCGGCGCGAAAAATTACAAACCCTTCTCGCGCAAGCCGAAATGATTGTTGCCAGCGAACTCGAGCTTGCGCTGGGCGAATTTGCCGAACGCTCCTTGGGGGCGGCGATCAGTCAACTGCGTGATGTTTACCGCCAAACCATCGAACGCACGGTGGGCGATTTGCTCGCGCCCGAAGATGTCACGCGTTTGGCGCACCGTTTCGCGCACATTCCGGTCAAGGGTTTGCGCGGTTTGGCTCGAGCGCACGGTCTGGAAATGGCGTACTCTTTTTTGGATGAAGCGGGTTTGGCTCGAGGGAATTTTCAACCAGAAGATCAGGTGATGGTTGGTGCATAAGATTCGGATTGCAACGCGGGGCAGCGCTTTGGCGTTGTGGCAAGCCAATTGGGTTCGGCTGCAACTCGAGCTTTGCGGTGGAAGCGTTGAACTGAAAATTATCGAAACCCAAGGCGACCGCGAATCGGCAGCGTTTCGCAACATGCTGGGGCAGGGTTTTTTCACCAAGGCGGTGCAAGAGGCGGTGCTCGAGGGAAGCGCAGATGTTGCCGTGCATTCCTTAAAGGATTTGCCGAGCGCCGTCACGCCAGGGCTGACCATCGCCGCGATTCCAGCGCGTGAAGATGCTCGAGAAATGCTTTTAATCAATCCAAACGCTTTTGACTCGAGCGCTTTGAAACTTCCAGTGCGTTTGGGCGCAAGCGTTGGGACAAGTGCGGTTCGTCGTCAAGCCCAACTGAATGCCTTGCGTCCCGACCTCGAGTTGCGCGAATTGCGTGGCAACGTACCGACCCGGGTCGAAAAATTGCGGCGTGGCGATTACGACGCGATTGTGCTGGCGGTGGCGGGTTTGAAACGCCTCAATTTGGATTTGAGTGATTTAGAGGTCATCACGCTCGAGCCTGAAGTTTTTGTTCCCGCCCCAGGACAGGGTGCACTGGCGCTCGAGTGTCGTACTGACGATGTGCAAACGCTCGAGCTTCTGAAAACCTTGGACAACCTTGAAGCTCGAGAAACCGTGAAAATCGAACGTGGTTTGATGGCGCGTCTCGAGGGTGGTTGTCAATTGGCGCTCGGCGCAAGTGCGGTCAAACTCGAGGATGGCGTGTCGTTGTTGGCTTGGTACGGCGGGCGTTTTTACAAAGCCCACGGCTCGAGCGAAGATGTTATTGCCAAAATTCATTCCGAGATTGTCCAAGAGAACATGTTGGTGAAATCATGAACGTGATTTTGACCCATTCCAACAACCGTTTTGAAATTTTGCAAACCGTTCTCGAGCAACGCGGTTTTTCGGTGGTGCATCACCCGCTCGTTCGTACTCGCGCAATCCCTAACGTCAACCTCGAGTCAATCATGGACTGCGAATGGTGGCTCTTTACCAGCGTCGCGGCGGTTGAGGCATTACAGCAAACTGGTGTTTTGGTCGGGCGTAAAGTGGCAGCGGTGGGTGTCGCCACGGCGCAGGCATTGCGTCAAGCTGGTGCGAACGTCGCGTTTATGGCTATCGGCGGCAACAGTGCCAGTTTCGCCAAAGAATTCCTCGAGTACAAACCCCAATCACCGATTGCCGTCATTGGCGGCGATCATTCACTCATGACCTTACCTAAAGCGTTACGTGCGGCAAATCTCGAGGTTCGGTTTCTCGAGGTGTATCAAACCCGCTCCAATTCTTGGGATGATGTTCTGGGTTTTGAGCATCACGCGATTGTCTTGATGAGTCCGAGCGCGGTCAATGTGATTCCAGAAAATGTGGCTCGAGCTGCCGATTTGGTGGCGCTGGGTCAGACCACGGCTGCCAGCATCCTGGCTCGAGGTTGGGCTTGCGTGGTTGCGCAAAAACCGGAGATGTCTGCGGTGATCGAAGTGTTGGAAGCCTTAAAAGATCGGAGAATCAATGCACGATTTAACTGAACGACCCAGCATTTTGCTCGAATCAGCCCTCGAGCTTTTACAACGTCCGAGACGGTTGCGCTCGAATGCGGCATTGCGCGATTCCGTGGCGGAAACAGTCTTGCGCCCTCAAGATTTTATCGCGCCGTTTTTTGTGGTTCCAGGCTCAAAAACCATTCAACCCATTGGGGCGCTGCCAGGAATCTCGAGGTTTAGCGTTGACGAATTCTTGCCGCAACTCGAGCGAGGCATAAAGTTGGGAATACGGTCGTTCGTCATTTTTGGCGTGCTGCCTCAAGACCAAAAGGATGC
>CAXTTL010000087.1:0-17650 GCA_964247135.1 uncultured Deinococcales bacterium | reverse complement strand
CATACAGCGGTTTGAGCCATTTTGCGCGTTCGGTCATGAACACCGCGTCAGGTGAAAGCGGATGAATGATAAACGCACTGACAATTTGGTCTTTGCGCTCGCCGGCGATATGATGCACCTCGCCGACTTTGGGTTCGGTCTTGTCCAGCACACGACCCAAGTTTTCCTTGAAACGCCAAATCACTGCCGCCAGCAAAACCAGCACGGCAAACCGTCCCCAGGCGTCAGAAGGGGAGAGCAGCACTTCGAGCGCCAGGGTTGCTCCCGCCGCCAAGCTCGAGAGTGCCACATATCGCGTCCAGCCCAGCAGCGCCGCCCAAACGATGATCGGCAAAACCGCCATCCAAAATGGAAACGCGGTGAAAACTGCCAAGCCCGCCAGCATACCCAAAATAAAAACGTTACCGCGACCGCGCACCGGATAGGCTTTGGAAAAATAAAACGCGGGGGGGTACAGATGCCCCACATAACCCGCCAAACCCGCCAGCAGGGCAGGTTCGTTGCCATCAAACGGCGCGACCAGACCAACCACCAATGCGCCCTTTAAAAAATCCAGCATGAACGACACGATCACCGTGTCCTCGCCCAAGACGCGCATGGCATTTTCAAAACCGATGTTGTAAGAGGCGCTGCGCAGCGGTTCGAGTCCTTTGGCACGCGCCAACCAGTACCCAAACGGCAAACTGCCCACCAAATACGCCAAGACCAGCATGAAAATCAACTCGAGCGACATGAATCTATTCTAGTGGTTTATATTTTGCAGATGTGTGCAAAGGGTGACGCTCGAGTGAAGTGTTATTGCCGCAACCAAGTTTCAGGGTCACTGCGAACATGGTAACAAGCCACCACGCGAACGATGTATCAAAGCCATTTTTGAGAACCCGAACAAATTGTTGCCCTCGAGCTTCACTGAAATTCTGACTGATGTGAAGCAATTGGTCTTGAATTTGTCATCAAGAACCAAGAAATACATCAAGCATTCCGAATTTCACGGTTGGTTTTGATGGCATCAAACAACTGCTCTGGGGGTTTAGCATCTCGAGGGTGATCGCTGGCGCGTTGCAATACTTAACGAAGTTCAAGCGGTGTTAAATCTGGGATGTTTCATTCTTGTTGCGCCTGAACATTGCCAATAATCCATTGTGCCAACTCGAGTTGTTCGTTGGTTGATAGTTGAGCAATTGAATTTTGCAAAACACTGTTCATGATGTTTATTGTGGCAAGAGATCAAGACTTTGAAAAGTTGGCGCTGATTTATTGGCTCGAGCTTCATTCTCAACACAATTTTGACCCTCAAAAACCCATAGTCTTTCGTAAACTCTAGGGTATGTCTGGACACCCGAGATTTCAGGTTGCGATTGTTTTGCTGCTCAGCTTGACCGCTTGCGGCACGAGCAACCCCATGATTTCCAAACCTGGCGCGACCACACCGCCAACCACAACCTTAAACGCTTTCAACCAAGATATTCTCAATCAAGTCAACGCCGCCCGAGCTTCAGCACGGACTTGTGGAACCAAAAATTATCCCGCCGCGCCAGCTTTGGCTTGGAACAGCAAACTCGAGGCGGCGGCTCGAGCGCACAATCAAGACATGATCGACCACAATTTTTTTGATCACACGGGTTCCAACGGCTCGAGTCCTGGGGACAGAATGAAAATCCAGGGTTATACGTTCAACACTTGGGGCGAGAACATCGCCTGGGGGCAGTCCACCACCCAAATTGTGATGGACGCCTGGTTGAACAGTGCGGGGCACTGTGCCAACATCATGAACGCCAATTTTAGCGAAATCGGCGTGGCGGCACTGTTCCCAAATGCAAGCCCGAACAGCCCATATTGGACGATGGATTTGGCGAAACCATAAAAATCACCCACTCGGATTTTGGGTGGGTGAAACTGGGATTCGGATGACCTCGAGACTCGAGAAAATTCTATTGTGGACGGTTTAAATCAGAATCTTAAAACTCGAGAGCAACCCATTGATGCTCGGCGTGAACGCGCCCACATCGGCGGTTTTCAGTTGCACGATCACGACAAAAGCCGTGTCGCCCTTGACGGCTGCCAGCGCCACCAAAATTTGATCGTTAGGCAATTGATATAAATACTGCGTCCAAACCACACCGTTGATGGCTGGTAATTCCCGAACGTTGTCTGGTTTTTGCTTGAAACTGGGGTCAAACTGATCCACCACCACCTTGACGCTTTGCTCGAGGTCGGCTTGCGTTTTGGTGGTTGCCACAATCACGGTGGCGGCAGGATTTGCCGATTGAAACACGCTGAAATTCGGGGTTTGCTGCGCCAAGCTTAAATTCGCTGGGAGCGTGAAACTGTACTGATTTCCAGCATTTTTAAATTCGCTGCTGGCAGGTGTGGTGCTCGAGGTAGGTACGCGAACGCCCACCACCTGACCATCCTGGTAGACCCAAACCAAACCGCTGGGGTCGATTTGAAACTCGAGTGAGATCAGCGAACCCAAGACATTGACGATAAATTCTGTTTTGCTGGCGGCGATCATTGGAAAGGTTTGACCACCTTGGGTAATGCTCAACTGACCATCTTTTACGCTGAGCACTGCGCTGTCACCTGTGATAAGCGCGTATTTTCCCTCGAGCGACTTTAAAACCCCAAGGTCTGGTTTGAAGGTTTTTGCCGCCTCGAGTTGAGCGCTGAGCGCACTTGGTTGAAATTGACTGAGCGGGGTCATGCCCAGCGCACGTTCGGTGATGCCCAAACGAAGCTCGGTCGTAAACTCATTCGCACCGTTCAGGTTGCTGAGGATCACGATGCCCAAACCTTTGGATGGTACAAGTTGCACCTCTGCCGAGAAACCATCGATGTTGCCGCCGTGTTCGACGATCTTGACACCACGGTATTCTTCGTTCAACCACGCCAAGCCGTAACTTGGGAATGCCAAACCTGGGATGTGTGATGGAACATCTGAAATCTCGATTTGGCGGCTGTGCATGGTTTCGAGCGCATTTTTTGAGACAATTTGCTTGCCGTTCCATGTGCCGTTTGAGAGTTGAAACGCGGCGTACTGTGCCATATCCGACGCGCTCGAGATGATCGAACCGGCTGGACCGGCGATCACCATGCGGTCAAAAGCGGGCATTGGATCAGCACCATTCAAGCCCAACTGAAACCCTTGGGCGTAATTGCCATCTTTTATCGCATCTGCGTTTTCAAATACGCTCCGTTTCATGCCGAGCGGCGCGAAAATATTTTGCTTGGTGTAATTCTCCCAAGTGTTGCCGGTGATTTTCTCGAGCATCGCGCCCGCGATCACAAAATTTTGATTGCAGTACTGCCAGGTCTTGCCGACGGGTTGGTTAAACGGGATTTTTGCCACCGTGCCAAGCATGTCCTCACGGGTTTTGATGGTTTTATCGAAATACCACAAGTCATCCGCCCGATTCATGCCGCTGGTGTGCGAGAGCACGTTTTGCAGTGTGACTGTTGCACCTTTGCCTGGGTCGGAAAATTTTAGGTTTGGCAATATCGCGTTCACTTTGGTGCTCAAACTGAGCTTGCCTGCACCCACAAGCTGCATCGCGCCCAGCGAGGTAAACGATTTGCTGACCGAACCAATCGCAAAAAGCGTATCGGCATTCACGGCAGCATTCGTTTTGGTGTCACGCACGCCGTAACCTTTGGTGTAAACAATCTTGCCGTCCATCACGACAGCCAAACCCACGCCAGGCACATTATGGCGTTTCATGGCGTCCGCCACAAAACGGTCAATCTCGAGCGTGTTGAGGCTCTGGGCTTGGGTCACGCCGATGAAGGCGAGCAAGGCGAATGGAACGAGCGCTCGAGTGACAAAACGATTTCTGAACATGATGGTCTCCTGGCGATCTGTAAAGTGATTCCTGATTCACCTTACGAGGGGCAGATCAAGAAAGTTCCAACCAAAATCGAAGTTTGTGCGAATTTGAAAACTCGAGTTTTAATTAAAACCCAAGTCCCGCACCAACTGAGCGTTTTGTGAAAACCCACGAAGTCCGATGACATCGGAAATCACACGCCGTATCGTCAATGCGATTGATTCTCGAGTCCAAATGGTCGGTTTGTTGCTGGCTTGGTTCTCTTCTGCAATCCAGAACACCAGCTCGCGTACCGTGCGCAATTTAAATCCAAAGATATTGCCTGGTAAATGCTCGAAATCCTTGATTTCAAGCTGTTCTCGAATGACAGTCCAAGATTGAAGTCTGAACAATTCAGCCAGTGTGGTGCTCGGCTGGATTGAACCTCGAGCCGAAGCAAATTTGCGAATGGCATAAAAGATTCGTTGCGTTTCGCAGCGCTTTGAGCTTTCAACCAAGACCTTGCTCGAGACGTAATCAATCAAATCTCGAGGGGTCTGGATGCGGGCAGCCACAATATCTGGAATGCTGATCTGAAAAGCATTTTCGACCCTCACAATCATTTCAACGCCCTCAAGTCCCATAGATCACTCGACTCGAGCTTCAATGATCCAAACAATATCTTCGCGCAGACTGGCAGCGACCGAACAGTATTTCTCGTGCGAAAGGTGCGCGGCTTTCTCGAGTTGCTCTGCGCTCACACCCTCGCCGCTGCCGATGTGCCGCACCAGAAGGCGGGTGTAACGCCCTGGCGTTCCCTCGGCTCGGGTGCCCTCAATCTCGAGTTTGTAACGCGTCAAGGGCGTGCGACGTTTTGCCATGATGTCTTGCACGTCCACCGCCGTACAACTGCCCAACGCCGCCAGCAATGCCTCCATCGGACCCAAGCCGGCGCTTGGCGGGTCAGAATTGATCGGCAAGATTTTATGCGCGGTGATCGTGACCCTGTCGCCTCGCGGGTTTTGCGCGACAAAACTCGAGCTGTTCGCACCGACGGGGTTTAACGCATCGACCAAAACGGTTTTGATGTTCGCCATGAATCAATTTAACGCCCAGTCAGGGTTTCTGGCGGTTGGTTGCGATACCCGAGCCTCAAGCCTGATGCGCTGGCTTATCACGCGGTTAACGACTTTCGGGTTCGTACTCGAGTTGTACCTGATTGGGCAGAATTACATTTTGCTCGATCAAGGCTACAAAAGCCGCCACCACTGCTGGATCAAAACTCTTGCCAGATTGATTTTTAATCTCAATCATGGCGTCTTCGTGACTCCAGGCGTGTTTGTACGGGCGTTCGTGGGTCAGGGCATCGTAAACGTCCACAATCGCAACAATGCGTCCAGAAATTGGAATCGCTTCGCCCGCCAAGCCGTTGGGATAGCCCGTACCGTCAAATCGTTCGTGGTGGGTTAAGGCAATTTCTTCTGCCATGCGAATCAATTCCGAATGTCCATGTCTTAAAATATGGGCACCGATGGTCGTGTGGCGTTCAACCTGGGCGCGTTCGATTGGGTCTAGACGCGTCGGTTTGAGCAAGATCGCATCCGAAATTCCGATTTTTCCAACGTCGTGCAAAGGTGCCGCTTTGGAAATCAATTCGATTTGGGTATTTGGCAAGCCCAATACCCGAGCCACCTGGGTTGCCAGGTGTCCCACACGCTGCGTGTGTTGTCCTGTGGCATCGTCGCGGAATTCGGCGCAGGCTCCGAGGCGCTCGAGCACCTCGATTTGAGCGGCTTGGAGATCGAGGGCGCGGTTAAAAAGTTCGGTGTGGGCTTCTTGCAGGGCGTGGGTGCGCTCCAGAACCCGCGCCTCGAGTTTAAGGTGCAACGAACGTGTCTCGAGCAGGTTGCGGATGCGCAAGAGGGCTTCGGTGCTGTCAAACGGTTTGGTCAGGAAATCCCTGGCGCCAGCTTGCAGGGCGCGTTGTTTGGTCAGGGCGGAAATGTCGGCGGTCAGGACAATGATTGGTAAAAAACTGTCTTTGGGCAGAATCATGCCGAGTTGTTCCATCACGCCAAAACCGTCAAGTTCGGGCATGGCGAGGTCAAGTAAAATAATGTCGGGTTCGAAGTCGGTCAGCAGGTTAAAGGTTTCTCGAGGGTTGGTGGTGCTGGCGATTTGGTCGTAGCCACCCAATTCTTGCAACAAGCGTCTGAGCAACAAGATGTTGGCTTCTTGGTCATCGACGATCAGAATTTTGGCTTGTTGCGATTCGAGTTTCATTGTCCCTGACCTTTACTGTCCCTGACCTTCACTGACCGAATTTGTACTTACTTTAACGCCGTGATTCTTACAGTTTCATGACTCGAGGCTGCTCGAGTGTCCTGCACTTCAAGGCTGCTCGAGTGTCCTGCACTTCAAGGCTGCTCAAGTGCCCTGCACTTCATCGAGCACTTTTAAGAATGTACGCACATCAAAAGGTTTGGTCAAATACTGCTTCGCGCCCGCCTCGAGTAACTTGGCGGTTTGTTCTGGGTTGGCATCGGCGCTTAAAATCACCACCGGAATATGCTTGGTGCTCGAGTTGGCTTGCAAACGGTTTAGCACCTCGCCGCCTTCAATATCGGGCAAGTGCAAGTCGAGCAGGACCACATTGGGTTGTTGCGCACGAACCAGCTCGAGTCCGCTCAAACCGTCCGTGGCGGTCAACAAGGTCGCGTGTGGGCGGTTTGCCAGAATCAATTGCACCAGTCGAATGTTGGCAGGGTTGTCTTCGATGTAAACCACCGTAATGGGTTTGATGGGCTGCGCTTCAAGCTCGGGTTCGCCCGAGCGTTGGGGGTTGGCGGTTGACAAAATTTCTGAGGCGACTGGCAGTTCAATGTAAAAAGTGCTGCCCTCATTTGGTCGGCTGCTGACGCCAATTCGCCCAGACATCGCCTCGCTCAGGCGTTTGGAGAGCGCCAGACCAATACCGCTGCCCTCAATCCGGCTCTGTTCCGCCCCGAGGCGCTCAAAAGGAGTGAACAACTGCTCGAGTTTGGTGCCCGAGATGCCAACGCCGGTGTCTGTGATGTTGATTCGCAATCTTTCGGCACTCGTTAACTCGAGCCAGACCCTGACCGAACCCGCTTTTTTGTTGTATTTCACGGCGTTCGAGAGCAGGTTGATCAAGATTTGTTTTAAACGTTGACGGTCGGCGGTGATTCGCAATCGGTGGTTGCTCAGGTCTTCGTTGATTAAAAGTTCGATACCCGATTGAACCGCCAGCGGACGGATCAAATCCAGGCTCTCAATCACAATTTCCATCGGATTGATGGCTTCCAAGGACAGGTCAATTCGTCCAGATTCGATGCGGGCAATGTCAAGCACTTCGTTGATCAGTCCAAGCAAGTGCCTGCCGGCTCGGCTGATTTGCTCGACACTCTCACGGTCATTGGGGTTTAGGTTCGAGATGCCCAAGAGTTGCGCGAACCCCAAAATGGCATTCAAGGGCGTGCGAAGTTCGTGACTCATGCGCGACAAAAACTCGGATTTGGCACGGTTGGCTTGATCTGCCGCCAAGGCATTTTGCTTGTAAGCCTCGCTGCGCACACGGTACAACTCGGCTTGGGTTTGGCTGCGCTCGAGGTCAAATTGCACCGCCAAATCTCGAGATTTCTTTTCGGACTCCAAGTTAAAAATTTCTTTTTCCAAACGGTGGTATTCCTTGTAAAACGCCAAGGCTTTCCCTGTATCGCCCGACATTTCAAAGGTTTGAGCCAGCTCCTGAATGCTGTCTTGAACATATTTTTTCTGGTTGGTGGCGCGTGCCAAAGTTTGGGCTTCTTGAAAGTAATCGGTGGCGGTCTCGAACCGTCCAAGGCTGCGCTGGTTGACGCCCAAACCGATCAGGGCAATGATTTCACTTTCGCGGTCAACAATGTTTTTAGCCAGCGCCAAGGATTGCAAATACGCCTCGAGCGACTCGAGGTATTTGCCCAAACTGTTAAAGGTTTTACCCAAACCCTGGTAGGCGTAAAGCGCACCCGAAGGCATTCTGATCTCACGGGCGATCCGGAGCGCCTGGTTAAAAGCCTCAATTGCAGCATCGTAGTGTTTTAAATTGTTTTGCACCTCGCCGGCGTTGACTGTCGCCAACACTTGGGTGTTTTTGAGTTGATGCTTTTGCGCAAGTTGCGCCGCTTCAGAGAAAAACTCGAGGGCGGTTTTGTTGTTGCCTATTTCTTCGTAAACATTGCCCAGACCAATCAAGCAGCGCGCTTCAAGGTCTGGGTCTTTAAGCTGATGCTCTTGGAAGAGTTTGTAGGCTTGTAATTCATGTTCAAGCGCCTTGTCATAGTTGGTCATTTTAAGTTGTGAGAGTGAAAGGTTAATCAGGCATTTCACCTGTCCACGCACGTCTTTTAAGCTGCTGTGAATCTCGAGGGCACGGTTGATAAAATCGGTCGCTTGAACGTTGTTGCCTTCCAAGTCATAAATGGATGCCAAATCGTTGAGGTTATCTGCTTCAAGGTCTTTGGCATTGGCAAGGCGACTGAGTTCCAGTGAGGTGGCGAATTGCTCACGAGCATTCTGGTGCTGTTCAAGCGTTCTGTAGACTCGACCTTGCTCGAGCAACATTTTGGTGGCGCCGCGCTGATCTTCAAGTTGTTCATATTGTTTGAAGGCTGACTTGAACGCTTCAAGGGCTGCGTCATAACTTGCACTCTCAACATAACAGGTTCCCAGAATGGCTTGACTTTGCGCCAAGGCAGCCATGTTGCTTGACTGGGTGGCTAAATCTTTGGCTTCCAAGGCAAGTTCCAATGCCAGCTTGGGATTGCGCTCCAAACCAACCTCGAGAAACGCCTTTGCCAGTTGGATTAAGGCACTCAATTTGGCATGACCCTCAAGACGCGCAATGGCGCCGAGGGATGTCTCGAGTGGAGTCGATGGTTCGGTCATAAAAATGCTGACAGCTCCAATCTGGTCGCTGCGGCTTTTATCATACTGAGAATAAAACCTTGAAGATGTTCCGAATTGACAAACCGATCCTGAAAACGCCTTGCGTTCTCGGGACCGGTGTCAATTGAAAGACTGAATTTAAAACACGGATTTCAAAAAGTTCTCGATGTTCAAACGCCCTTTGCCAATTTGTCCGGCAAAGCTCGGGTTTAGGCTATCAACATTGTCGGTTTTGCCAATCAAAATATCGGGTAAGTCTTGTACTTTGATGCCAGAGCCTAGTTTTTCACCCAAGGCAAGGGTCAAAGCCCCAGTCACGAGTGGCGCTGACATGCTGGTTCCGCTCCAAGATGCCGCCGAATTTTCGGGATAAGGACCGTAAATGTCTTCGCCTGGAGAAACCATCTCGAGTTTTTCACCGTAACTCGAGAAATTCGATTTTTGATCGAGGCTGTTGACGCTGCCCACCGAAATACTGGCGACATTGACATTGGCATTGAGTGAAGGAACCAAGTTGTACGGCGCGGCGCGACATGCTTTAACGGCAGGGTTGCTGTTGGGATTGGACTTGACGGTAATCGCAGGGTAATTGATGTTGGTGTCGCCCGTGTTTCCAGCCGCAAAAACCATCAATGTCCCGTAATTTTGAATAGCCAAAGCCACTGATTTTTGGACCGCGCAATCAAAATTGGCGGCATCCGTGCCGAGCGAAAGATTAATCACTTTCGCGCCGTGCTGGGCTGCCCAGTCAATCGCACTGGCAATCTTATTGGTGTCGCCCGTACCGCTCGAGTCAAGCACCCGAATTGGCATGATGAGTGCTTTTGGAGCCACCTGCAAAACGATGCTGGCAACGCTTGTGCCGTGTCCATAAGCCTCGCCACCGGCGACTTCTTGCGGGATGGTATCAGCGTCGATGAAGTCTTTCCAATCGGTGCTCGGTGCCAGATGACCCATAAAAGCTGGGTGATTCAGGTCAATGCCCGTGTCAATCACAGCCACCTTGACGCCTGCACCCCAGTTCGGGGCGAGCGTTTGGGCTTGTTGCAAATGAATTTGTGTCCAAATCGCCAGGTTATTGACAAGCGTTGCAGGATCGCCCGTCGCCCAGGCGCTGCGCCCCGTTGCCCAGGCACTGCGCCCCGTCGCCCAGGCGCTGCGTCCTGTTGCACGGGCGCTGGTGCTGTTTTCGGCAATTTGGTATTTGACCAGCACTTGCGGTTTTGCGGCTCGAGCGTCTGTGATTGTTGGGTCTTTGGAAATATTTTGACTGCACGATGTCATGATGGCGACGCCCAGCAACAAGGCAGGGAGCATCATGATTCGAGTGGCGCCACCGAGGTTATTTTTATCGGTCATTGTGTGTTCTCGTTTCAGACTGCAAGGATATTCAGAACTTGAAAGCAGTATGCAATATCAATTGTCACAGAACTCTGACAATTGTTGTTTAGTAGAGTTTGACGCTCGATAGGTCAATACCTTCGGGCGTCAAACCACAAAATTCAAAGCCAAATTAAAATGTCGGGTTTGAATTGTTAAGCAAATCTGAAGCCCCAGGTTCAAATTGCACAAAATTTTTGGTGAACATTTGCGCCAGTTTTCGGGCTTGCAAGTCGTAAGCGTCTTGATCCGTCCAAGAATCTCGAGGATTCAAAACGGCACTTGGCACGCCTTCAACGTTAATCGGCACGTGCAAGCCAAAAATTGGGTGTCTGCTCGTTGCCACGCCCTCGAGTTTGCCCTCGAGCGCGGCACGAACCATCGCTCGGGTGTAAGCGATTGGAATTCGTTTGCCCACACCGGCGGCGCCACCCGTCCAGCCCGTGTTGACCAGCCAGACTTTTGTGCCGTGTTGCGCGATTTTTTTGCGCAACAATTCGGCATAGACTTGAGGCTCGCGGGTCAAAAATGGTGCGCCGAAGGCGGTTTCAAAGCTGGCTTGCGGCTCAAGAATGCCTTTTTCGGTGCCCGCGATCTTGGCGGTGTACCCGTTTAAAAAGTAATACATCGCTTGCTCCGGCGTTAAACCCGAGATCGGTGGTAAAACCCCGAACGCATCGGCTGCCAGAAAAATAATGTTTTTGGGATGCCCGCCGAGGCTTGGGATGACCGCGCCCGAAATCTGGCTTAACGGGTAAGCGCTGCGCGTATTTTCGGTCAGGCTGGCATCGTTTAAATCAATTTCCCTGGTTTCGAGGTCAAAGACCACATTCTCGAGCACCGTGCCTGGGGTGCGGGTGGTTTGAAAAATTTCGGGTTCTACGTTTTGGTTTAAGCCGATCACTTTGGCGTAACAGCCGCCCTCGAAGTTGAAGACGCCAGCGTCACTCCAGCCGTGTTCGTCGTCGCCAATCAAGCCCCGTGTCGGGTCGGCGGAGAGCGTGGTTTTGCCCGTGCCGCTCATGCCGAAAAACAATGCCACGTCGCCTGATGCGCCAATATTTGCCGAGCAGTGCATGGGCATGACGTTTTGGGCGGGCAGGAGATGGTTTAAGACCGTAAAAATGCTTTTCTTGATCTCGCCCGCATAACTGGTGCCGACAATCAAAACCACCCCGTGCTCGAACGAAATCACGATCTGGGTTTCAGTCCTCGAGCCGTGCCGTGCGGGGTCGGCTTTAAAACTTGGTGCACAGATCACCGTAAAATCGCCGACAAAATCTCGAGCCTGTGTTGGGTTGCAGGGAATGAACATGTTGCGGGCGAAATGGTTGTGCCAGGCGAATTCGGTAATGACTTGAACTTGAAGACGAAATTTGGCGTCCGCACCCGCGAAGGCGTCGAGCACAAAAGTATCTCGAGCCTCAAAATGCTCGAGTACATCGCCCAGCAGTGTCTGAAAGTGTTGTTCTGAGAGCGGTTTTTGGTAGGGGCTGTCCCACCAAATCTTGTCACTCGAGTCAGTTTTGACCACGAATTTGTCTTGGGCGCTGCGCCCCGTGTGAACGCCTGTATGCGCGATAAAAGCGCCGTCTTTGGTCAGCCAACCTTCAAAGCGCTTGAGGGCTTCCTCGATCAGTCTGGGCGTGCTGAGGTTGCGGTAAAGGGTGCGTGGGTGCATACGACCCAGAAGGTCTGAGGTTTGAGGCATGGTTTGGTCAATGGCTTGAGGATGTTGAATGGTCGTCATGTTTCCTCCGAGAACTTGAGGGTATGACGAACGTTTGTTAAATTTAAAACAAACGCTCGTTAGGAATACTTGGTTCAGTCTAACCACCAAGCCTCTTTTGCGCAACACCCAAACTGTCACCCGCTACAGAACACCCCTCGAGAAACCCAGTTTCAAATATCACCCAGCCATGACCTCACCGAGTACAATGAAGCTCGAACGTATTTCTCGAGGAGGAACTTATGAGCATTTCGAGGCGCGACATTTTAAAACTCTTGGGCATCACCGGTGCAGCCAGCGCGATTCAAACCAGCAACCAAGCGGTGGCGGCAGGCAGCACCCTGACCTTCACGATTCTGCATTCCAACGACACCCACGATCACCTCGAGCCGACCCCCTACACGGGCAAAGACGCTGCGGGCAAAGATTTCAAAGTCGAATACGGCGGCGTCGGAAGGATCAAAGCCGCCGTGGACGATCTTAAAAAGAATGCCATCAACCCCGTGATCTTGGACGCGGGCGATGTCTTTACCGGCACCATTTACGGCATGATTTACAAAGGTCTGGCAGACCTGGCGTACATGGAAGCCTTCGGTGTGCAAGCTCAAACCATCGGCAACCACGAATTTGACAATGGACCAAGCCAACTCGCCGAGTACATCAAAAACGCCAGTTTCCCGGTGGTCAGCGCCAACATCGACGCCAGCGCCGACCCGCTCTTAAAAAGCCTGATCAAACCCAGCACGATCCTCGAGATTGCTGGGCAAAAAGTCGGTATCGTCGGCGTCACCACGCCAGAAACCCCGATCACCTCGAGTCCTGGCGATACGGTGAAATTTCTTGACCCGCTGACCAGCGTGCAAAAAGCCGTCGATGATTTGCGCAGCCAGGGCATCACCAAAATCATTTTGCTCTCGCACTTGGGTTACGGCGAAGACCTCAAGCTTGCGCCGCAACTCAAAGGCGTGGGTGTGATTGTTGGCGGTCACTCGCACACCCCGCTCGGCAAATTTGAGGGCAACGGTTTGCCCGCCAGTGAAGGCAATTATCCAACGGTTTTAAAAGACTCAAACGGCAAAACCATTTTGATCACCCAAGTCTGGGAGTGGGGCAAATTTTACGGCAGTCTGCGCCTGAGTTTGAACGCTGACGGCGTGCCGGTGGCATGGAAAGGCACGGTCACGCCAGTCACCGCGACCTTCAAAGCCGATACGCGCCTGCAAGCCACCCTCAAAGCATTCACCGTACCGCTCGATGGCTTCCGCAAAACCGTGGTCGGCTCGAGCGCCGTCAAACTGAACGGCGAACGCACTGACGTCCGCAAACGCGAGACCAACCTTTCCAACCTGATCGCCGACGCCAACCTGTGGCGCACCAAAAACCTGGGCACGACCATCAGTTTGCAAAACGGCGGCGGCGTCCGCGCCAGCATCCAGGCGGGTCCAATCACCCAGGGCGACATCCTGACCGTGCAACCCTTCGGCAACACCCTTTATACCCTCGAGATTAGCGGTAACGAGCTGAAAGCCGCCCTCGAGAATGGCGTCAGCCAATGGGAGGCGGGCGCTGGACGGTTCTTGCAGGTTTCAGGGCTAAAATACACCTTTGATCTGGCGCAAAAACCGGGCGCCAGGATCAAAGATGTGCAAATTGGCAACGTCAAAGACGGTTTCAAACCGCTCGACGAGGCGGCGAAATTCAAGATCGTGACCAACAACTTCGTGGCTGGCGGAGGCGACGGCTTTGACATGCTGAAAAACGCCAAAGGACCCAGGCTCGACACCTACCTGCCCGATTACTCGGTCATGAGCGACTACGTGCAATTCCTGAAAACCGTGGACATTGGACTCGAGGGTCGAATCACGATTTTGAACGAACCCAAAGCGTAAGCACCGCAAATTCTGGGAACACCTCGAGTTTAAAGCTCGAGGTGTTCTTTATTTTTGAACTCGAGTCTAGACAGCGATTTGGATTGAACCATTCTTTGATTTGCCCCGTAATTCAGTCAGTTGGCTTACTTAAACTGACCTTGGAGGAAGTTATGAACCGTTCAACCAAAAGTATCCTCGCCGCACTCCTCACCACCGCGCTCACCGTGACCGCACTCGCCGTCAACCAACCGTACAGTGTCGCAAATACCGCCGCCAGTGCCGAATTCAATTTTCGGGTGACCCTGATTCCCGTGCCTGGGCATGTCAATGCCGTCAGCGCCAAACTCAATTTTGACCCCAAGAACCTCGCCAAAACCAGCGGCAGCGTCAGCGTCAACCTGGCAAAACTCGATACGGGTATTGGACTGCGCGACGAACACGCCAGGGGCTATCTGGGTGCGGACAAGCATCCGAATGCTGTGTTCAAGCTTGAGAGGATTGCTGGAATCAAATCGCTCGAGGTGGGCAAAGAAACCAAAGCCATCGCCGTCGGAACATTTGACCTCAACGGCATTGCCACCCCGCTCAACGCCCCAATCACGCTCAAGCTCGAGGGTCAACGCGTCAAAGTCAGCGCCGCCTTCGATGTCACGCTCGGCGATCACCAGATCAATATTCCTGGCGCCGACCAAAAGGTCGATGTCAAAGTCAACTTCACGCTCGAGCCAAAACCTTAACCATCTCGAGTCACACGCACTCAATTTACCCGTGCCGCCGCCGTTTGCTCGCCCCACGCCCCTCGAGTTTGCTCGAGTCATCAAAGGAGTCCATCATGAATATTCAAAAGATTGTTAGCGCCGTTATTGCCGTTTCCGCCCTCGGTTTGGTTGCCATCAACACCAACCACGTTGGCGCCCAAACCATGAAATCTGATGTCATAGGAACGCTCGAGAAAACCGTCAAACTCCTCAGCGTCGGCGCACCGACCACGGGCAGCCTCGAAATCCTGAAGCAAAGCGATGGCAACCGTGTGGTGCGACTTCAAAACCTCAAAACCGAGGCGGGTCCCGATCTTCACGTCTACCTGTACGCCGCCGCTGTGCCCAGCAAAACCGTCAAAAAACTGGGCGCAAAATTTGTTGACCTGGGCAAACTCGGCGCACCGTTCAAGGGCAATTATCAATACAAAATTCCTGCCAACACCAAACTCGAGAATTTCAAAAGCCTGATCATTTGGTGCGATGTCGCCAAAGTGACCTTCGCGGGTGCGAATCTGAACTGAACCTCCTTCAAACATTTTCCCTCGGGTTTATTTCAAACTCGGGGGAATTCTTGACAGGCGAGCCACCAGGATTTAACCTCATTCAGTTAAATGACTGACAAACTCGGGGGGACACCGATGACCTCAATCAAAAACAACCCAACCCAAGCTCCCGTGCGAGAGCGGCTGCTCGAGGCTGCCATGAGGCTGTTTCACGAGCGCGGCATTGCCCCCACAACCATCGCCACGATTGCCGAGACTGCCCACGTTCCCTTGGGCAATGTCTATTATCATTTTCGCAGCAAAGACGACATGATTGCCGCCGTGGTCAGAGCCAGGCGCCAAGAGATAGAAGTTGAACTCGAGCTGGCAAGTTGCCAAGCCGACCCGTTTGAGCGTTTGCGGTCAATGGTTCACGATTCGTCTCGAAGCCGCGAATTGCTGACCGCCCACGGTTGCCCTTACGCCTCGTTGGCGCAGGGCTTACGGGAAATTCAAAACCAACAAGCCGACGATGCCGCAGGTTTGTTGCGGCTGTACCTCGAGTTTGCCGAGGCGCAATTTAAAGCCTTAAAAAAGCCAAAGCCCAAGCGCCTCGCCGCCGAATTTCTGGCTCGTTTGTACGGCGCGTATACGCTTGCCAACGCCATGAACGACGCGGATTTTCTCGATCAGCAATTGGTCGGCATCGAACGCTGGCTCGAGCAGTCGGTGGCGGATGTCAAGCCAAAAATGATGACTGCAAAACACTAAATTCGGTCTCGGGCATCATGCACAAAACGATAGCTGACTTGGATTCTGAGGATCAAATATAAGTCAGTTAACTAACTAATCTACCGATCCAAGTGAATTGTTCAAAACTTTTGCTCGAATTACCACTCGAGCGCCGCTCGATGCCCAAGTGTGCGTTAAAAATCAACTCGGAGGTTTTCGGTATGAAATCGGTGCAGTCCCAGACAACCTTGGACACCACACTCCAAGAGAGAATCATCCAAAAGCTCGAAACCGCCCTTTCGAGCATTCACGCCCTGCAAAGCGTTCAAATTGCCCTGGGCACAGAACAACTCGAGGAAGTCGCACTGATTTTGCAGCAAGCCCTCGAGATGATCGGTGAAATCACCTGGCAGATCAACAGTTTGCTGGCAAACCTGACAAATCGGCGCGAATCTGAACTGGAATTCGAGGGCATGTTTTTGAATGCTTCAAACCCGTTCAGCCAAGTATTGTCCAGCAAAACAATCCAACCAAAATTCAAAAAAAACCCTTCCCCAACCCAGCAACATCGCTTGCTGGAGGTGCGAACCTTTAAACACCTCGAGATTAAGTTGTCTGGAACACCGGTGCGCTTCCCGTTTTCCAGGTGTAGCGAACTGATCGTTTGGCTTTCCCTGAACGGTGCCGCCAGCAAAGACCGAATTTGTGACGAACTCTGGAATGCACAAGCCACCCGCAGCAACCGCGAGTATTTTCGCGTGGTCGTGCGGCGCAGCCGAAACGCGTTGATCCACACAGGACAACTCGAGTTTAATCCAATTGTTTTTGAACAAAGACGCTACCAACTCTCATCCCAACTCGAGCTTTGGGTCGATGCCGCCGAGTTTGCCAAGGCGCTGAAAAACCCAGATGCCCAGGGTTTAGAGCGGGCACTTGGGTTATACCGAGGCGAATTTATGCCGTACACGACCAGTGAATGGGCGAACCTCAAACGCACCCTCATGACCGATCAGGCGCTGGGTGCCGCCCTCAAGCTTGCCCAGAGCCTCGAGCGAGACGAACCCAGACGAGCCATCGAAATCTACCAAGATGCCCTCGAGATTGAAGCCTTCAGTGAAATGGCGACCGCCAGATTGATTCATTTGTTCGAGCAATCTGGTGAATTCTCGGCAGCCCAAGCCCTTCGTAAGGCATACCAGAAAATGCTCGAGTGACCAAGATTTGATTACCCAGAAATTACCCACACCTCGGGGCAAGCTAAAGGCAGGATTTGAACCTCTGCGTTAAAGCATTTCCTGACGCAAAGGTTCAAGCCAAACCGCCCTTGTCTGCAATCATGCTCGCCCTCTAGGTTCGGAACACGTAAAGGACAAACCATGCCAGGATTCAAATTCTCCAGCTCGAGCCTCGCAACCGTCATTTTGCTCGCCGCACTTGGAATCGTGGTCGCCCAAGGCGGGGACACCCAACCCGCACCGCCGTCCATTGGCGCGGACATTCCACTGACCTACTTTGGACCCGCACCCTCGAGCGTCCAAAAAGAATTGGTCGGACCCGTGCAACTGCTGAAATCCGGCACGATAGATGAAGCCAAAGGCACGATCACCCTGCCCTTGTACCGTGGTCAAACCAAAGACAAGAAAAACGTTTGGTACGTCCTGACCGACACCAACGATAAGGGCAACGCGGATGCCTTGGGACTCAATTATTCGGCAAAATTGACCTATGCCAGCGTCGGCAAGGGCGCCCGCAACGCCAGACTCGGAACGGACGGCACACTGACTTTTGATTCTGGTACAGTCAATTTTGCCCCAGAACACGTGATCAGACCAGGTCCAAAAACAAATCCATTCCCGCCCACCGAATTTAAGCCCGGTTCGATAGGTGATGAAAGTTACAGCCCACTGGTGCGCGTCGAAAATGCTGGCGGCTACATTTACAACGC
>CAXTTL010000086.1:0-17676 GCA_964247135.1 uncultured Deinococcales bacterium | reverse complement strand
GGGGGCGTCAGCGATTGCAAAAATCGGTTAACTTGAACATGCAGGAATCAGTATGTACTGAGGATAAAGAAAAATTTTACGCTTTATCTAAAAAAATTGGCGAAGATTTGCATAAAAATCCTTCTGGTAAACCTAGAATTATTTTTATTTCAGACAAAGATGAGAAAAATGTAAAAGAATCGCTTGGAAAGTATAGAAATGAAATACCAATAATTAAAGTCAGTGAATTTACATTAATTGAAGCTTGTGAAATAATCAAAAATGGCTTTAAAATACTTAATTTTAATTTTCATGTAGAGTGGATTGAATTTATTGCTTATTATTTTAAAAATAAGCCAGAAAATTTGCATAAAATATGCGCACTTTTCTATGATAGCATTAAAGGAAGCAACTTTAATATTAATGAACAAAGGGAAAAAATTCTTTCTATTCTTACTGACCCTAAAAACATTGATTCTCCAGAGTCAATTGAACATTTAAGGCATCTCTTTGAAAGTAATGACTATATTGATAAACTAAGTATTGATATTTTGAGATATATTTCAGAGAATAAAGATGCAGGAGTATCTTCGCTAAGTATAAAGGAAAGATTTAATAAGAAAAGTGAAAAGATTGATATAATTATTGATGAAATTATTAAATCCATGATTGATGCTGATATAATTAAACAAGATAGAAATAAAAACATAAAACCTTATGCGGAATCAATTAACTATATATTTGATGCCCTATCTAGTGTATTTAATGGTGTTCCTGACCCGATTTTCTCATCAATTCCTAAGCCCTTTATCGAACCTTTGCGGAATAGATCGCGTGATCTAGGCGAAATGTTCCGTAGGATTTTTAGGATTCCATGATTTCAAAACAATCCCTCGAGCACCAAGCCGTTCTATTCACGTTTACGCTTTAAATGTTACTTATTCGTAAAACTCAGGCGCTTTTTTGAGTTTTTTCCACTGTTCCGTATCATGACCGAAAATCACCAGCCCGATTTTCTCGAGTTCGACCAGATCAAGCAGTTTAATCGTACTGGCGCGGATTGCTTCGGCGTCTGGGTTGCTACCGTCGTCCTGCCCGTCACGGGTAAAGTCCTTGGCAAAGGCTACCGCGTCAACCGTCAATAAAATCGTCCCCGTTTTGGGCAACCGCACCAGCACCGATTGATGCCCTGGCACATGCCCGCTCGTCTCAATCAGCTCCAGCCCTGGCAATAGTTCCGTGTCTCCATCCACCAACCGAATGCGCTCCATTGGCTGATCCCATTGGGGTCGAACGCCAGCAAAACGCGGGTTGCTGTCCGCATCCAAATGATGCACACGCTGAACTACATATTGCGCCTTGGTGAATGCCGCGTGCCTTCCGGCATGATCGCCATCGTAATGCGTCGAAATGACGGTATCAATATCGTCTGGTCTTAAGCCAATGCTTGCCAACTGCTCAATGACGTCCTGCCCATTCTCGAACTCCGAATATCCTTCGGGCATGACCTCTGGTAGACCACTGTCAATCAGAATATTCTTGCCATCACCCGTTTGCACCAGATAGCAGACAATCGGAATTTGGTGTTCTGGCACGGACCCAACTTGCATCAAATAAAGACGCTTCACGGCATTTTGGCTCATCATCATTTCCTTAATTTAGGGGTCTTTGTTTCTCGAGTGGTGCGTATCGGGTGAATTTTGCACAGTGAAATCCTTGCAATGTGTTGTGATCTTAACAGAATTGGATTTTTGCAACGCCTATGTTGACTGGATTGCGTTTGACTCGAGAAAGTCTGGGGTTCAATTCTCGAGTCCAGAAGTGCTCAATCAAGGTTACGGAACAGAAGTGACGAAAGCCGTGATCGATTACGGTTGGGACGTGGTTGGCTTGCACTGCATCAGCCTGAGTGTATTTGCGTTCAATCCTCGAGCAAAGAGGGTTTACGAAAAGTGCGGTTTTGTGCAAGAAGGTATCGCTCGAGATGCGCTTTTTTGGGATGGAGTTTGGGTTGACAGCATCAACATGGCAGTGCTCTCGAGTGACCCAAGAGTTTAAAACCCTGCTGCTCTACTAATTGCCTCGAGCGTGGCTGGAATCGCATCTGGAAGGCTTGCCAGTTTACCTGCGGTGGTCGGGTCTTTCAAACCATGCCCAGTTAGCGTACAAACAATTCTCGAGCCTGGTTCGATTTTGCCTTGCTTTATCATGCGCCAAGCTCCTGCAAAACTGGCGGCACTGGCGGGTTCGCAGAACAAACCCTCCCTTGCCAAAAATTTATACGCCTCGAGAATCTCATCGTCGGTCACAGCTTCGATTACCCCAGAACTTTGATCTCGAGCGTCGAGGGCGTAACACCAACTGGCAGGGTTGCCAATGCGGATGGCGGTGGCAATGGTTTCTGGTTTTTCGACAGGATGCCCCAGCACAATGGGGGCGCTGCCTGCGGCTTGAAAACCAATCATTTTCGGGCGGCTCGAGATGGTGTTGTCCGCAAAAAGTTCCGAGTAACCTTTCCAATGTGCGGTGATGTTGCCCGCGTTGCCCACAGGCATGGCGTGATATTCGGGCGCACCGCCAAGTTCTTCACAGACTTCAAAAGCAATGGTTTTTTGCCCTTCAATGCGGTACGGGTTGACCGAATTGACGAGCGCAACTGGGCTTTCGTCGCACAATAACCGCACCAAACGCAGCGCGTCGTCAAAATTCCCGTCAATTTGAATGATTTTTGCGCCCATCAAAATGGTTTGCGCAATCTTGCCAGCCGCCACATAACCCGCTGGCAGAATGATGATGCACTCCACTCCCGCCCTCGAGGCGTATGCGGCGGCGCTTGCGCTGGTGTTTCCGGTGCTGGCGCAGGCAATGGCAGTTGCCCCACTCTCGAGCGCCTTGGAGACCGCCATCGTCATGCCACGGTCTTTAAAGCTGCCGGTTGGGTTCGCGCCGTCGTATTTGGCAAACACGCGAATGCCCAATTCTCGAGCCTCGAGTGGACCGCGCAGTTCGACCAGTGGCGTGTTGCCTTCGCCCAAAGAAATCTCTGGGGTGGCGTCTGATACGGGTAAACGGCTGCGCCAACGGTGAATCAAACCTCGGGCGTGAAGGGTCATGGCTGTCATGCAAGCAGTTTAACGCCTTCAAGATGCCCAGGCAGACAAACTTCTCTAGGTTTATGCTGAAGGCGTGAAACTCGAGCCTGTGAACAACGTTGGGGAATTGCGCGAGCAGCTTTGGTCGAACTTGGTGCGCGAAAATGCGGCAGCCTATCCGATGCCGCCGCACGGTCACAACCCCAATTTTAAGGGCGCTCGACCGGCAGCCAAAAACCTGATGCTTCACCCAACTTTGAAAGCCTCGAGCGTCGTGCTGGTCGGCATGGAGGCAGCGTTGCTGCCCTTGCGCGAAATGATTCTCGAGGCGGAAAAAACCTTGATCGTGCCGCACCGAACAAAAAAAGATGCGTTTTGGAAACTCGAGAAAGTGCCAAAAAAAGCGGCAAAAATCGGGAATTTTCACCTCTTCGGCTCGAGTTGTGATTTGATGGGCGTTCAATGCGCTGTGATTGCCAGCGTGGCAATTGATTCGCAAGGCTCGAGACTCTCCAAAGGATTTGGTTTTGCGGCGCACGGCGCTCCAATCGATGTTCCAACCTTCAGCATCGCGCACGAGGTCATGCTGCTCGAAAAACTCGGGTTTCCAGCCGATTCGCGGCTGCAAGCTTTTGCCACGCCAAAAAAGTTGGTGCTGTGCTCGAGTTAAGGCTTGCTGAGCGCATTTAGGGCGGTTCATGACATTTCTCAGACTTGCTTGGGTATCCTGTATTTGGGGGCGACGTGAGCAATTTTGCCAATCAAGCCGAACACGATTCAGCGCAAGCCATGCGTCGCGCTTGGGTTCATGATGTGCTGCACTGGCTGCGCGGCGAATCGAACGAACTGATTCCCTTCGAGGCGATCAAAGAACTCAAACCCGTCGGTGAGCATTATGTTGGCATCCAGACCATTCCGGTCGATGCGATTATCGGTAGCGTTGACCGTTACCGCGATTTTGACGACTCTTACCTGCCCAAATCCGAGCACAACGTTGACCGCTGGGTGAACATTCGGCGTCTGCAACTCGAGGGCAAAAGTTTGCCGGTGATTCAAGTGTACAAGGTTGGCGAAACCTATTTTGTCAAAGATGGTAACCACCGCGTTTCGGTGGCGGCGCTCGAGGGGCAAAAGTTTATTGATGCCGAGGTGATCGAACTCGATGTGATCGTGCCGCCAGAACGGGGCGACGATTTGAAGGATTTGATCATCAAAGGCGAGTACGCCAAATTTTTGATCGAAACCGAACTCGAGATGCTCCGACCAGACCATGTTGAGATCATGTTTTCGACCCCAGGTCGCTACGATATCTTGACCGATCACATCAAGACCCGACAGTATTATTTGGGACTCAACTTAAAGCGCGACATTTCTTGGCACGAAGCGGTGTGCAGTTGGTACGACAAAATTTACAGCCACATGATCCAAGAGATTCGCGGCTCAAAAGCCCTCGAGTCTTTTAAAAACCGCACCGAAGCCGATTTGTACCTGTGGATGATGGACCATCGGTACTTTTTGACCGAACAATTTGGCGAGGATGTGGGTTCAAAAGTCGCCACCGAAAGCTTTGTCAAACACCATGCCCCAGGCTTGCTCGAGCGTCTCAAAAATAGGTTTTCAAACCTTTGGGTTTGGATCACCCGCTCCCTGGAACGGTCAAGACGCTAAATCGCAAAAATAATCTTCAAAAGGCTCGGACTTTAAAACCCGAGCGTTAAAGTTTGCACTTTATTTGACACAGCCGCATCCAAGCCTTTAGGCTCGGGTTGAGCAGAGCAGTTTTGGTTTGAAAAGTCACGATTGAGCGCGTTTAAAAAAAGCCTCGAGAGTCTTGACTTATTTTATTTTTTGAAAGGGGAACGCACCACAAACTGCGAAACTCGAGGACTAAAAACAGGGGAGACTCGATCCAGACATTTCAGGAGGAGAATGTATGAACGATTCAAACAAGACCGAAGCCGAAATCGTTGCACGCGACATGCAAACCTTGCACAGCATGGGTTACGCCCAAGAACTCTCGAGGCGCATGAAGGGCTTCTCGAATTTTGCGATTTCGTTCTCGATCATTTGTATTCTCTCCGGCGGCATCAACTCGCTTGGTCAAGGCATCGCCGGTGTTGGCGGCGCAAGTATCGGCATTGGCTGGCCAATTGGTTGTTTGGTCAGTCTTATTTTTGCGCTCGGCATGGCACAAATTGCCAGCGCCTACCCAACGGCTGGCGGCTTGTACCATTGGAGTTCGATCCTCGGCGGACGCGGCTGGGGCTGGGCGACGGCTTGGCTCAATTTGCTGGGACTCGTGACGGTGCTGGGCGCGATCAACGTCGGGACGTTTTTTTTCTTTATGGGCGCGTTCGGTGCGGATTTAAAATTGACGGCTGACCTGCCGACACAAATCATTTTTGTGGTGCTGATCACTGCCCTTCAAGCCGCCGTCAATCACTTTGGCATTGGTCTGACCACCAAACTCACCGATGCTTCGGGTTATTTGATTTTTGCGGTCACCGGCGTTCTGACCATCGCCCTGCTGGCTTACGCACCCACCCACGACATCTCGAGGCTCTGGACGTTCAAAAATTATTCCGGCGATGCTGGCGCTGGGGTCTGGCCCGCAAGCTCGAGTTTGCTGGGCGTGTTTTTGCTCGGGTTGCTGCTGCCGATTTACACGATCACGGGTTTTGACGCCTCGGCGCACACCTCCGAAGAAACCCAAGACGCGCAACGTGCCGTACCGCGCGGCATTGTCACCAGTGTCGTGTACTCGGGCATAGGTGGTTGGATCATGCTGTGCGCTTTTGTGATCGCCATTCCAAACATGGATGATGCCGCCAAGCAAGGCTTTAACGTGTTTTTTGACACGATGGGCAAAGTGATTCCAAGCGGTCTGCGTTACGCGCTGTATATCGGTATCTTCCTCTCGCAGTTCTTGTGCGGTCTAGCCACCGTCACCAGCGTCTCGAGAATGATTTTTGCCTTTGCCAGGGATGGTGGTTTTCCAAGTTTTTTGCGTGGAATTCATGCCAATTACCGCACGCCGGTCGCTGCCATTTGGGTTGGGGCGTTCATCAGTATTTTGTTTACGCTTTATGCACCGGTTTACACCACGATTGTTTCGGTGACTGTGATTTTCTTGTTTCTCAGTTACGGTATGCCCATCGGGGCGGGAATGCTCGCCTACGGAAAGTCTTGGACCAAAATGGGACCCTGGAATTTGGGAGGCTTGTTTCAGATCGTGGCTGCGGGTGCGGTGGCGGGCGTGGTCTTGATCTTTGCGATTGGCGTTCAACCACCCAACGACAAAGCCCTGTATTTGACGGTGGGTATGGTCGTTTTGCTGCTGATCGCCTGGTTTGCTTTTGAAAACAAACGCTTCTCTGGACCACCGACAGGCGAAAGCATTGCCAAGCGCCAAGCCGAAATTGCTCGAGCCGAACAAGCCCTTTCGGGAGATTAAACCGTGACCCGAATTGAAGACAAAGCCTGCATTGTGACCGGTGCAGGCTCGGGCATCGGTCGTGCCATCGCCATCCGTTTCGGCGAAGAGGGTGGCAAGGTCATGTGCGTTGATCTGAATGCTGAAACTGCCACCCAAACTCGAGACATCATCACAAAAGCTGGTGGGGTCGCTCGAGCCGCAACTGCCGATGTCAGCGACCCAGCCCAAGTCCTCGAGTTTGTGCTGGCTTGCGCCGCCGAATTCGGACGGGTCGATGTGCTGGTCAACAATGCGGGCGTCAACATTCCAGGCTTGTTGCACGAAGTCAGCGACGAGGTGATAGATAAGACCCTGAACGTCAACGTCAAAGGCGCGATTTACGGCTGTCGCGCCGTGCTGCCTTTGATGCTCGAGCAAGCTGCGGGAAGCATTGTCAACATCTCAAGCGTCAATGGTCTGGTGTCTGAACCTTTCTTGAGCGTGTACTCGGCATCCAAAGGCGCCATCGTCATGCTGACCAAAGGCGTGGCGCTCGATTACGCCAAAAAAGGCATTCGTTGCAACGCCATCTGCCCTGGTTGGGTGGACACGCCGATCAATTATGCCCACGCGGAAATGCTTGGTGGTTTGGATAAAGTGTATGCTTCGATTGACTCGTTTCAGCCGATTGGACGACCTGGTACACCAATGGAAATCGCGCATCTGGCACTGTTTTTGGCGTCCGACGAAGCCAGTTTTATCACGGGTTCAATCATCACCGCCGACGGTGGCATGACCGCACAGTAAGATGGCTCGAGAGGAGCAACATGCTGAATTTTGAAGATTTTAAAACCCTCGTCTCGAGCGAAGACATCGACACGATCATCATTGCCTTGACCGACATGCAAGGTCGTCCAATGGGGAAGCGGTTGACGGCACAATATTTTTTGGATGAAGTGGCGGCGCACGGTGCTGAGGGTTGCGCCTACCTGCTGGCGGTGGACACCGAAATGCGCACGGTGAACGGTTATCACATCTCGAGTTGGGAGACGGGTTACGGCGATTTTCGGCTCAAACCCGATTTTGACACGCTGCGTTTGATTCCCTGGCAGGACCGTACCGCCATGATCCAATGCGACCTCGAGTGGCAAGATGGCACGCCCGTATTGCAAAGCCCGCGTCAGATTCTCAAACATCAACTCGAGCGATTAAAAGACATGGGACTCGAGTGTCTGGCTGCCACCGAACTCGAGTTTATTGTCTTCAATGAAACTTACGAGAATGCCGCCAAAAATCACTATATCAACCTCGAGCCTGGCAATCAGTACAATGTGGATTACAGCATTCTGGGCACAACGCGGGTTGAGCCGTTCATTGGACGCTTGCGCCGCGAAATGACGGGCGCTGGGTTGTACTGCGAGAATTCCAAAGGCGAGTGCAATTTTGGGCAGCACGAGGTGAATTTCAAGTACAAAACCGCGCTCGAGACGGCTGACGATCACGTGGTGTTCAAAAACGGCACCAAAGAAATCGCCGCCGAAATGGGCATAAGCGTGACTTTCATGGCGAAATTCAACGAACGCGAGGGCAGTTCGTGCCACATCCACATGAGTTTGCGACGCTCGAGTGACGGGAAGCAGTTGTTTCAGGTAGACGAACAAGCTTTTCAACATTTTGTGGCGGGGCAACTGGCGTGCTTAAAAGACTTCACCTTGTTTTACGCGCCAAACATCAACTCGTATAAGCGTTACGCCATCGGCAGTTTCGCCCCAACCAGCGTCGCCTGGGGTCGTGACAACCGCACCTGCGGCTTGCGCGTGGTTGGTCACGGCGCAAGTTTAAGGCTCGAGAATCGTGTGGCGGGTGCGGATGCCAACCCGTACCTGGCGCTTGCCGCCATGATCGCCGCAGGGATTTACGGGATGGAACAAAAACTCGAACTCGAGCCAGAATTTAAGGGCAACGCCTATCATTCCAAGAAACCTCGAGTGCCCAGCACCATGCGGGCTGCAAGGGATTTGTTCGCCAAGTCTAAACTTGCCAAAGCTGCCTTTGGTGAAGCCGTGATCGAGCATTACGTCAATTATGCCGATGTCGAACTCGAGGCGTTTGAGGCTGCCGTGACCGATTGGGAACGGACTCGAGGTTTTGAACGGTTGTAATCGTGTGAATTGAACTCATCAAAAAATGCTTAGCTCGAGCCATGTCTTACATCCTCGAGCTTCGTAAATTGGTGGGTCATCGTCCGATAATTTTGCCTGGTAGTACCGTTTTGATTCTTGACGATCAAAACCACGTCTTGTTGCAACACCGCACCGACACCAAAGCCTGGGGAACGATTGGTGGCTCGTGCGAACTGGGCGAATCTCGAGGAAACCGCCATCCGTGAAGCGCTCGAGGAAGCCAACATCACGATTTTGGAACTCGAGTTTTTAGGGATGCTTTCAGGGAAAAAGTATTTTTTTGAATACCCAAACGGCGACCAGATTTACAACGTGGGTGCTGTTTATGTATCACAAAACTGGACTGGAACGCCCAAAGCCGATTTGCTCGAGGGTTCGGAAGTCGTTTTTTTTGCGCTGGATGGAGTTCCTTCGGTTCATGGTTCGATGACTCACGATGCGCTCGAGATGCTGAAAAAATACCTCAAGCGGCAAAATTAGAAACTCGAGATCAGGGCATTCCCCAAATCTCGAGCTTTTGTTTCTGGGTTTCATTCAAAACACTTTGAAGTCTATGGCATCAAAAAAATACTGGCTGAAACTTTAAAATAACCCGCCAATTGCACCGCCATACTTTTAGAAATACTTCGTTCATCGCGCAAAACCCTCGAGAGACTGGGTTGATCGATCACGCCTGCTTGCACCAAATCGGCTTGTCGGCAACCGTGCGATTCCATGAGGGCGCGGAGTACGTTCACAGGGTCACTTTGCGGCATTTCTATGTTGGATTCTTCCCAATCGCTGGCATAGATCATGGCAGTATCGAGCAGCATGGAATACGGGCTTTGTGTTGGGTCTGGCGCAGAAAGCTCGAGAAGTCGTTCGATCAAGGCAATGAGTTCTTGGTGTTCTGCCGCGTTTTTGGGTCTGCGGAGGTTGATGACATCAGCATGTGCTTTCCAAGTGCTTG
Organism: uncultured Deinococcales bacterium; assembly: GCA_964247135.1. GTDB lineage: Bacteria > Deinococcota > Deinococci > Deinococcales > JAAFIG01 > JANXTZ01. The sequence goes on along the minus strand of CAXTTL010000086.1, from coordinate 8,058 downwards.
TGAGTTGCTCAGTGTTCAACATGATTTCACCTCGAGTTTCAAGACCCTGAACTCCATTTGTCGTATTCCCTATGGGTCAAAACAGCATGAATAAAAACCTTATGCCAAGCGTAAATGATGTGTGTGATGAGGCGGTATTTGTTTCCACCAACGTTAAAAATTGTGAACTCACCGTCTTTTCTCGAGACCAGATTGGCATGAAGGTAAAAGGCTCGGACTTCGTTTAAGTTTTGAAAATTGGTGTGCTTGAAAATTCTGTACCAACCATCAAGGGGCTGTAATGCGTCTGGGTATTGGGTCGCAAACTCGAGTAAGGTTTTGCGAGAGATGATGTGAATATCAAAATTGACATGACAAAAAGTCATTTGTCAACATTGCGTCTATAACAAAAAAGCTCGAGATCAGGGCTTCCCCCAACCTCGAGACTTCAAATTCAGATTTACAAGAAAACGCTTGGCGACACATTAAATCGTGTCCCCAAAGCTTTTGCGAGACGTTTGCTGATGGTTCGTTCACCGTGCAAAATTTTTGAGAGCGTGCTCTGATCTACCAGTTCGCTCAAATCGGTTTGCTTGAGTTGATGCTCTTCCATTAAATATGCCAATAACTCGGCTGGGCTGGAATCTGGAATGGGTTCAGACTCATCTTCCCAGTTTTTGATACGTTCAGCGAGAACGCGAAACAAGGTGATGTAGCGTGGGTCGTCAGGGGTTTCCATGCGATCCGTAATTTCGTCTAGCAGGGCTTCTGCCGTGTCGTACTCGGATTCATTCGTAATCGGAGTCAAGTATGGCTGGGCGACAGCATGGAATGCCTCCCAGTGTTTGATAACGTTCTGTGCGGCATTCATGATTTTTCCTCCTGATTCCAAAGGTCATATTGCGTTGGGTTCTAGCGGTAATCGTACCTCGAGAAACCTAAAAACCCCATATCACATGCAAATAGTTAATCCATCACTCTCCCGCAACCAGCAGAAGGGCAAAAACCTCGAGCCACACGTGTAAATGCGTCAAGCTCCCTTCTCCCGATGTTGGGAGAAGGGTTGGGGATGAGGGTAGCGCAATTGTCAATTTTTATGTCTGAAACGAAAAATTTTGGGATTTAGCACTCGAGCGTCTAACCAAAAAAGCTCGAGATCAGGGCATCCCCCAATCTCGAGCTTTCAAACTTCTTACCTTACTTGTTCTTCATCAAATCGGTCATGATGTTCTTCGGCACCTCAGAGTAATGGTCAAAGAACATGCTGTAACTCGCACGCCCTTGGGTCATGCTGCGCATGTCGGTGGCGTACCCGAACATTTCCGAAAGTGGCACGTGGGCTTTGACGATACGGGCGTTACCGCGCTCATCCATGCCCTGAATTTGACCGCGACGACCATTGAGGTCACCGATGATCGAACCCATGTAATCTTCTGGGGTCACAACCTCAACGCGCATGATCGGCTCGAGAATCGCTGGAGCACCTTTTTGGATGGCTTCTTTGATTGCCATGCTGCCTGCAATCTTGAACGCCATTTCCGAGGAGTCCACATCGTGGTAACTGCCGCCGGTCATGGTGACTTTCATGTCCACGACTGGGAATCCAATCAATGGTCCGCTGCCGAGGCTTTCTTCCATGCCCTTTTGGGCGGCAGGAATAAATTCTTTTGGCACTTCGCCGCCGACCACGCCGTTGACGAACGTGAAACCGTTTCCGCGCTCCATCGGTTCGGCAGTGATTTTGACGTGACCGAATTGACCACGACCACCAGATTGACGCACGAATTTGCCTTCGACATCGACCTTGCGGGTGATGGTTTCGCGGTAAGCGACTTGTGGGTCGCCAACGGTGCTTTCGACTTTAAACTCGCGGCGCAGACGGTCTACCAGAATCTCGAGGTGCAGCTCACCCATGCCCGAAATAATCGTCTGACCGGTTTCCTGGTCGGTTTTGACGCGGAAGGTCGGGTCTTCTTCGGCAAGTTTGGAAAGCCCCAAACCGAGTTTGTCCTGGTCGGCTTTGGTTTTCGGTTCGACTGCCAACGAAATCACGGGGTCAGGAATTTCGATGCTCTCGAGCACCACCACTGGGTCGTTGTCACCGATCAGGGTGTCGCCCGTACCAGCGTCGCGGATGCCCACGACTGCGCCCAAATCACCAGCACGCAAGAATGGCACTTCTTCGCGGTGGTTGGCGTGCATTTTCAGCAAGCGACCGACGCGTTCTTTCTTCTCTTTGCTCGAGTTAAAGACGTATGAACCGCTGAGGAGTGTTCCAGAGTAAATCCGAACGAAGGTCAAACGACCAACGTAAGGGTCGGTCATGATCTTGAACGCGAGTGCCGCCAGTGGACCTTTTGGATCGGCTGGACGTTCGACTTCCTCGCCCGCCTCGTCGATACCGCGAATGGCAGGAATCTCGAGTGGGCTTGGCAGGTAATCGATCACGGCGTCGAGCAGCAATTGCACGCCCTTATTCTTGAGGCTCGAGCCGCAAAGCACTGGGAACATGATTTGGTTGACCGTGCCGACGCGAAGCGCTTCGACCAGTTCGGCGTTGTCAACCTCTTCACCCTCGAGGTACTTCATCATGACCGATTCGCTGGCGTCGGCGGCGACTTCGACCAATTCCGCACGGGCGGCTTTGGCTTTCTCGAGGTATTCGGCTGGAATTTCGGCAATGCGAATGTCCGTACCAAGGTCGTTGGTAAAGAAGTGGGCTTGCATTTTGATCAAGTCGATAATGCCGATAAATTGATCTTCTGCGCCCATTGGCATTTGAATCGGGGCTGGTTTTGCACCGAGGCGTTCTTTAATGTCGTTGACCACCAGGCTAAAATCGGCGCCGGTCTTGTCCATTTTGTTGGCAAACGCAATGCGGGGCACGCGATACTTGTCGGCTTGACGCCAGACGGTCTCGGACTGTGGTTCTACGCCCTGGCTGGCGTCGAACACGGCAACCGCGCCGTCGAGAACGCGCATCGAGCGTTCGACCTCAATCGTGAAATCGACGTGACCTGGGGTGTCAATGATGTTGACCGTCCAGTCGATGCCATCTTTCGCCCAAACAGCAGTGGTGGCGGCGGCGGTAATCGTAATGCCGCGCTCGCGTTCTTGTTCCATCCAGTCCATCGTGGCGGCGCCTTCGTGGACTTCACCAATTTTGTGGACGCGTCCGGTGTAATACAAGATGCGTTCTGTGGTGGTTGTTTTACCCGCGTCAATGTGTGCCGCGATGCCGATGTTTCGGGTGATGTTCAGGTAGTTGCTGGTATCCACTTTCGCCATAAAAACCTCAGAGACTAAAAAGAATTCTTGTACTCGAGAGAAAACGCTCAAAATCTAACTTGCTGTGTGATGGTTCTTCTGACACTTGATTCACGGGCGTTCACCTCCTCTCGAGCCTGATTTGGCTTGCTCGAGAATTTCAGCGTTTAGCGACCAGCTCAGAGCTTTAACAGCTTAAGCTAATCGCTAATTGCCAATAGCTAATTGCTTTCGTTACCAGCGGTAATGTGCGTAGGCGCGGTTGGCTTCTGCCATGCGTTCCACGTCATCTTTTTTCTTGATCGCGCCGCCACGACCCTGACTTGCATCCAGGATTTCGTTGGCGAGGCGCTCGACGGCGGTGCGCTCTGGGCGGCTGTTGGCGGCAGAGACCAACCAACGAAGCGCAACGCTTTGTTGACGACGTGCCGAAACATCGACGGGCACTTGGTAGGTGCTACCACCGACGCGGCGTGAACGGACTTCGACGCGGGGTTTGATGTTGTCAAAGGCAGTCTTGAAGACTTTCAGCGGTTCATTGCCGCTTTTGTCTTGAATGACTTTGCAAGCACCGTAAAAAATGCGGCTGGCAAGGTTTTTCTTGCCGTCCACCATGATTCGGTTGATGAGGGCGGAAACCACAACATCGCTATAAACGAGATCGGGTTGAACCGGACGGATTTCAGCTTGACGACGACGAGACATTCAGATCACCCTTACTTCTTCTTGGCGGGCGCTGCGCCCTTCGCTCCGGCTTTCGCCTTTTTGGTTCCGTATTTGCTACGGCTCTTGTTACGGTCTTTGACGCCCTGGGTGTCGAGCACACCACGAACAATGTGGTAGCGCACACCTGGAAGGTCTTTGACACGACCGCCGCGAATCAAGACCACGCTGTGCTCTTGAAGGTTGTGACCTTCGCCCATGATGTAAGCCGTGACTTCCATACCGTGCGAGAGACGAACACGCGCAATTTTACGAAGTGCCGAGTTTGGCTTTTTGGGCGTGGTGGTCTTGACGACCGTGCAAACACCACGACGTTGTGGCGAGCCTTTGAGCGCCGGTACTTTGGACTTTTTCACCAAAACGCGGCGACCTTTGCGAAGCAACTGCTGAACTGTAGGCATGAACTCTCCTTAGTGATGGCTCAAGTGCGACTCTCGAGCTTGGGGTTTCACGCTTTTTGCGTGGTTCCCACTTGTTGGTCACGGCTTCCTTTCGCATCAAAGGCGTTTGTCGCGCCAACCCCAACCCAATCACCACGGGTTGAGAAACCTCGGTAATATACAGGAGAATGGGCTTGGGCGCAAGTCGAAAACAGGCATTGTGATTGCGTTGTGATTCTCGAGGAAACTGACACTTGGAACTTTTAGGGGTGACAGCGCATACTGTATTCAGGAGGTATTGATTATGGTGACATGGTTGGCTTTGGTGATCGGTGCGGCGGTCGGTGTGGCTCTTGCGTTTCAGCTCAAACTCAGCAAGCCTCAGAATTTAGGTGTTGCAGGTGTGGTTGGTGGCGTGGCTGGAGTCTTGGCTAACGCCCTCTTGAGCGGGTTGCTGAGTGCAATTTTGGTCTTGATCGGTCAAATTGCTTTGGTGGTCGCCGGGGCGGGTGCTGCGGTTTGGGGTTTGAAGCAAGTTGGCGTCATCAAAGAAGACGCTTAAACAGCCTTTGAGACTCGAGCGCCGCCTCAACTGGAGGCGGCGTTTTTCATGTGCGGCTCGAGTCACTTGAGAAATTCAAAGTGAATTACCACGATGTGAAATAAAAACTTGTTCAAATGCCTCATGGTTTGTTAAACTCGTGTCATGGAGCTGACGCAAGCAAAGATCGTGGGCGATGACACCTCGATTCGTGTGCTTTCAGGACGAATCACCGAAATTTTTAAAGACCGTCGAAGCTCAGAACTCGCGCCGATCCGTTTGGGCAGCGCCGCGCAACGACGAAAACTGCCCCAAGACCTCGAGAGCCTGGTTGGTACGGGGCGTTTGTGGGTGGTCAGGGGTTTGTTCGAGATTCTCGAGTCTCAGACCAAAAATTGGAAACCCAGCGCGATTCATTTGGTGACGGACGGAATGCAAATGCGGATAGTGCGCCTTCAATCAAGCTCGGCGGCGGCGAACGTTCGATTGGATGTCAAATCCTTAAAGGTCAACCCAAATGCCAAAACCTGGAGTTTTTCGGCATTGTTTGAACCCACTTCCGAGCAATTGGATCGCTTGATTCAGGCGCTCCCGAACGCCAACACGAACGCAAAAAGTTGGTGACTCGGGGTATAAAAAAATCTCAAAGGTCAGCGTTTGACCCTCGAGATTCTAAAGTTTAGAGCTTACTTCTTGACTTGATCTTTTAAAGCTTTGCCTGGTTTGAAGGCTGGGTATTTGCTGGCAGGAATCTTGATTTTGGTGGTCGTGCCAGGGCGCACGCCGGTACGGGCTTTGCGGCTGCGAACCTCGAATGTGCCAAAGCCAGTGATTTGGACTTTGTTGCCCTTATCGAGGGCGCTGGCGACTTCGGCGACGAAAGAGTCCATGAAAGCTTTCATGTCTTTCTTTTTGGCTTGGTTTTTTTCGGCGAGAACGTCAATCAAATCCGATTTGGTGAGGGTCTTTTTCTTTGCCATGATAATTCCTCCAAGGGTTGCGCCAGATTTTGATTTTAGGGAGTCAACGAACACGTTCTACAAACCATATCGGCTTACTCCTGTTGCTCAAACTGCGCTCGAGACGAAGTATAACATAGGTTTTTCGATTTTAACAAGTGGTACACGACGTTTATCTTGTATAAGGTTGAATAAACTCGAGCCAGTGAGGATAAATTGTTGCCGATACTGTACTGGACGCTAAAAAGACAATTTATGAGTTCTGTTCAAAGCCTGAAAAGAATGTCGAAATTGGATCAAGGCAGAAAAAATCTTAGGAAGTGCTCATTACAAAAGCGAGCTTGCAAATTGCTGACATTGCGAATTGAAAATTCGTTGCAGACAGCAACTAAAGCTTTTCGCCAACTTTTGAAGCCCGAATCTGTTTGACCACCCGATCACCGATCATTGGGAAGGCATTCTCGAGAAAAATCAGCAAGCGATACCAACCAGGCACCACCGTTTCCGCTCGAGGATGATCGAGCAAGTTTTGAATCGCTTTCGCCACGATTTCGGGTCCAGGCATCGGCACAGGTCTGCCGGTCTCGGTCAATGGCGTGCGAATAAACCCGGGTGACACCAACGACACATGCACGCCAGTCCCAGCCAGTTCGCGCCGTAGGCTCAGCGAAAAACCGCGCACCCCAAACTTGCTGGCAGAATACAAACTCGAGGTTCCAATATGCCCCGCCACCGACCCAACATTGATGATGCTGCCCGCTTTGTGCTCGAGCATTTGCGGCAAGACCAAACGCGTCAACTCGACCAGCGCAATTAAATTGGTTTGCAAGGTCAACACCGATTTTTCGGGCGGCAAGGTCCACCAGTGTTTCGCCCCGTTGTCAACGCCCGCGTTGTTCACCACAGCATCGATTCGACCAAAAATTGCGTTCGCCCGTTCGACCAAGCGCTCGAGGTCGCCAGGTTTGTTGACATCGGTCGGCGCAATCGTCACGCGCTTACCGGAAGGATTGATCTCTGCCGCCAACGCCTCGAGCTTGTCCGCCCGCCGCGCCGCAAGTGTTACCCGACAACCATTCGCCACCAAAAGCCGTGCCGTCGCCTCGCCAATGCCACTGCTCGCGCCAGTGACGATCACATGTCTTCCGCCCGAACCTTCTATGCTCATGGCTACAGCCTATCAGGAACATGCCAAACTCAAGTCACGGTAATCTGAACCTCATGAGCCAGCTTGACTTAATTGAACTCGCACCAAAAACCTTTTACTTTCCAGGCGCGGTGAATGTTGGCGTGCTCGAGACGCCCGACGGCGCATTGTTGATCGATTCGGGTTCGGACAAAGACCACGCCAAAAAAATCTTGAAAGCCTGCCGCGCCAAGAATCTCGAGCCTCGAGCGATTCTGAACACCCATTCACACGCCGACCATTACGGCGGGAATGCTTACCTGCAAGAAATTTGCGGCATTCCCGCCTACGCCCCAATTTTCGAGGAGGCGATCATCAAATACCCGATCCTCGAGCCGATGTACCTGTACGGCGGCGTGCGTCCGCCCAAAAGTTTGCAGAACAAATGGTTGATGGGCAGTCCAAGCGGCACAAAAATTCTCAACGAACCAGGGTTTAAGACCATTTGCGACCTCGAGCTAGAATTGATTGACGTTGGCGGTCATGCCGCGCAAATGTTCGCCGTCAAATTTGGTCATGTACTCTTTGCCAGCGATGCCGTTTTTGGACTTCCGACCCTCGAGAAACATCCCTTGCAATTCGCAGTGGATATTGCCCGACAACGCGAAAGTGTGAACGTGATTCGAGAAGTTGAAGCTCGGGTTTTACTTCCAGGACACGGCGAGCCGACCACGGACGTTAATGGGATTTGCAACGCCAATCTTGAGGCGATTGAACGCGCCAATCGCGCGGTTTTTGCTGCCTGCCAACACCCCAGCACCCTCCCAGAAATTCTCGCTCGAGTTTGCGCGACCTTCCAGATTTCCATGACCTCTCTCTCGAGCTACGTCTTAAATCAAACCGCAGTGTTAGCGCATTTGGTGGAACTCGAGGAACGAGAATTGGTGTGGCAAGAGATTCTCGAGAATGTTTTGGTTTGGAAGGTTTTGTCGTAAGTTGATGCTCGAGTTTAGGGGTTTTGAAAACATTGCAGGAAAATTTGAAATGAAAACAAATCCAATTGATCCTGAACAACGAATCAAG
>CAXTTL010000085.1:0-17799 GCA_964247135.1 uncultured Deinococcales bacterium | reverse complement strand
ACGATAATTTTAATTCCTGGTCATTCAAAACCAGTCGAGCCGAACCCAAAAAATAAAACTCGAGCGTTCCATGCGGCGTCATCTCGAAGTCTGACTTCAGCGACATGCTCTAGATTACTCGAGAATCAAAATTTGCGTTTTCGGCAGCGCAGCCAGGTTGTACTTAAACTTTATAAAAACGCTGTACGATGACCAAGATGTTGAACGACCTACAAAAAACCTTAAAACAACAACCCGAAGGCAATGTTGCCAATGCGTTGCGTCAAGCCGTGCTGGGCGTTTTTGGCTCTCAGGTGGCACTGGTCATGGTGACCGCCGTCCTGGCGGTGCTGATCTTGAAGCTCGAGCATTACAACCGCAACTGGTGGTTGCCTTTGACCGGCGTCAGTTTTGCCCTGTTCATGCTGGGTTCTGGCATTGCGGTTGCTGAATTGCGCCATAAAACCTTTATCGCCGCCTTACGAGCCGCAATTCTGCTTGGGGCAATCTCGAGCATTCCCGCCATCTTCGCCGCGCTGCTGTTCGTGCTCGAGGGGGCAAGTTTGGGCGCTTGGATACTGGTGTTTGTCACCGCCCAGACATTGATTTTTGCCATCGCTCAAGTCTCGATTCTGGGCGCGGACATTCATGCGCCAAGCACACTCGAGAAACAAAACGAACTCGAGATTGTCGAACGTTTTCAGGGTTTAAACCAAAATCTTGACCATCAAAGCAAGTAACACTCGAGAAACCACACTTTCAGCGTTTATACTCGAGGCATGTCCGTGAAAAACGCCACCGATGTCCAACCCAAAGCCGACCCGTCCATGCTTCGCGGCGAACGTTTTGACGGCTGGGGGTACAGCGACACCAATTTCACCCTCGAGAATGGCGTCATCAGCCTGGGTGGAAGCCGTTACGAAATCTCGGGCAAACGAATGCCCGCGCTGCTTTCCTGGGCATCTGGGATCATTGGCGTGGATTTAAAACTTCAAGACGATTACACCCCAAAAGGTTTGACCCCCATTCCAGCCGCTCGAGATTTACCAGAACTGAGCAAAGCCCTGGATGCAGCCAGCATTTCTTACACCCAAGACGACCTGGCACGCCGCCGTCACGGGCACGGTCACGCGCTCGAGGAAGTTTACGCCATCAAACTCGGACACTTGCACCGAGCGCCCGACATGGTCACCTACCCAGAATCCGAAGAGCAAGTGATTCAATTGGTGGCATTGGCAGCTCAACACCAAGTCGTGCTCGTGCCATTTGGCGGCGGCACAAATGTCTCCCACGCCTTGCAATGCCCAGAGGATGAAACCCGAGCCATCGTCAGCGTGGATTTGCGCCGCATGAACAAAATCCTCGAGCTGGACAAAGCCAACAACCTCGCGCACATTCAGGCTGGCGCGGTCGGACAGGACGTTCAAGCGGAACTCGAGAAACTGGGTTATACACTCGGTCACGAACCCGACAGCATCGAATTTTCAACGGTTGGCGGCTGGATTGCGACCCGCTCGAGCGGCATGAAAAAAAATAAATATGGCAACATCGAAGACCTGGTGCTCGACGTTCGCATGGTCACCGCCAAGGGCGTGATTTCGGGTCAAGCCATGCCCAGAGAATCGATGGGTACCGACCCGCGCAGCCTCGCCTTCGGCAGTGAAGGAAATTTCGGCATCATCACCAGCGCCAAACTGAAAATTTTTGCCCTGCCCGAAGTCAAACGTTTTGACTCGGTGTTGTTCCACGATTTTGAGTCTGGTTTTGGCTTCATGAAAGATCTTGCGCACGCCGGACAACTGCCCGCCAGCGCGAGGTTGATGGACAACTTTCAATTTCAAATGGGGCAAGCTTTAAAACCCGAAGTTACAGACTCGTTCAAGAAAATGAAATCCAACCTCGAGCGTCGCATTGTCACCGGTCCACTCGGCTTCAAGCCCGATTCGATGGTCGCTTGCACCTTTTTGTACGAGGGCAGAGCCAGCGAGGTTGCCGATCAAGCCGCTCGAGTCGGAAGGCTCGCCAAAAAGCACAACGGTTTTAGGGCGGGTCCAGAAAACGGCAAACGCGGTTATCAACTGACCTTTGCCATTGCCTACATCCGCGATTTTTTGATGCGTTTTGGCATCAGCGCCGAAAGTTTTGAAACCAGCGTCGCCTGGTCGGACTTGCCAGGGATGTGCCAAGCCGTGAAAGACCGCATTTTAAGCGAGCACGAACGCCTTAACCTGCCAGGTAAGCCGATCATCTCGTGGCGCGTGACGCAGGTGTATCACAGTGGCGCGTGCGTGTACTTTTACTTGGCTGCCCTGACCGTCGGGCAACCAAAACCCGCCGAAACCTTCTCGATTCTCGAGAATGCCGCCAGGGAAACCTTGCTGGCGCACGGCGGGTCGATCAGTCATCATCACGGCGTTGGGAAACTTCGGGCGGGATTTGTCAAGCAAGTGAAATCTGCCGCAGGGCGCAGTTGGATTGAAGGCGCGAAACACGAGATTGACCCCGAAAATATTTTTGGCATTGCCAACCAAGGCATCGGTCAAGATTGAAACGCAACACCGCACAATGGCTTGAAATGATTGCTCGAGTGAAACCAAGTGCTTTTGCGGTAACTGCACTCGAGCGAGAATTTACTTTGAATGCAGTTTCGGATGATCTGACCGAAACTGAAATGCTCGAGATTAGAAATGCTCTCGAGCAACTTGCGAATCAAGTTTTAGAAACTCGAGCAGCACCCACAAGTGACCGTCCGCAAATGACCATCGACTACCGAAGTGAGGGCATGGGTGGACGCGGCAGACTCTACCTCGAGATTGCTGGGCGCGAACAACTCGAAGCGCTCGAGAGTGAAATTTTAGATGATTTAAAAGTCTACGTTTTTACGGACGGCTCGAGCTTCGCGGGACTGCAAATCGACAACGCCAACACGCTCGCAGACCGACTGGAGCCAGCATTGAACGGGTTATCCACACTCGAGCTTGAAACTGTGGATTGTGTTGAGGCTGAACTCGAGGGCGTAAGGGTTGAAGGGGTTTTGATGTGGGCTGTGAAAAACCGAATCTCGAGATAAAAGTTTATTCATGATTCATGAATATGCGCTCACCAACACAGGGATTTTTCACAATCCTCGATTTTTGTTCAACCATTCCTGTGGATTCCATCTGACAGGGTGTGCTCCGACCCGATCAAAGGCAATACGAGGGTCATCAGACTGCACAAGAGTCATGAGTCGTTGTCCCATTAGCAAAAAACGCCATGAGCTTCTTGCCAAAATATCCAACACGCTTTGCGCAACTTCTGGTTCATGCCGTGCGAATGAATCAAACTTCCGAAGCACAATAATTCTTCCACCCAAATCTGGAACTTCGATGTCCTTCATGCAGTCATTGAAAGCATCCAGGTTTTGACCATAATAATCTGGAAACTCGAGACATTTGGCAATATCTCTATGAAAATCCACCTCCGATTTCCAAGTGGAACAATCCAACTCGTCAATTGTGTAACCCTCTGTTTTCAACTGCAATAAAACTTGATCCAAAACTTCCAAACGATGGTAAAGAGTCACTGGACTGTTCCTCAAAAGCTGATAATCAAACTTTTGCCATTCGTCTGGGTGAAATGCTGCCATACATCAACTCTACCTGAATCTAAAATCTCGAGCCTTATTTAATCGTCGCTTGAATAAAACTCAAACACATTTCCTCGCCCGTGCTTTCGCCCCAAACAATGTAACGCGGTTTTTGCTGTTCACCGTTCAAGTACGGTTGGTTTTTCTGGCTGTTATCAAACGTGCAACTGATCCGCACCGTATCGCCTGGGTTGACAATGACCGGCGTTTTGAGCCAGTAAAACCCCTGCCAGTGAAAATCCCAGCGCGGAATCTCGAGCAGGACTTTGCGTTTTTCAGGATTGTCGGGGTTGATTTCGACTTTGATGTTTTTGCCCAGGTAGTGCATGTGTCCGGCAATCCCGCGAATCTCGAGTTGCACGGGTGGCACGGGGTAATCGCAGGAGGTTTTGATTTCGCTTCGGTCACGGGGGGTCAAGTAATCGTCAAGGTTTTTGCGGCATTGCTCGAGGATTCGTCCGTCACGGCGGCGTTGGTTGCCACCAGAGTTGTTGAGTGCCAGCACGCGGGCATAAGCGGCGCTGCGGTTGCAAGGGTCGTTCAGGTCGCTGGGATAATCTCTCGGGCAGGGAATTTCGACTGGGGCGGTAGGTCCAAAATTGAGCAGGGTTTTAAAGTTTTGACCAACTTCTCCAAGCTCGAGCTTTAAAGTGGTTTGGTCTGTGCCCGTGCCGTTAAACAGGTTGTAATGCACTTGCATCAATAACCTCGAGCCGCCGCGCACTTTGGCGGCAGTGCCAGCAGGGAATTTGGTGGCGCTGCTGCCAGGAACCCACGCGCCCAGCAAAGGCAATGAACTCGAGAGTCTGGGTCCTCCAAAGCAGGTGTAACCACCTCGAGCGTCGTTTTCTTCGCGTTCGCGCTGCGTAACTTGCGAAATCATGCCTGCGGGAAGTTCGTACACCAGCACGTGATGCACGAGTTTGCGGTTGCCTGGCAGGATGTCGTAACCCGTGACAAAACGATCCGTGTCAAATTTCGGGTCGAGGGTGAAACAACGGTACTCGTCTGAGAGTTGGGCATTGGGCGAAAAATCGTATCCAGGCTCGAGTTGAAGGTCATTGCGGATGTTGACGGGCGTCTCGAGTGGCGTGGCAGTCTTGGCATTTTCAGAGTTGCCGAGCGGAGCGCCAGACCAAGACCAGTTTGCCAGAATCGCAATCTCTTCACTCGAGAGTCTTCGGGCGTGATGAAAGGCTGGGCTTTCGCCACCTGGCATCCAGGGCGGCATTCGTTTGTCGCGGGTGGCAATATAAATGCTGCGCGAGAATTGTACGGCGCTGGCGGCATCGGTCAGTTTAAACGGTGCAATGCCGTTCTCGAGATGGCAGGTCAGGCAGTTTGCCTCGAGAATTGGTTTGACGTGCTGGTAGTAATTGGGGATGTAATCGAGCAAGGGCGGGATGTTGGAAGCCGCCAGCAACGGACTCGAGGTGTGGGCGTGCAAGCTGCGAGTTTCGCCTGCAACAAACAAATTTCGCATGGCATACGCCGCCGAACCCAGAATTGCCAAAACCAAGATCAATCTGAACACTCGAGTCACAACACATCCTCCTGATTTTAGAATTGTACTTCGGGTGCGTCAGGTCACCATGAGCAGGGCTGGATTGTTCGTTCAGAACTTCAGATTCTCAATCTTCCCACAAAACGTGATGCGTCCAACCTCGAGCCTTAAAGCGTGGGTGCTGAGTTTCGGAATGTCCTCGGGTCGGTGCGCCACCGTGACAAATTGCGTGCGGTCAGCTTCGGATTCGATCAGTTCAAACAACAGGTTTCTCGAGTGTGCGTCGAGGTAATCAAACGCCTCATCCAGAATCACGATGTCGGGATGTGTCACCAAACTTCTGGCAATCAGCAATTTTTTCAGTTCGCCGTGTGAAGTCTCGAGCGCCGATTTTTGTGCCAAATGCGTGATCTCGAGTTTTTCGAGCAGTTCGGCAACCCTGTTTTTTTGGGCTTTCTCGAGCGGATATGTCCAGCCGACGCTGCCAAAAAAACCGCTGGCAACAACCGTTTCGCCGCTTGCATTCACGCGATGCCGAACTTGGGTGTCGCTCGAGATCAGACCGATTCGGGCTTGACGCTCCCAGATGGGCATTTGAGTCAAACCAAAACGTTTGACCGTGCCGCCAAGCGCAGGCTCGAGTTCGCCCAGCAGCAGTTTGGAGAGGGTGCTTTTTCCAGCGCCGTTGTGCCCCACAATCGCCCAGTGTTCCGCACTCGAGATGGTCAGGTTGATGTTCTCGAGCACCAGTTTTTTGCTGGGTTCGCCCGAACCGTCCGGCGAGGTTTCACTGCCGACAGGATTGCCCAGGTAGACGTTGGCGTGTTGTACTTCGATCAATGGCACCGATTTTTTGGACGCTCGAGCTTTGGCACGGCGTGGTTTGGTTGGCTTGACGGTTTGAAATTCTTCAACGATTCTGCCGCGCTCGAGTTTGAGTTCGTGGGTGGTGAACTCGAGTTTTTCCTCTGCTCGGTGGGTGGTATAAAGCACGGTCAAGCCAGCTCGAGCCGTATCGTTCACAACTTGCATGAGGTGTTTTTTTGATTCTGGATCAACCCCAGAAAAGCACTCGTCGAGCATCAAGACCCTGGGGTTGCTGACAAGTGCTCGAGCCAACAAAATACGGCGCAATTGCCCTTTGCTCATCTCCAACACGGGTTTGTCGCGCAAAGGCTCGAGTTGAAAATCGTGCAGAAGTTTTTGAACTCGAGCTTCTTGATCTGGCAACAGTGCCGTGTGGACAAAATCGGTTTGCTCGAATCCCGACCGCACCACGTCCACGCCCGTCACCCACAGCTCGAGTCTGGCGTAACGGTCTTGCAATTCTGGACTGACGAAGGCGATTTGTTCTTTCGCGCCGATTGGGCTTTCGCGCGGTGGGTCGGTGAAAAAATACCTTCGCGTTCCCTCATTGGGGTTATGCCACAAATCGCCGCGCACAAGCTTTAACAGCGAACTTTTGCCCGCACCGTTCGCGCCCAGAATCGCCCAACATTGATGCTCGAGCAAGGTGAAATTGATGTTGTGCAAAACGGGTTTTGCGTTTAAAGAAAGGTTGATGTTCGCTAGGGTCACAAGGCGCACGTTCCGCAGTTTGACATGCCTGAGCCGTTGAATGCCCGTCACCCGAGCGGGACTCGAACCCGTCACCCGAGCGGGACTCGAACCCGTCACCCGAGCGGGACTCGAACCCGTCACCCGAGCGGTACGGTTTTCCAGCGCTTGATTCTCGTATGCTGGGCTATGCCTTCAAGCTTTGAGATTTTTAAGGCGTTTGTGATCGTCGGCGCGAGTGCCTTTGGCGGCGGCGGCAGCGCCCACATTCACAACCACATCGTCGCGCGTCGCGGCTGGTTGACCGAAGCCGAATTTCTCGAGGGTTTAAGTTTAAGCCAGTTACTTCCAGGTCCTATTTTTGCCAATTTCGCCGCGCACATCGGAATGCACCTGCGCGGCACCCGAGGGGCAATCGCGGCGTTCGTTGGCGTGTGCCTGCCTGGAATGCTGGCAATTTTGGGGTTGAGTTTTGCATATTTTGCGGTTCGGGAATTCTCGAGTCCTGTGGTCACAGGGGCGCTCACGGGCGTGGCGGCGGGTGCGGTGGGCATTTCGCTGGCAACACTGGCGCGGGTCGCGCCGCCTGGTCTGAAATCCATTGGAGCGCCCTTGATTGCCCTTGCGGCGTTCGTGGCAAACGGCGTGCTTCACCTGCCAATCCTGTGGGTCTTGCTGGTCTTGCTGCCGCTCGGCATTGCCCTGAATTGGAACGCGAAACCCGATGCCTGATTTTTTCACGGTGCTGCTCGAGTTTCTGCGCTACGGCATCCTCAGCTTCGGTGGTGGGGTCGCCATGCTCTCGGAAATGTCGCGTTCCTTGGTGACCGAACGCCATTGGCTGACCACCCGAGAATTCACCGATGGTTTCGCGCTCGGGCAGTTCGTGCCGGGACCGAACATGCTCGCCATGATGTTTTACGGGTTTCGTGTGGCGGGTCTGGCGGGGGCTTTTGCGGGTTTTTTGGGCATGTTTTTGCCTGGAGCAATCGCTTCTGCGGCACTGGCTCGAGTTTGGGAACGATTAAAGCGCTCAAAGTGGTCTTGGGCGATTCGCGGAGCGTTGCTGCCAATCGGTTTGGGTCTTTCGGCGGGTGGCGTGCTCAGTTTGACCCGTGCGGCATTCTCGAGTTTGAATCTGCAAACGGCGATTGTTGCTGGGGTTTTGACAATTTTGGCAGCCTTTGTGATTTACACCAAGCGCTCGAGCACGATGCTGGTGATTTTACTGACTGGTCTGGTTGGCGCGTTGCTGCTGCACTGAAATCCGAGCATTCAAAAACGCCAGACCAACCGTGCATAAAAATCCGACCCCAGCGAAGACCACCCATGGCAGCCAAGGTTTCTCGAGTTGCAAACTGGTCTGGTAGAGCGTGCCGCCGACCAAGTTGCCCAGCCCTCCACCAACCGCCAACGACAGGGCATTGACGCCAAAATAACTGCCGAGCAGTCTTGGGTTGGCGAGTTCGGCGGTGGTGGTTTGAACGCTCGGCGTGGCGATCACCCCGCCAAAGCTGAGAACCACCAAACTCGAGAGAAACAGGACGATGTTGCCAGCAAAAGCCAGACTGCCAATGCCGATTGCCATGACGCCCATGCCGATCACCACGGCTTGCATGGGTCTAACCCTGCCCGCCAGAAACCTCGAGACTGGGTATTGCAAGAACACGCTCATCAAAGCATTCAGGGTGTAGACCCAACTGACGGCGTCTTTGCTGTGTGCCACCGCCACCGCCGCCAGCGAAATGGCGATGCTAAATTGCGACCACATCAACCAGTAACCCATCAAAAACACGGTGAACAGCACGAACCTCGAGTCCCCAAAGACCACGCCCAAGCCTGCCAGGGGTTTGTTCGGGTTGCTGTCGCCAGAGGTTTTGACGTTGGGCAAGAAAATGCTGGTCAGCAACAGGGTTAAGACGTAACATCCGGCGCTGACCAGGGCGACGGTGGTGAAACCGGTTTTGAACAGCAACGTGCCGAGCAGCGGTCCAATCGTCATACCCAAGTTTCCGATCACACCGCCGAGCGCATAAAACTTGGCACGGTTACTGTCTTCGGTCAAGGCGGCGATGGCGGCGTTGCGCGGCGCATCGAACAACGCGCCGCCCAGGGCAGCCAGCAAACTCGCCAGCATTAAAGTCACAAAATTGGTGGCGAAACCCATCAGGGCAAAACCGATGCTGCGCACCAGCAAGCCCGAGAGGATCAAAACGCGAACCCCCACACGGTCTGCCAGCGCCCCGCCGAACACGGTCAAACCCTGCTGGGTAAATTGGCGCACCGCCAGAATCAAACCGATGCTCGAGGCAGCCCAACCCAGGTCGTTGATGAAGTGCAGCCCAATCAATGGGATGACCATGAAAAAACCGCCCCACATCAAGAACGTGGCGGCGAGCAGGACGTACAAGGCTCGCGCTCGAGATGCGGGATTCAGTTCGGAAGTCTCGGGATTCACAGTAATCTTGCCATGCTCGAGATTACCAGACGGCACGATTGATGAACTGTATGCGTCAAAACCTGCCATCGGGTTTGTATTTTGGTCTCCACCTCGAGCATAATGGTACGAACCATTAACTTGAGAGGCTTTGATGAAACTTCCTGGCGCGTTGTACCGACTTGACAAAAATTCTTTGATTCCGCTGTACAAGCAGCTTCGGGACGCCATCGGTCAAACCTTGCAGCACGGCGAATGGGACGCCGAAACGCCGCTGCCCAGCGAACGTGACCTCAGCGAGGCGTTGCAACTCTCTCGAGCCACCGTGCGTCAAGCCTTGCAAGCGCTGGAGGCGGACGGTTGGTTGGTGCGCCAACAGGGACGCGGTACGTTCCCAGCGCCAGCCAAAGTCGAACAGCCCCTCAGCATGGTCAAAGGATTCACCGAAGACATGCGTCAAGCCGGCTTCGAGACGACCACCAAACTGATTTCGGGCGTGCTCGAGCCAGCCCTTGGACGCGGCGCTCGGGTGCTGAAAATGTCCAAGAACAGCATCATGGCGGTCACCTTGCGATTGCGTTTTGTGGACGATCAACCCCTGATGCTCGAGCGCACGCACCTGAATTACGCCCTGACCCCAGGGATTCTCGAGCAGGATTTGACGGGATCGCTGTACGAGATTTTGAAAGTCAAATACGGTTTAAAATTCGTTCACGGCGAAGAAATCATCGAAGCCATCAAAGCCGAACCTTGGCTGGCGCGGCTACTCGACATTAAAAGCGGCGCACCGATTTTGTACACGCAACGCATCATCAGCAACGAAAAAAACCAGGTCTTCGAGTACACCGAGCGCTTCGCCCGAGCAGACAAAACCAGTTTCAGGGCAACGCTCGAGGGGGATCACACCAAGATTGCCTACAACGACGAGATGAAAGTTAAAAAACCGATCATCAAACCGCCAGTCCAAAACTGAATGGCGTTTGAGAAACGGAATTCCGATTTCTCGAGAAATCAACAAAACTCCCTTCTCTCCTGGAAGAGAAGCGACCATGCCCGAAGCGGTTTCGCCCGTAAGGTGCGTCTTGAAAACAAGAAGGTGCGGGAATGGTCAAGAAGGGTCGGGGATGAGAGGAGGCAATCTGCCGTTCTCCGTGTTCAGCAAGAAAAATACCGCATTTGGCTATCCATAAATCCGAGAACACTCGAGCTTAATTCACTTCCCCAAACAACCCCGCAAGCGCCGCCACTTTCATCTCGAGGTCAACCGCCCCAAGCTCGAGTTGAATGCTCGGTTTTCGGGCGCGTTTGACAATGTCTTTGCCAAGTTTGGTTTGCAGTGGCGCGTTGGCGGGCGAAAGCGCGATCAGACCCAAAATCTGGGCTTTGCCCTCCAAGAACGTCGCGCCGCCCACGGTTTCAACGTCCGTCTCGAGCGCGTCTGGTAATTTCTTGCGTCCAAACTCGAGCACTTTTTCGCGGGGCATCTCGCTGGCGTTCACAGCATGGAGCTTATATTGCTCGAGAAGGGCGATAAAATCTTTGAGTAAAAATTCTGTCTCGAGCAAGCTTGGGTCGCCGACCAAACCGATGCTCGAGAAACCCGCTTTTGCCCATATTGGTTCGCTGGGTTTGGCAGGTTTTAAGCCCGTCTGCATTCGGTCCATCGAACGCCGCACCAGGGTCGTGTTTTGCATCATGTTCACGCCCAGCCGCACGGCAAAACCCGAGGTTTCGGTTTCGTTCAGACGGGTTGGAATGCTGTGCAGTGCCGGCAGCGAAAAGCGCCGTGAGAGCATACTGGCAAGGTCTACCATCCAGGGGTCAACCGCTTGTCCCATGCCTGGTTCGGCGCCAGGGTTCAAGTCTGGAACTATGATGGCATCGACCAACGGCGCAAGCTCGAGCACGCGTCCGACGAACAATTGCACGGTCACGGGTTCGGAGGGCATCAGACGCATTCCCTCGCTCAGTGAATCCTCGAGTGGCAGGCTGGGTTTGATGATCTCAACGCCAAGATTTGTTAAAAACGCTTCCCACCACGCGCCGTAACGCTGGTATCTTAAAGTATCTGGTAAACCAATTTTCACGCTCGAAGTCTACCTGTTTTAAATCAAATTTACGATTTCAACACGGTCATTGGCATAGGTGATACCCTTGGTTTAAGATGAACCGATTCAAAAAAACCCTGATTTTTACCGCTTTGACCGTCTCGAGCTTGCTGCCCGGAGCATTTGCCCAAAAGCTCAACGTGGCGACCGAAAAGTACGTGTTGCAAAACGGTCTGACCGTGATTTTGCACGTCGATCACAGCCTGCCGACGGCGGCGGTCAACTTGTGGTTTCGGGTCGGTTCCAAGGACGAACCCGCCATGCGTTCGGGATTCGCGCATCTGTTTGAACATTTAATGTTCATGGGCACCAAAGCCGCGCCCAATTTTGACAAGATCATGGAGGCGGGCGGCGGCAGCAACAACGCCAGCACCAACGCCGATTACACCAATTATTACTCGAGCGGTCCGAGTTCGCAACTTCCGACGCTGTTGTGGCTCGAGGCGGATCGGATGGCGAATCTGGGCAAAAACATTGACCAGAAAAAACTCGATTTGCAGCGCAATGTGGTCTTGAACGAAATGCGTCAGAACGTGATTGGCACGCCTTATGCCCAAGCCGAGGATGCGTTGAGCAAATACCTGTACCCGAGCAACCATCCGTATTTCAATCCGGTTATTGGCACCGAAGAGGATTTGAACGCGGCAACCGTGGCGGATGTCAAACGGTTTTTCAACACCTATTACGTGCCGAACAACGCCTCGATGGTGGTGGCTGGCGATTTTGACCCCAAGAAAATCAAGCCACTGATCTCGGGTTTGTTTAAAAGCATTCCCAGAGCGTCCGATATTTTGCGCAAACCCGTGCCCGATGCAAAATTGCTGGCGGTCAAACGCGCCACCTTTGCCGACAACGTCTCCGCGCCGAAAGTGATTATGGCGTGGCACAGCCCGCGCTTGTACGGTTACAACGATGCCGAAACCGATCTGCTGGCG
Organism: uncultured Deinococcales bacterium; assembly: GCA_964247135.1. Taxonomy (GTDB): domain Bacteria; phylum Deinococcota; class Deinococci; order Deinococcales; family JAAFIG01; genus JANXTZ01. The sequence continues at coordinate 5,651 of CAXTTL010000085.1, read as the reverse complement.
CAGGTGCTGGGCGAGGGTTACTCGAGTCGGTTGTACCAGAATTTGGTGGTGGCGGGTTTGGCGGACGATGTCAGCGTGTCCAACATTTCGCAAGCCTTGGGTGGCGTGTTTAGCATTGAAGCCATCCCTGCCAGCGGCATCACGCCAGGGAAGCTCGAGGCGGCGATTGACAAAAACCTCAAGGAATTCTTGAAAAAAGGCGTGAGTGCCGCAAGCTTGGTGCCTTATGTTCGGGCGCTCGAGACCCACAAACTTGAAGCCTTGCAAGATTTGGCTGCCAAAGCCGATGCCTTGAACAATTACCAGTTTTACCTGGGCAACCCGAACAGTTTTGCCTTTGACCTCGAGCGCTACCGCAAGGTCACGCCAAAAAGTTTGTTGGCGCGTGCCAAACTGGTTTTAAATTTCAATGCCAGAGTCGTGATCAACGTGCTGCCAGCCCCAAGCCGCAACAGCGATGAAGTCAACGTGCCGCGTCCGCCAGACTCCGCCATTACCACGTTTAAACCCCCAGCCATGACCGAATTCAGCCTCTCGAGCGGCGTCAAAGTCAATTACTGGCAGCGTGCGAACCTGCCACTGACGTACATTTCAACGCTGTTTCGTGGCGGCGCAGACATTGAAAACCAAAATAACGCCGGACGCTCGAGCATCATGACCGAATTGCTCGGTCTGGGTGCCGGAAAACGCGATGCCCAAGCCTTCGAGCAAGCCCTGAACGGCATTGGCGCGAGTTTTAACGCCGGCAGCGACCTGCAATTTTCGACGGTTAACCTGAGCGTCGCCAGCGCCAACCTCAAGGCGGCACTCGAGTTGTACGGCGACGCCCTGCTGCGTCCAAGCTTTAAAGTTTCCAATTTTAAGGAAATCCAACGTTCCAAACTCAGCGAACTGGCAGCCGAAAAGGACGACATCGACACCGTGGCACGCAAAGTTGCCCTGCGCGAGTATTTTGGACGCGATCACCCAGCCGCCAATTCGGTTAATGGCAACATCTCGAGCGTTTCCAGAATGCAACTCGGCGATGTCATTGCCGAATACAAAACCGTGATGCAACCGCACAATGCGCTCGTTTTTGCGGCGGGCAGCCTGAAGCCCAGCGATTTCAAAACCGCGCTCGAGGCGGCATTAAAAGGTTGGAAAAACACCAGCAAACCGCTCGAGACCCTCAACTACCCGCAACCCGCCAATCAAACCCAGCGCGTGGTGATTGTGGACCGTCCAGGCTCGAGTCAAACCGCGATTCGTTTTATCTTTCCTGCGCCGCTGGCAACCGACCCCAGCAGCAACCAACTCGCCAGCCTGAACGTCCTGTTGGGCGACACCTTCACCAGCCGATTGATGCAAAACTTGCGCGAAGACAAGGGATACACCTACGGCGTGTACTCGAGCTTGAATCAAAACCAAAAAAGTGGCTATTTGCGCATCGCAACCGATGTCGAAGCCAGCGTGACCGGAGCCAGCCTGCGCGAGTTTTTGAGCGAATTCAAACGCCTCACCCCAGGGGACATCACACCGGAGGAAGCCAGCAAAACCGCAGCGGTACGGCGTTTCAACACCATCGCCAGCCTTGGGACGCTCGAGGGTCTGATTGGCACTGCCCAAGAATTATTTGTGCAAGGCAAACCCTTCTCGAGCTTGGGCGCAACCCTCGATGAACTCTCGACCTTTGACGCCGCCAGCCTCAACACGCTCGCGCCCAACATGTTAGCGCTCGAGAAAAGTTTGCTGGTCTTGGTGGGCGACAAAAACCTGATTTTGGGGCAACTCGAGGGGCTGGGGTTGCCGCAACCTGAAGACGGAAAATTTTAAGTTTTTGTTAGGGTGCGCCTTGCGCACCGTGTCTCACGTACCTCTGGTGCGCGGGGCGACCATGCCCGTGAGCGCCCCAAGCCCGTCAGCGATTCCGCCCGTTAGCGACCATGCCCGTTAGGTGCATTTTATGGTCAAGAAGGTGCGTCTTGGAATCAAGAAGGTGCATTTTATGGTCAAGAAGCGCACCCTACGGCATCTCGAGGTTATTTGGCAAACAAGATCGCGGCGGCAAGCAGCAACGATAAACCCACACCAAACCAACCATTCCTGCCGCCGTTACGGTTGCCCCAAATTCGGGTCAGGGCTTGAGCGACAATCAAAACCGCGAAGATTTCTCGAGGCACTTTGCCGACCAGCACTTGGTAAATCAGGGTCAGGGCAAAAATGCCCAGCAAACCGAGCGAGAGGTACGTGGCGAGAGGTTTCACAGGCTCGAGTTTAACAGGCTCTGGGAGGGGCGAGGCACGCCTTACCCTCACACCGATTCAGGCTCGTGAAGCTTTGTGTGCTTTCGGCTCGAGCACCTGTGAAGCCATCAATCCCAGAGAAGCTCCCTGCCCCACGCTTCTCACATCACATTCACCTCTTCGCTGGCAGGGGTTCGTAAACTTCAAGCGCGATGGAAGCAACCAAAGATTTTCAAACGTATCTCGAAGCCCGAGGCTCGAGCGAAAGAACCATCCGTGCCTACATTGCCGATGTGACAATGGCGCTCGAGTCTGTGCGGGTTTTTGACGCGCCCGACCTCGAGAATTACTTGTCCGTGCTGGCAGGTCGTGGCACAGCCAGGGCAACCGTGTCACGAAAGTTGGCGGCGTTGCGGGCGTATGGTGATTTCCTGGAGTTCTCAGGGCAACTCGAGCGAAATCCCGCGTTACGGGTCAGCATTCCCCACCGTTCGCCGCGCGTGGCGCAAGAATCTTATGTGCGCAACCGCAATCAGGCGCTCGGTGAGATCGTTCAGACCACGCAGTTGCGCGTCACTGAAATCGTGATGCTGAACGCCGAGGATGTCAGTTGGCGCGACAATGCCCTGACCTTGCTTTCTGGCGTGCGGGTCAAACTTGGCGAGGCGAGTCGCGTCTTGCGTTCGTACCTGTCTGGGCGTTCGCGCGGTCCGTTGTTTTTATCCGAAACCGGTGATCGTCTCTCGAGCCAACGGGCACACGATGCGCTCGAACGTCAAGAAGTACTCAGTACCATTCATTAAGGCACTGCCCCAATTTGGAAGATAAGTTAAATTTGTGCTTAATCAAAAACCTTGTTCGGCTCATGTCCTCCAGCCAGAATGACACCAGTAAGCATCAAAAGAAAGCACCCGCGAGGGTTTTTCATGAAGGAGATTGTGTGCAACCAAAAAACCCTTTTCATTTCGTTTTGACCCTGTTCGCGTTTCTAGTATTCTCCGTGCCTGCGTTTGCGCAAGGCGCCACGCCAACTCAACCCGCCGCGACCTGTAAAGAATACACCGCCCTGGGCAAGCTTTATTATTCCAAAGCCGATTATCAAGCCGCCTACGTGGTCTTCAGAAATTGCTTGGTGCTCGAGCCTAAAAACACTGATGCCCTGTACAACCTGGCACGCGTCGAGCTGCATTTGCGCCTCTACCAAGCCGCCATCACCCACATGAAAAGCTGCATTGACATCGACGGTCAATTCTGGCGCTGCTACCTGGTCTTGGCGCAAACTTACGTCAGTCAGTACACCGACTCGAGCGACCGTGCTTTGCAAAAGGGTCAATTGGACGAGGCACTGCGGGTGCTCGATGATGCCGAGCGCATTGTGACCACCAACGAAGCCAAAGCGGCAGTCAACAACCTGCGCGGCACGATTTACAAGTACAAAAAAGAACCAGACAACGCCATCAAGTTCTTCAAGCAAGCCCTGCAATTTGCCCCCGACGATTCGATTGTGCTTTTCAACCTTGGCGCGTTGTACCTTCAAATGAGCAAGTACGACGAAGCCACCGATGCTTTGCGTCAAGCGCTCGATTCCAAACCGAGCGATTACATCACCCAAGCCTTTTACTGCAAGGCGCTGCGTTTGAACGGCAAAACCAGTGATGCCCTCTCGCAATGCAAACAGGCTTTCAACCGTTCTGCCACGGCTCGCAAAGACGCTTTCGTGGTTGGACAGTACGGCATTATTCTCTACATCACCAAAGACAAAAACCAAGCCCGTCAGATGCTCGAGTTGGCGGTCAAGCTCGACCCACTGACCTACCACGAGAATTATTATTACCTCGGGCGTTTGTACCTCGAGTTGGGTCAAGCCAAAGATGCCAGCGCCCAATTCACCAAAGCGGTCTTGATGGCTCCCGACGAGTACGGCTACTGGTTTTGGTTGGGTCAAGCCAACGAAAGCCTGGGCAAGAAAGACGATGCCTGCACCAATTACGCCAAAGCCTTGAAGATCAAAGCCGATTACAAAGACGCGCAGGAGGCAGCCGTTAAACTCAAATGCCCAACCACCGCCGGCAGCCGTTAAACCACACCAAACCAAAAGCCCCCAACGTTGGGGGCTTTTTTGTTAGGCTGCGCTAGCCATGAAGTTCTTTTTTAAAACCCCAAGCCAAACCGTGGGCGTGCTACTGTTGGTGCTGGTAACACTCATTTGGGGAACCACTTTTCCTGGCGTCAAAATTGTTACCAAAACACTCTCTCCCGCCGAGTTGGTGGCGGCAAGGTTCTTGGTTTCAGGGCTTTTTTTCTTGCCTTTTTTGAAAGGCTCGAGTCTAAACCTGTGGCGCGACGCACTGCCTTTGGGTGTGTTGTTGTTCATCACTTTTTTGACTCAAGCCGTCGGCATTCAAAGCATCTCGAGCGGCAGGGCAGCGTTCATCACGGGTTTGAATGTGATTTTTGTACCGCTCGCGCTGCCGTTCTTGGGCAAATCCGTGCCCAGAATGGCGTTTGTCGCAGCATTTCTGGCGTTGGCTGGCATTGGTATCATGAGCTTTAACGCCCAAACCCTGAAATTTTCGCTCGGTGACCTTTGGACGCTGGGTTGCGCCATCAGTTACGCCATTTATATTTTGCTGCTAGACCGCGTTTCAAGCCGTCACTCAAGTTTGCAGCTTGCCAGCACCCAAGTGCTGGTGGTTGGCATTCTGGGCGGCTTGTGGGCGTTACCAGGCATCCTCGAGCACGGAATCCCGAAAGCCTTGCTCGGCTCGAGTTTGCTGCCCGTGCTTTACCTGGGCTTGATTGCGGCGGGTTTGACGACATTGCTGCAAACAACCGCCCAAAAAGCGGTACCCGTCTTTCAAGCCGCCGTGATCTACTCGCTCGAGCCAGTGTTCGCCGCCGTTTTTTCGTACCTGTGGTTGGGTGAGGTTTTGAATTTAAACGGTTGGATTGGCGCGGGTTTGGTTTTGCTTGCCATGATCCTCTCGCAAATCCCAACTCGAGAAACTATGAAGGCTCCAGATTTGGAAGCGGTTTGACTCGAGCAATAAACTCAAGGATTGCAAGGTGCCCCTCACATCAAAACACGTGAAAGACGGTGCGCGAGGCGCACCCTACTACCAACTGCCAACTCGAGATTTAAATATGGACTCACTCAAACTTTGATCAAATCAACTGGTCTTTTGAACTGAGGAATCTAACACAACTCGAGGGGTATTCACTGCGAATCGCGTTACGTTTTCACCCCGTTATCAATACCGCATTTGGCTCTGTACATACGCCGCCGCCAGATGATATCGTGGGACGTTGAAATTCTTGATGTTCCAAAATTTAACCTTCAATCGTCTGTGACGCAATAAAAGAGGGGTCAACATGGATAAGATCGTGGTGCGTGGCGCTCGAGAACACAACCTGAAAGACATTACCCTC
>CAXTTL010000084.1:0-18011 GCA_964247135.1 uncultured Deinococcales bacterium | reverse complement strand
GGTCGTGGCTCGAGCCTTAAAAAAGTCACCATCCGAAGATGATTTGAGCTTCTATACGGGCAAAATTCAAACCTGCACGTACTTTTACCGATTTGAACTGCCCAAAGTTTGGGTTTGGTCAAACGTACTCTCGAGTTTGGATGTGACGGTGCTCGAGATGAAACCCGATTGGTTTTGAGCATGAATGTTGAACCATTACTCAAAACATTGATCGCCGAACTCAAGGACGTTGAAACCCTGGGCATTTTTTTAACGGGCAGCTTGGCTCGAGGTGAAGAAAATACCCACAGCGATATCGATTTAAAGGTCTTGTGTGCCTCTGAACCAAGAGAAAGCCACCGTTACGAATACCGCAACAATGTTCTGATCAGCATCACGTACATGACCCAAGAAAAAATCATGCTCGAATTTTCCAGACCCGAACATGCCATTTGGGCTGTACCAGGTTTCAGGCAAGCCAAGATTTTGTACGATCCACACGAAATTTTGGCGCACTTCAAGCATTTGGCGCTCGAGTTTGACTTTTCCAATTTGCAAGCACAAGCCAACGTTTGGGCAAGTCAGCAACTTCAAGCTTGGGCTGAAGAAGTTCATAAAATGATGGGTGGTCTCGAGTTGCATGACCTTGAACGGATGATTGCACCAGTTTGGGGAATCGCTGAAGGCATGACACGGATCGTTGCTGTTGCCCAAGGCATCATGATTGACAGTGAAAATCGCTATTTCAAGCTTGTGCGTGAACACCTCGTACCCGAGACGCGATGGGTTGAACTGCAACAAATTGCACTTGGGCTAAAAACCGTTTCGCTCGAGCTTCGAGCATGGGCGGCGCTCGACTTATACACGCAAACGGCAATATTGCTTGAGTCGGTCATTCAAAATCAAGACCGTGCTGTGATTGCGGCAACCCTCGAGAAAATCGTGCATTTCAATATCCATTTCAAATCTGGGTCATAATGCCCTGAACAAAAGGAGAAATGGCATGGATTTAAACAAACGATTTGCGTTTGGTGTTGGATTGGGCTTGCTCGCATTGGCGGTTGGTGTGGTGGGTTTGGCGCACGACACCGAACATTACCGCGTCGAGATTCGGCGCACCAGTTATGGTATTCCGCACATCAAAGCCGAGGATTACGGCAGCTTGGGTTACGGCTTGGGCTACGCCTTTGCGACCGACAACCACTGCATGTTCGCCAATCACTTGACCACCATTTCTGGCGAGCGATCCAAATTTTTTGGACCAGACGGCTCGAGTTTGCAATCTGGCGCGTCGAGGACTGGTTTCAACAATTTGCGCAGCGACTTTTTTTTCAAAACGTTCTACGACGAAAACGCCTTGGTCAAGGCATATAACGCCAGCCCCCATGAGCTTCAAGAAGAAATGACGGGTTATGTCGAGGGTTACAACCGTTTTATCAATGAAGGTAAATTCTCGCAGGACTGCAAAGACGCCAAATACTTGCGCGAAATCACGGTCTTGGATTTGCTGAGGCACAACTTCGAGCAAGTCTCGCACGCCTCGAGCGAACCGCTGACCGACGCCATTTACGCGGCACAAGCGCCGACCTACAGCACAAAAACCTCGAGCGGACCAGACCTGAAGCTTCCGTCACGCCAAGAGGTTCGAGACTTTTTAAGGCTCGATACCGACGAAGCCAAATTGGGCAGCAACGCCGTGGCACTCGGGCGCGACGTGACCGAGAACGGCAGGGGGATGCTGTTGGGCAACCCGCATTTCCCGTGGTTTGGACCAGACCGATTTTATGAAATGCACTTGACCATTCCTGGCAAATTGGACGTCATGGGCGGCAGTTTGGCGGGTGTGCCGGTGGTCAACATCGGTTTTAACAACCGCGTGGCATGGTCGCACACGGTTTCCACCGCATTTCGTTTCACGATTTTTGAACTCAAATTGGTGGCGGGCGACCCAACCTCATATTGGTTCGACGGCGAAAAACGCAAGATGACCAGCAAAACCGTGACAGTACAAGTGTTACAGCCCGACGGCAGCCTCAAAAATGTCAGTCGGACTTTGTGGCGCACGCATTTTGGTCAAATGATTGCCAGCGATGCCTTGCGTATGACTTGGGGCAGCACGTTCGCCTATACCATCCGCGATGCCAACGCGGAAAATTCGAGGTTTATTGAACAGTGGTGGCGCATCAACCAGGCAAAAAGTGTGGCGGGGATCAAACGGGCGCTCGAGCAAAATGTGGCGGTGCCTTGGGTCAATACCATTGCGGCGGATGCGGCAGGCAATGCGTTTTATGCTGATATCAGCGTGGTGCCGAATGTGAGCCAAGAGAAAATCAAGCAGTGCGTCCAAGGCTTTTTGGGCAAGGCGATTTACGCCGCCGCCAAATTGCCGATTCTCGATGGCAGCTCGAGTGCCTGCGATTGGGACAATGACAATGGCGCACCGCAGGCTGGCATCATCGCTGGCAAAAACATGCCGAGCCTCACCCGTTCGGACTGGGTCATGAACTCGAACGACAGTTATTGGCTCTCGAGTTTGCAGCAACCCCTGATCGGTTTCCCCAGAATTATCGGCGATGAGGGTACTGCCAGAAGCTTGAGAACCCGTCTTGGTTACAAGCAAATCCTCGAGCGACTGGCAGGCACGGATGGTTTGGCTGGCAACAAATTCAGTTTGGAAAAATTGCAACAAATCTTGTTTTCCAACCGCAACCTCAGCGCGGAATTATTAACCGATGCGGTGGTGAAAAACTGCCCGAGCAAACTCGAGAAACCGTGCGCGATTCTTGCCAAATGGGACAAACGCGAAAACCTTGAGAGCGTGGGTGCGGTGATCTGGCGCGAATTCTGGTCTAAAGCCAAAAAGATAGATTTATGGGCAGTCCCATTTGATGTGAATGACCCCGTCAACACACCCAGGGATTTGAAAACCGACCCCGCGATTCTCGAGCAAGTCTATGCCGCGATCACGGACGCCGTGTTTGATCTCGAGAAACAAAAAGTGCCGCTCGATGCCAGCCTTGGCAGCGTGCAATACGCAGTTCGTGGCGACAAGCACATCCCGATTCATGGCGGCTCGAGCGATGAGGGCGTGTACAACTATCAGGGCGCAATCTTGAAAGACGGACATTACGAACCTATGCACGGCTCGAGTTACATGCAGACCGTGACTTGGGACGCGGACAACAACCCGCAAGCCGAGGCGCTCTTGTCGTACTCGCTCAGCCCGCAGTCGGACAACGCGCATTATGCCGACCAGACCGAATTGTACTCGCAAAAGAAATTTGTCAAATTGCCGTTTAGCGACGCGCAAATCAAAGCCGATCCAAATTACTCGAGCGTCATTCTCGAGCGTTAAACAGCCTCAATGCTCGATTTGCCTCGGGTCAAATTGCAATTCAGTGTTAGCCTGAAGGGACTTATGAAAAAATCTTTGCTGCTCATTTCAGGCTTAACACTCCTCTTGTGCTCGAGTTTTGTTTCGGGCGCGAGTGACACTAAAAACGTGGTGATCGCTCTTGGACCCTGGGACAGTTCCGCGCCCGACGTGGTCGGCGCATTGTCGGGCAAGAAATGGTTGAATTCTCAAGAGTCGGCAAAACTCATTTCTGGCGACAGCTTCAAGTTTTTTTCGCACGCTGGGGCAACAGGCAGCGCCAAAGCTGGTAAACCCGAATCAATGGGTGCCCCTTGCGAGGAGACGTTCAGCGTCCCACTGACCCCCAGCCACAAATCCAAAGCTTTTGAAATTGGGGTCAGCGCCGCCTGGAATCCTCGCCCTCGAGCCATCACGGTACTGCCCAATACCTCGCAAGCTTACGTCAACATTGCCAGCGAATTTCTAGCCAAAAAAGGCTTGAAAAACACGCTCGTCAAACTGACCAGCGTGATCAAAACCGATTTTGACAACGACAACACCGACGAGGTCTTTATGGTCGGACGGCATTACCAAGAAATGTCTGGCAACAATTACTACCCACCGGCGGGCGGTAAAAAGGGAGATTACTCGTTTGTGCTGATGCGCAAAATCATTGCCGGCAAAGTCCAAACCCTCAGCTTGGGTGACGATGTGGTTTTAAACGACATTTCCGTTGAAGCCGACAACCGCCATTTAGAACAGTTGTACGACATTGCGGGACTGCTCGACCTCAACGGCGACGGCAAACTCGAGATGGTGGCTTACGGTTCCTATTACGAGGGTTACAGTTTTGAAATCTTGGAATGGGACGGCAAGAAATTTGTCTCCAAAGCCAGCAGCGGTTGCGGCGCATGAAAAAACGCTTGGCGCTGTCGGTGTTTTTAGCCTCGAGCGTGATGGCGCAAGGCACGATGCTGCATTATTGCAATGCCAGGTTTGCGTTTTGCATCGATTACCCCAGCCAATTTGTCATGCAACCAGCCTCCGACAACGACGATGGACGCACTTTTAAAAGCCGAGACGGTCTGGTTAAAATGCTCATCTACGGCAGCAACAACAGCCTGCTGGAAAAACTCGAGACGCGCTTTAACGCCGAAAGCAGCTCGAGCGAAACCCGCAAGGTGACGTACAAGCTGTTCAAACCCGATTTTTTTGTGATCTCGGGGATCGAGAACAAAAACGTTTTTTACCAAAAAGTTTTGTTTGAGGACGACGAGTACAAAACTTTTTTAATCACCTACCCCCTGACCCAAAAGAAAACCTATGATTCAATCGCGGCAAAAATTGCGGCATCGTTCAAGCATTCCCAAAAAATCTATTCTTGTAGGGGATGGTCTGAGACTACAGACCATTCTCAACAGACCATCACCGAGATTCAAAATCAAAAGCCTCGAGCTTCAGGAGTGAACATGAAAAAGTTCTTAGTCATTTTGATCGTTTTTGGTTCTGGATTCTCGAGCTTGCCAAGCACGGCAGCATCAAATCTGATCGGATTCCAAACCCCATCCAAAAACATTCACTGTGCCGGATTTATGGACGCGAGCGGGACAACATTGCGCTGCGATATTTTGCAAAACAACGCCAAAATACCGCCACGACCAACAGATTGCACGCTCGATTACGGCGGCGCCTTTGAAATGACGCTTAAAGGCAAAAGCGTTCGGTTGTGTTACGGCGACACCGTTGCCGATGCCTACACCACTTTGCAATACGGCACGACCTGGAAGTGGGCTGGCTTTGTCTGCAACTCGAGTACGGCGGGTGTGCGTTGCACGAACCTCAGTGGGCACGGCTGGCAAATCAGTAAAAGCGCACAAACCCTGTTTTAAACTCGAGCCAGGTTAGAGTGCAAGTTGATTGACAAATCCCTCGAGCGCCTTTAGCCCAAGTACCAAACTGCTGGGATCAACCCATTCGTCCAAGCGGTGGGCGTTCCCGCCCTTGTAAACGCCAAAGCCGATGGCTGGAATATGAAACGGCACCGCAGCGTTCGCGTCGGTGCTGGAAGCCACGGCTCGAGCGGCAATGCCCAGATGCTCGAGCACCCGAATGGCGGTGTTGGTCAGTTGCGCGGTGTCGGTTTTGCCCGCGCTGCGGTTCCCGACTTGCTCGAGTTGCAATTCGACCTTGGCACGTTTTGCGCCGCGCAACATCGCGGCTCGGGCTTGAAGGTCAAGTTGCTCGAGGGATTCCGAATCGAGGCTTCGCAAGTCGAGCAGCAGGTCGGCGTTGGCGGCGATGCTGTTGACGCTCGTGCCACCCGAGATCGTGCCGACGCTGAGGGTCGTGCGCGGGTCGCTTTCGAGCGGCAGCTTGTAAAGTTCATGCACCGCCTCGGACAGCCCGTGAATGCTCGAGGGTGAACCCGCATTGCCCCAAGAGTGCCCGCCTTCGCTCGAGAAATTGGCGCGGTATCGGCGCACGCCGACGGCTTGGTTGACCACCAGTCCAATGTAACCGTCCACGGCAATAAACACATCGAGTTGATCGGCATGATTTTTTAGGAAATGTTTCGCGCCTCGCAAATCGCCCAGACCCTCCTCACAGGTGCTTGCCACCAACCAGACCTCGCAGGGTGCACCCTCGAGCGCCAGTTTTTCGGCATAAGCGGTGAGAACCGTTAAACTTGCCGCGTTATCGCCAATGCCAGCGCCAACCAAACGGTGTCCCTGTTGACGCACCGTTAAATCTGTACCCAGATCAAAAACCGTATCCAGGTGAGCACACAATGCCACTCGAGTTTTATTTTTGCCTGCAACTTTGGCGATCACATTGCCCATTTCGTCGAGGCTTGGTTGCAAACCAAACGATGCCCAAGTTTCCAAAATCAAGTCCGAGCGTGGCGTCTCGAGAAAACTTGGCGCTGGAGTTTGCGCGATTTTGCTTAAGAACTCGAGCATTTGAAATGTTTTTTCGGCGACAGGCACTGCACCAGTTTACCGTAAGTTTTACGGGTTTGACGGGATGAAGCATTTCAGCAAAAACTTCCCTTTGTGGTTGTCCAAAACCAAATGATTACGTTAAAATCGTAATCATGGAATCTCAGCAATGGTATCTCGAGTTTAGTGATGGCACACAACACAAATTTTATGAAATCACGCTCGAGAGTACCGAGTTAACCATTCGTTACGGACGAATTGGAGATGCTGGACAAACTCAAACTAAGAGCTTCTTGAGTATTGACAAAGCCAAAGTTGAAGCCGAGAAAAAGCTCAAAGAAAAGCGAAAAAATGGATATACCGATGCGGTTATGGGTGGACGTGAAAAGAAATCCCGTTACAAGCGAATGGATTTTGAAGAAGTTGAAATTGCTTTTGAGCCTTGGCGTCAAAAATATGGTTTAGCCACTTGGTATCCAATCGTTGTAGATACAGATGGCGATTTAACAGACAGCAAATTTGCGGGCGTACCAGCACTGCGAAAAAATGAATCTATCCCTAAGTGTCCCAAATGCCAAAAACCCCAACAATTGCTGTTGCAACTGAACCTTGAGCAAATTGCGACTGAAATCCCTCACAGGTTCGGAGTTGGCTTGATTCAAGTTTTTTTATGTTGTGACGATAACTGCGCTGAACAAAATGGGTACTTCCAATTTCAAGAAAATCAAGTCTGTCGCCTTCTTCAGATGGACGAAATATCTGCTCGAGTAGCACAATTGCCAGAGAACACTTACGCCGCAAAAAAGATTGTGGGTTGGAGGGAAGAAATAAACAATCCTCACATTGATGACTATGCAAACTATGGAATTAATTATGAGCTACCAGAAGACCAAGCGGACGATATTTTGGTCAAAGTAATTTGTGAAGAGTTTGGCATACGATTTATTTCCGATGATGACGAGGTGCAATGGGCTATTACTCCAGAAATGGGTGGTGCTCGATTTGCTGGATATCCAGATTGGACTTACAACAAACTGACAACAAATTGCCCGACCTGCCAACAGGAAATGCACATGATTTTTGAATTTGATTCCGAAAGTCACATCCCATTCTGGTTTGGTCGTCATCAAAAAGCGCATTTAATGCAATGCAAAACCCACACCGATAACTTGAGGCTAATCTGGTAAACCCAAACTTTCCTCATCATCTTGTCAATCAATTTCACCAGTATACTGAAAGCAGTCATGCAGCGTCTCGAGATTCAAAACCTGGCGATCATCGATTCACTCGAACTCGAGTTGGGCACGGGCTTGAACGTGTTTACGGGCGAAACGGGCGCGGGAAAAAGCATCATTGTCGATGCGATTTGGCTTTTAACTGGCGCTCGAGGCGATGCCGAACTGGTGCGTCATGGGCAGGACAGTTTGCTGGTGACGGGTTTTTGGGAGAACACCACGCTGTCTCGGCGCATTCAAGCAGGCGGGCGCAGCACGGCTCGGGTCAATGCCGAGGTCGTGACCAACCGTGAACTCTCGAGCATCGCCTCAGATTTGGTCACGGTGCACTGGCAGCACGCGGCGCAGGCGTTGCTCGAGCCACAATTTCACCGCGAGTTTTTGGACGCGGGTTTGGACGCGAGCAGCAAAGAAATCCTCGAGAAGTACCGTGCCGCATTCAGGACTTTTTCCGAAGCCAGCGCCAGACTCGAGGCGCTCCGCGAGGGTGAGCGCGAACGGGCGCGACGTGCAGATTTGCTGATGTATCAACTCAAAGAAATTGACGATGCCAAACTCGAGGCGAGCCAAGAACAACCGCTTCGACTCGAGCGCGAAAGACTGTTGAACGCCGAGCGAATCGCGCAGGACATGGGCGTTGCCGTGGATTCGCTCGAGGATGCCGAGGTCAACGCGGTTTCATTGCTGGCGGATGCGGCAAGGGCACTCTCGAATGCCTCACGCTTTGATGCCAGCGCCGCACAACTCGGCACGGATTTGCGTGAAGCGATCTCGAGCATTCAAGCCATCGCCAGCGAGGCGCGGGATGTTCTCGAGCGCACCAACCTCGAACCTGGGGCGTTGGACGCGGTCGAATCGAGGCTGGCACTGATTGAAAAACTCAAAGCCAAGTACGGCGCAACCCTTTTGGAGGTGCTCGAGTACGCCAATGAACTTCGGGCGGAACTCGGTGACCTTGACCGTGCGGCATCGGATGCGAGCGATCTGGAACGTCAACTCGAGCCGCTGCAACACCAAATGGAAACGCTCGCAAGCAAACTTTCCAAAGCCAGGCGCGACACCGCCAAACGCGTCACGCCGCAACTCGAGGGCATCGTGCAAAGCCTCGGGATGCCCAAAGCCAGACTCGAGTTTGGTTTTGAAAGCTGCCCCGCCAACATCAACGGCGCGGAGAACCTCGAGATTCGGTTCGGTGCAAACCCTGGCGAACCGCTCGGGAGCCTGGCAAAGATTGCCTCTGGCGGCGAACTTTCCCGCGTCATGCTGGCACTCTCGAGCGTGCTGGGTTCGGGCACGCCGAGCGTGATTTTTGACGAGGTTGACGCCGGCATCGGCGGCGCGGCGGCAATCGCGGTCGGCGAACAACTCGAGCGATTGTCCACGAGCCATCAAGTCTTGGTCGTGACGCACCTGGCACAAATTGCGGCAAGAGCCACCCAGCATTTTAAGGTCAGCAAGCTCGAGGTCAAAGGACGCACCAAAGTCGTGGTCGAAAAGTTAAACGGCGAAAATCGGGTGCTCGAGTTGGCTCGAATGCTCTCCGGTTCGGACTCGAGGGCGGCGGTGGAGCACGCCAGGGAATTGCTCAACGCCCGCTAAACTTGCATCATTCGGATTCTAATCGCCCATTGGAGGCATCATGAGTGAAATTCCGTTTGCAACCGTCAAACCAGGCTCGAGCATCAATGGTTATGTCCGTCTCGAGTTGGACGCACCGTTTGACCTGCCGTACACGGTGGTCAAAGGCGAAAAACCTGGACCGATGCTGGTCGTCACGGCGGGAATTCACGGTTCGGAATACGCCAGCATCGCGGCGACGGTCAACATTGCCAGAATTTCGCCCGCCGATATTTCTGGAACGCTTGTGGTCTTGCCAATCGTGTGTATGCCCGCCTATCTTGCCAGAAGCATTTACAGCAACCCTGTGGACGGCAAAAACCTCAACCGGCAGTTTCCAGGCGATTATGAGGGCACGTTCTCGCAGCAACTCGCGGCGTGGATCACCGAAAACGCGATTCAACCCGCCAATGCTTACATTGATCTTCACGGCGGCGACATGATCGAGGCGCTCGAGCCGTTCACAATTTACCCTGAACAACACCCAGAATCCCTGGCGCTCGCCCGAGCGTTCGGCATTCCATTGTTGGTGGCTGCCGCGCCAGGCGGCACGACCACCTCCGCCGCCCGAGCCTCCAACATTCCCGCAATTCTGGCTGAGGCGGGCGGCAACGGCTTGTGGTCCACTGAGGACGTTCACATGCTCGAGAACGGTGTGCGACGCGCCATGCAGCATTTGGGGATGCTCGAGGGAACGCCCGACGCCGTGGTGTGTACCGAATTGACCCAATTCGCTTGGTTGCGTTCAGAAATTGCAGGTTTGTGGTATCCCAAAATGCGCCTTGGCAAGGTCAAAAAAGGGCAGGATTTGGGCGTGATTACCGACCCGTTCGGCAAGGTTTTGCAAAGTGTGGTTGCGCCGCTTGACGGCACCATTTTGTTCTCGGTGACGAGCCTGGCGATTGGCAACGACGACCCGTTGTACGGCATTGGGGCATAAGGCTCGAGGGGCTTAAAAATACGGGCGTGGATCGACTGGCACACCGTTCACAGCAACCGCAAATTGAAGTTGATCGGCAGGGTTGATCGCGCCACCGCCGACATAGCCAATAAACTGTCCTCGCTTGATGACCTGTCCGAGTTCAACGGGTGGGTCTTGCATATTTGAATAAACTGTCCAAATACTGTCGGTGTGGGCAATGATGATCGTATAACCTGAATTGGCTTGCACGAGTCTCACCTGTGCAACTTGACCATCTGCCGCCGCATAGACTCCAGCCCCTTGTTGATCCGCTTGAATTGCCATGTATTCGCCTTGCTGCCCGAAATTGGCGGTGATTCTTCCACCTGGAATTGGTTGGCTTAAACGCCCAACACTGGCAGGTAAATCAATCTGCGCAACTGGCACACTCGGTAAATTGCTCTGAGCATTCGCGGCTTGCTGTGCGGCTTGCTGTTGACGAATTTGCTCTTGCGCCAAGGCTGCCGCTCGGGCTTTTTGCGATCTGATCCTGGCAATTCGTGTGTTCTCTTGCCGTATTCGTTCACGCTCAATAGCCGCTTTTCTGGCGGCAACCAACGCAGCCTGACGCCGAATCTCGAGGATTCTGGCGCGTTCCTGCTTTAACGCCTGGCGTTGCCTGAAGACCGTGTTCAAAATGCTGCCAATGCTGGCATCGCTGCGTTGCCGCGCTTTGACCGTCTCGAGCAGCACGACCTTGCGCCCTTGGGCTGTACGCCGCAACTGCGCGATGCTGGCGTTCAGTTGCCCCCTATTGCGGGTGATGGCGTCTTTTTTGGTCTCGAGAAAGCGCTGGTTGGCGTTCAGTTGCGCGATTACATTTTGCAACTCGAGGTTTTTTTGTTCGCGCTCAGAAATACTTTTCTTTAAAGCATCGATCACATCAAGATTGTTCTGCCCAATCATGTTTAAGTCTTTGGATTTGACCGCCAGATCGTAAATATTATCCGCCCGCGCCAGCAATTTCACGTACCTCGAGCTTCGTTCGCGGTCGATGCTGACGATCAATTCTTGCACCGCTTTTTTCTGGTCGCTGACGGTTTGGTTGAGTTTGGCAATTTGCGCCAGCAGGCTGCTCGAGGCTTTCTGATTTTTGTCAATGGCTTGAATGAGTGCCAAACGATCAAGCTCGAGTTTGTTCAGCGTGTCGTTTAACTTCCTAACTTGGCTGCTCAGTTTGGATTCCTGCCCACCCAAATTTCGCAGTTCCGCTTCAAGTGCCGAGGCTCGAGCCGCCTGTTGCGCCCGAATGGCTTTGGCGGTTTGCAGGTTCTGCTCGAGCGATTGCACATTTTGTTCCAAGCCGCGCAGTTTGGTCGTGTCCTGCCCGAGTGATACGGTCAAGAGGCTCGAGATCAGCAATACAAAAATCACACCCAGATGTTTGGTCATGTTGTCTCCTCTATTCGACTTCACGCAGGTAACGGTTGGTTGCCCACAAACTGCCCAATAATCCCAAACTCACACCCAAAAGCGTAATCAGCGCCAGCACTTGCAACACGGTCACATTGTCTTCAATAAGTGCCAGAAACGGCACGAGCGTTCTGAGTTGACCAACCGCACTGGTATAGGCAGGATACACGATGACGAGCGTAAACAAACTTGCCAGCAAGCCCAGACCCACACCCTCGAGCACGTAAGGCAGTCGGATAAATCCCCTGGTCGCACCGATCAGCCGCATGACGTTGATCTCGTCGCGGCGGGCGTACATGGCAACCCGAATGGTGTTGAGGATGTTGAATAAGCTGTTCAAGAGCAGCAGCACCTCGAGTCCAATCCCAAACCAGCGCACGCTCGAGATCGCATTGATGACTTTTTGCGCGAAGTCAGAGCCGTACTCGACATCTTTCACGCCGACAATCGCTTTGACGTTGGCGGCGGTGCTGACCAGATTGGTCGGACTGGTCAGTTTGATCACCACGCGGTCACTGAGAGGGTTCTCTACCAACGAGGTTGCGTCTGCCAGCGACGGAAAATCAATCGCCAAATTCGCGTAGGCTTCCACTTTGGGCACAAACTTGGCACTCTCGAGCACCGGAAATTTGGTTTTGTCCTGCAACGCCATCAAAACCGCTTCGGACAATGCCTCGGCTTGGGCTGGGGTTTTGGTGTTCTCGAGAAACGCCGTGATTTGCACATCGCGTTCGATGGTGCGCACAATGTTCTCGAGGTTGAGTGCCACCAGCGTCACGAGTGCCAGCATGGTCAGGGTGACGGTCATGGTGGTCAACGTGGCAAGTCCCGCCGTGAGGTTGGCACGGAGCGCCATCCAAGATTGCCTGATGTGATACAGCATTATTGAATTGCTCCTGAAAAGGTAAATCTAAACTCTAAGCGATAAGCTTTAAGCTTGGAGCTTATGGCTTGGAGCTTGAAGCCTTCAAAATTACAAACCCACGATGCTCGAGCTTCAAAAACCAAACTCATATCGCATACCCACCGTTCGGATCGTCGCGCACGAGTTTGCCTTTGCGCAAGGTAATGGTGCGGCGGCGTTGACGGTCCACAATTTCCCTCGAGTGGGTCGCCACCAAAACCGTTGTCCCTTTTAAGTTGATTTCGTCCAAGAGCGCCATGATTTCCCAACTGACATCGGGGTCAAGGTTGCCCGTGGGTTCGTCGGCAAGCAGCAGCACTGGGTTGGTCACGATGGCTCGAGCGATGGCAACCCGTTGGCGTTCGCCCTGCGAGAGTTGAATCGGAAAGGAGTTTCGCTTGTGCTCGAGTCCGACCATGCGCATGACGTGCATGGTGCGCTCCTCCCACTCTTTGGCGGGAGCACCCGTGATTCTGAGGGCGAAGACAATATTTTCAAAAACACTCAGGTGATCGAGCAATTGATGGTCTTGAAACACCATGCCAATGCGCCGACGGTGCTGCGCAATTCGACCCGCCTTAAATTTGGCGAGTGGATCACCCGCCACGTACACCTGCCCTTTGGTCGGTTTGAGCGATTTGATCACCAAACCCATAAAACTCGACTTGCCCGCACCCGAATGACCTGTCAGGTACACAAACTCGCCCTTTTTGATGTGAAGATTGACATCCTCGAGCGCCAAGGTTTTGGTCACGGGATATTCGAGGCTGACGCGGTGAAACTGAATCACGGACAAAGTGTATCGTGTTTTTGATGAGTACGGCTAGCGGCAAGGTTGGCAGGCTCGAGGAGGATGAACGATATGCACCAGCAATCGCGTGTTGAACGGTGCGCATGGCGCACCCTACGCAACCGTTTTTGCGAACTCCAATTTTGCTCAAATTTTACCCTTCGAGCCTCGATATCTCGAGTTTCAACCGTTCACCAAGTCCTTCGCCAATCGGTTGTGGCTTTCAATCAAACCTCGTGTCTCGAGCGTCAGCAATTCGCCATTTTGCACAATGATTTTGCCTTCGACCACGGTCAAATCAACTTTTGGTGTGGCGCAAAACACCACGGCGGCAATCGGGTCGTGCCATGCGCCCGCGAACTCGAGGCGGTTGAGGTTGACGGCAAAAAAATCGGCGCGTTTGCCAACCTCGAGCGAACCAATGTCGTCGCGTCCCAAAACTTTCGCTCCGCCGATGGTGGCGACTTCCAAGGCTTCTCGAGCGGTCAGTTGAATCGGATTAAAAACTTCATTGCGCCGTTCCTGTTCGGCAATCTCGAGCCTCGAGAGCAACATGGCTTGACGAGCCTCGAGCAGCAGACTCGAGCCGTCATTGCTGGCGCTGCCATCGACGCCAAGCCCAACGTTGACGCCCCCACTCAAATACTTTCTGAGCGGGGCAATGCCGCTGGCGAGCCGCATGTTGCTGCTCGGGCAGTGCGCCACGCCGCAACCGCACGTTGCAAATTGCGCAATCTCGAGGTCATTGACATGCACGGCATGGGCAAACCAGACATCACTGCCCAGCCACTCGAAGTCTTGCATGAGGGCAATGGGGCGTTTGCCAAATCGGGCGAGGCAGAATTGTTCTTCGTCTTTGGTTTCTGCCAAGTGCGTGTGCAGCATGACACCGAAAGCTCGAGCCATCCTGGCACTTTCTCGCATCAGGTCGCTTGTGACGCTGAACGGCGAGCACGGTGCGAGTACAACCCTGGTCATCGCGCCAGGTTTGGGATCGTGAAAGGTTTCGATCAAACGTTGCGAATCGCGCAAAATAAAATCTTCTTTTTCGACCACGCGATCTGGCGGTAAACCTCCCTTGGATTCGCCCAGACTCATCGACCCTCGAGACGCATGAAGCCGCAAACCAATTTCTCGAGCGGCAAGAATTTGATCGTCCAGGGTGCAGCCGTTTGGAAAAATATAATGGTGGTCGCTGGCGGTGGTGCATCCAGAACGGGCGAGTTCCGCCAAAGCAAGTTGCGTTGAAACCCTCATGACTTCAGGTGTCAAACGTGCCCAAATTGGGTATAAAGTTTTCAACCAATTGAACAAATTCGCATTTTGAGCGCCGATCACGGCTCGAGTCAAAGTTTGGTAAAAATGATGGTGCGTGTTGACCAAACCAGGCAGCACCACATGGTCGGTTAAATCCAGCACCACATCGGCACTGCTCGGCAGTTCGGAGGTCGGCGCGACCTGTTCAATCACGCCGTCTCGAGCGAACAAACCAGCGTTTTCTAGCTCGAGTTTTTGCGCGTTCATGGTTGCCAGGGTTTTTGCGTTTTTGATCAGTAACGTTGCCATCGTTTCAAGTTTAACTTGTGATCGCATCCGCCATTTCAAGGATGCCAGACCAGAAACTCGAGGTTAAACTGCAAGCATGAATCCGTTGTTGTCAAAGCTCGAGTTTCGAGAACACGAGTCAAACAGGTAGAATCCAATCTTGTTCCGTAGGGTGCGCCGTGCGCACCGACGTTCAACAATTTTTGGTGCGCACGGCGCACCCTACCGTCTGCTCGCGCTCACTTCTCCCCTCTCGAGGTTTTTCATGATTAAGACCCGCATTGCCCCTTCGCCGACCGGCGACCCTCACGTTGGAACGGCGTATCAGGCGCTTTACAATTATGTTTTTGCCAAGCAAAATGCTGGGCATTTTATCGTCCGCATCGAAGATACAGACCGTGCGCGTTTCAATCCAGAATCGCAAAAACGAATTCTCGAGATGCTCGAGTGGTTGGGTTTACCACCCGATGAATCGCCAGAAAAAGGCGGTCCAAGTGCGCCTTATGTTCAGACCGAACGCGCCGAACAGCACCAAGCTTACGCAAACCAAATGCTCAAAGCTGGAATGGCGTACCGTGCTTTTGATACACCCGCCGAACTCGATGAGCGCCGCAAAGCCTCTGAAGCCCGCAAAGACTCGTATCGGGGTTATGACCGTCGTGACCGTGATTTGAGTGCCACAGAATCCGATGCTCGAGCCGCCAATGGTGAACCATTTGCGATTCGTTTAAAAGTTCCGTTGACTGGTGAAACAATCGTCAAAGACCGTTTGCGCGGCGATGTGGTCTTCAAGAACGCCGAACTGGACGATAAAGTGCTGTTGAAAGCCGATGGTTTTCCGACGTACCATCTGGCAGCCATGTGCGACGATCATGACATGGGCATTACGCATGTCATTCGGGCTGAGGAGTGGTTGGTCAGTACCCCAATTCACATTTTAATTTTTGAGGCTTTTGGTTGGACGCAACCCGAGTGGATTCATACCCCTTGGTTGTTGAACGCCGATAAAACCAAACTTTCCAAACGCAAGGGCGATGTCAGCGTGGATTCCTACAAAGCCAAAGGTTTGATTCCCGAAGCCCTCTTAAATTACTTGGGCATGATGGGTTGGAGTATGCCCGATGGTCGAGAAATCTTTGGCGTTTCTGAGATGATCGAGTATTTTTCTTGGGATCGGGTCAGTTTGGGTGGCAGCGTCTTTGATTTCGAGAAACTGACCTGGCTCAACGGCAAGTACATTCGTGAGGTTTTAAGCCTCGAGACGCTGGTTGATCGCGCAAAACCATTTCTTGTTTCGGCTGGCTTTGACGTTTCAAACCATGAGTACGTCTCGAGCGTGGTTCAGATTTTGCGTGAGCGTTTTAATTTGTTGTCTGAGCTTCCCGCCAAAGTCTCGTACTTTTTTAAAGACATCGAACTCGAGGAAAAAGCCGCCGCCAAAATGCTCGAGGGACTGGAGCATTTACAAGCTCTACTGCCTCAACTCGAGGCGGCAATAACCTGGGATCAAGCGACGCTCGAGCCAATTTTTAAGGGTTATGCCGAGAAGACTGGTACAAAATTGGGCGCAGTCATGCAGCCACTTCGCGCGGCACTCACGGGCAGGCTCGAGAGTCCAGGCATGTTTGAAGTCTTGACCGTGCTCGGTAAAGAAAAGTGTCTGGAACGAATTCGCAATCAAGTCAATTAAAACTCGAGTGGTGATGATGGTGATGTTCAGGTGTTTTGAACATCACGTTTTTCATTTTAAGGTTAAGCTCGAGACACCAAAACCAGCACCCGAATTGAGGAATTCATGACCGAAACCGCCCAAGTTGCAGTAACCAAACCCGAACGCCCGTTGATCCTGCGAATACTCTACTTTTGCATCATTGGTTGGTGGTGGGGTTCGTTGTGGACGCTTTTTTCAGCATTGATTGCCGTCAGTGTTTTTATTCCTGGAGATGCAAATTTTCTGAACTTTGACACCATCCCGACCATGTTCTCAAAAGTCAAAACCATGTACTTCTTGTAAGCCTGCTCCACAACAAAAAGCCCCAACAATGGGGCTTTTTTTGGTTTCTCGAGCTTAACTTTAGACTTTTGGCATTGTTGGAACGGCTGCCGACACGGCTGCGCCAACATCAGGCAATTTACCTGTTGGTGTCAGCTTGTCGATGGCTGTTGGAAGATGCTCGGCAAGTTGACCAGCCAACACGGCAGGCTCGACTCCGGCTTCTTTTGCCATTTCGTGCAATTTGTCCGTACCGACAGCTTGCGTAATCTGGTCGGCGGTGACGGGTTCGTTGTCGCCCATGCCAATCCAAGAGTTTATTGTGCCGCCCAAACCTTGTTTGGAAAATTGGTCAACCACACCTTGCAACCCGCCGTGGTCACCGACGTATTTGGTTACCGCTGCAATTGCACCCGCGCCGAGAATACCACCCAAAACACCGTCAAATAATCCCATGAAAACCTCCCGCGCATCAATTGCGCTTTTCCGATTCTAGACCTTAAAGGTCATGGATGGAAGAGGTATGAAATCTCGAGAAATCATTCAAACAATTCGTTCACCGCAAAAGTCCAGTCAAGCAATGCGGGTTCGGCATTGGCGAATTCATCTTTGCGAAAAACCCGAGGTGAATAGGGTGCATCGGCACGGTACGAACGAATCACGTCCGTTCCAAGCAAATCCACATCCCAGACCACCAACGTTCCACAAGCAAAATAATCGGCTCGTTTTTGCGCCATGTTGCGTTCCGCCGCGTCGCCATAATCATTTTCGCTGCGGACTTCAACCGCAAAAATGGGAGCACCCTCGAGAAACCGCATTCCGCTTCGTTCGCCAACATGAAACGAAGAATCCGGGCTGAAGGATTCTCGATGCGGCAATCTCACGATATAACCAACATTATCGGTATACGCACGTCCTAACCCTGTTTTACGGGCATAATCACGCAAACTCGAGTACACTGCACCACCTGCCGAACTTGGAAAATCCCCTGTGGGTGCCATAAAAACAATCTCTCCTTGAATCAGTTCGGCTTTACTTTGAACATTCATCAAATCATCAATGGTCGCTCGAGTTGCAATGGTCATGAATACCTCCTCGATAGAATCCATTTTAGCACTCGAGATTCTTCGTGGGTTAAGGTAATCACAGGAGCAGATGATGAGTTGGTTTCAAAGATTAAAACAAGGACTTTCCAAAACCCGTGCCGCCCTGAACCAAGTCGCGGGTCCGCTCGGCGTTGACATCACCGAAATTGCGCAGGGCAAACAAGAATACTCGCT
>CAXTTL010000083.1:0-18203 GCA_964247135.1 uncultured Deinococcales bacterium | reverse complement strand
CCGTCGGATTGCGCTCGAGGATGTGCTTGGTTTTAAACTGAAACTGGATCGCGCTCGAGAGGAGGCTTTGCGCGAATTGGTTGAACAAGCCCAAGAATTGCGGATGGGTTACGGCAAGGATGACCCTGTACCAGGCAATCGTCGGTCAAAAGCCTGATTTCCATGCTCGAGGTTTTTGAAATTCAAGGATTGAAACGAACGGCTTTATTCTTGCGTGGCTTTGCTGATGTGATTTAGGTTCTCTCGAGTTTCACAAAATCAAAAAAGTGCTCGAGCTTGTCACTCGAGCACCAATCTTAACCACCAAAACCGCCTTACCCGCCGTGCAATTGTCGAATCAAACCCACAAAATTGGTCAGGTGCGCGATCAATCCCAAACCCAAAACCGATACGACCACAACCACAATCCGAACAACATTCTTATTCATAACAACTCCTTCAAGCTCGAGAAATTTAAACGTGGGCGAGGGTTTCGCGGATGGTCAGTTGTGATGCTTTCCAGGCGGGGTAACTGCTGGCGGCAATTGCACCGACAACGATCAAGCCCAGCCACAACAGCATGGCGCTGGGTGAAAGCACCAATGGCAGTGGCAGGCGAAACGCGAGCGTGCCTATTAAATTGCCAACAAATG
This sequence comes from uncultured Deinococcales bacterium, assembly GCA_964247135.1. Lineage (GTDB taxonomy): Bacteria > Deinococcota > Deinococci > Deinococcales > JAAFIG01 > JANXTZ01. The sequence continues at coordinate 17,571 of CAXTTL010000083.1, read as the reverse complement.
CCGACAACGGTAGCGAAAGCACAATGGCAATAAACCAACTTAAAATGCCAATAAAAATTCCTTCGCTGATGATGTTGCGCAGCACGGTCATGGACTGCCCGCCGATGGTTCGCATGATGCCAAATTCTCGAGTGCGCTCAATGACACTGGTGCTCATGGTGGACATCAAGCCGAGGATGCCGACGGTTGCCATCAGGATGCTCATGGCGATCAGGGCGAAAATCAGAATGTAAACGTGACCGTTTAATGCGCCATCCAAACGACCTTCTGAGATGCTGACTTTGATGCTGATGCCTTGACGCTCGAGGTTGCGTTCGATGGCTTTCCCAACACTGTTCATGCTGGCGAGACTTTTATTCTCGAGGACGATTCGCACGGCGTTAATTTGACCCAAAAACCCTGTGGCATCGACAAACGTGCTCGGTGTCACGTAAGCGCTGGCTGGCGTCAGGATTTCTCGAGCGACGCCGATCAGTTTGTACTCCACGGCGCGACCTTCGACATTCAGGTTGATGGTGTCGCCGATCTTGGCGCTTGGGAAGAAGGCTTTGGCGGTGTGGTTGAGTACCACCGAGTTGCTGTCGCTCGCCTCGAGCCAGCGTCCAGCGAACATCTCGAGTTGTACGAATTTGGTCTGAGGCGGCACGGAGCGCAAGCTAAAACTGGCATGACCACCGTCGGGATAGGTGCGCACAATGTCCAGACCGTCGGCTCGAGCGATGGCAGCGGGGGATGTACTCCAAGCTTCGACGGTTTTCACGCCTTGGACACTCGAGATTGCTTTGAGGGCTTTATCTTCTGAAGTCGGATGGTTCAAGCGAATCTCGAGGTCGTAATGACGGTCAGACGCGGCATCGGTCAGGGCTTGTTGCCAGGCGTTCTTGACGTTCAGGCTGGTCATGAACATGCCTCCAGCCGCCGCCAGCAGTCCCAAGGTCAGAATCAGACGTCCTCTGCGTCTGAAGGTGTTGCGAATCGACAGGATCAAGGTTCGGTCAAAACGCAGTGTCTCGAGCAATCGGTCAAACCAGGGCAGCGAAATCATGTTGCGACTCGAGCCGAAATCGTTGATGGCTTCCCGAACGGTGATGCGGGTGGCACTCAAAATTGGGAAGACGGCAATGGCAAGCGGTACCAGAATGCCGAGGCAGATTTGCAAGACGTAAATCCAAACTGGAATGGCGCTGCTGTTAATCTTAAAATTCAGCAGTTCGGCAATCACGCTCGAGAAACCACGTCCAGCCAGAATGCCAAGCGGCACGCCGACACCCACGGCAATCAAACCCATGACGGCAATTAAAGTGAGGTACAAACTGGCAATCTGGATTGATCGTGCGCCAATGGCTTTCATCACGCCAATTTGCCGCACTTGTTGCGCCAGCATTGAACCAATCATGGTGGCGGTTAAAATCGCGCTTAAGACGAGCGCCATCAGGCTAAAAATTAGCAGCATGGTTAGGATCGCGGTCATTTGCGTTTGATGCGGATGCTTGGCGGGGGGCGGAATGCGAATTTCATCGACCACCCGCCCTTGCGCTTTCAACCAAACCGCAAGACCCGCCACCGTGTTATCTACGGCTCGAGACTCGAGCGGCTGGTTTTTGACAATGATTTTCAGCAGGTGCAAGGTTTTCGCCTCATTCAGTTGCTCGAGCGTGGCTGGGGTGATGTAGCCGTATGCGGTTTGCTCCTGTCCTGCTGGAGCTAAACCAGGGTCGTGGACTGTACCAGAAATCAGCAACCCCGTTTTTGCACCGTTCGGGGTTTCCACCCGCAATGAAGTCCCAATTTTGGTCTTCACCAATCGCAGTGCCTCACGCTCGAGCAGCATCGAACCCGTGGGTGGTGGGAACGCGCCCGCCTCGGGTGTAAAGGTATTGATTCGCATGGTCTTAAAATCTTTAATCACAAACAGCAACAACGGCATCCATTCGTTTGGTTTAAACTCGAGCCTTGCTGTGATGGTCGAACTGGCTTCGGCGTCCGCAATCTCTGGGCGCAAACGAACCGCGTGCACCAGCGCATCATCAACCTTGTCCAACTCGAGCAATGCCGATGCGGGGTTGGTGCTGATGTAATTTTGTTTGATCTCGCGGGTCAAAATCGCGTAGGCGTTCAAAATCGTGCCAACGCCGAACACGCCAACCGCGATTGCCAAAATCATCATCAGCGTGCGCCCTTGGGTGGCGTTGACATCGCCTAATAATTTCTTCCAACGAGGGCTGATATTCATACGCCAACCTCGAGTTGTTCAGGCAGAATCACACCATCCGCCAAGTTGATGCAGCGCGTGAAATACCGTCCAAAGTCGCGTTCGTGCGTGACCATCACCACGGTCTTGCCCTCTTTCACCAACGCCGCAAAAAGCTGCATCACATCTTCAGAGGTTTTGGAATCGAGGTTGCCCGTGGGTTCGTCCGCCACCAACAACGGCGGGTCATTTGCCAGCGCTCGAGCGATGGCGGCACGTTGTTGCTGACCACCTGAAAGGTCACTCGGGAGTTTATCGGCTTGCTCGAGGATGCCAAGTTTCTCGAGCAAGCCCAGTGCGCGTTTGCGGCGATCTGCTGGCGGGTAGGTGTTGCAAAAATCCATTGGCAGCATGACGTTTTCGGCAACGGTCAGGGTGGGCAGCAGTTGAAAAAACTGAAAGATCACGCCCACACTTTTGCCGCGCCAGACCGCCAGTTGCTCTTGGTTGAGCGCATGAACCGCGCTGTTTGCCACGATAACCTGCCCAGAGCTTGGCGAATCGATGCCGGTCATGATGTTGATCAGCGTGGATTTTCCGCTGCCGGACTTCCCGACAATCGAAACGAATTCTCCCGCTTTCACCTCGAGATTGATGTGTTGTAGCGCCGTGAAATCGCCCGACTGCGTGTTAAAAACCTTGCTGACCTTGGACAGCGAAATGAGTGGCTTGAGAGTTGATTTGGGACTCGACGGCGGCATTAAGGTTTGGTGCAACATAAAATTCCTTTCAAAGTCTGGCTTGACCTGAAACAGAGATTAGGTTTAATCTGCTACGAATGTTTAACAGTTTTCGTAGTAGAGAAATACTCGAGCTGCACGACCCCGCACGCGCCGCAGAACTGCTCGAGCCGAACAATTTAAGGTTTCTCGAGCCATTCGTTGGACGGGTTCGCAGCGCCGATCAAGTCGCCCAAGAAATGGGCATCAGCCTGAACACGCTGCTTTATCAAATTAAACGCCTGATCAAACTTGGATTCCTCGAGATCATTGAACAAACACCCCGCCGAGGACGCAGCATCAAACAGTACAGCGCCGTTGCCGAAGTGTTTTTTGTGCCGTTCGATGCCACGCATTTTGCCAGCCCAGCCGACATGCTGCTGCGCGAATTTGAACCGTTGTTCAAGCGGTTTCTCGAGCATTTTTTGGAAGCCGCCATGCAGATGGTCAACGTCAAAACAGCCAAAGAAATTGGCATCAGCGTGTTGCAAAACGAAGACGGCAAACTGGTTGTGCGGCACGGACCACACCCGCTCAAACCGATTAACATCAACCCGCTCGAGCCGACCGCACCCGCGATTTTGTCCTTGTGGGAAGATCAACTGCGGCTCGATTTTAACGATGCCAAAGCCTTACAACTCGAGCTTTTTGAGGTGCTCGAGCGGTATAAGGGCAAAGACGGAAGCGGAAGTTATATCGCGCACATTGCGCTTGCGCCAACGCAAGGCTGATGTTGCTCGAGAAGCCTTGGGCACTTCAGGATTATTTTGTCGTTTTTTTTGAAATCAACCGCGAGCCGCCGTACTCGAGATCGTTGGTCGAAACATTGTTCCAAGGAATGTCATCTTCGGTTGGAAGAAATTCGTAGATTCGTTCTTCAAAAGAAGGCTTGGTTTTTGACAGTTTGAAAATACTCAAGCTTGGTTTGTTGTTGGTTAAAAACGACAAAACAACATTGAATTTCTTCGTCCCTGTCGTCACTTCAATCAGTGGGATGTATGCCACATAACGATCCTCGAGCCTTTGCAAACCAAAATAAGGTTTGTCCGAAAAACAAGAAACAATTCCGTTTTCAAAAATTCGCTGCTCATTCCAAGTTTGAACTTTTCCATATCCAAGTCGCTGGGCAATGCGTTGCAATGAAGACCGAATTTGATCTTGATTCCAGGCACGCTCGAGCTTTCCTGATCGAATGAGGTACAAGTTTTTCAAGGTGCTTGAGGTGTCAAAATCAGCAACAATTCTTGAATTATTCGTTGTTGATTTTGGTCGAGTAAATCCAACACATGGACTTTGCCGCAATTCAGGCACAACTTGAAACAGTGGCTCGAGTTGTTGCCCAATGGTTCCTAACTCTCCCATGCGTTTACTTCCAAATAAACCATTGGGCTTTGCATTTTTATCTTTCTGAAATTTCCATCCTCCAAGCACTTTGAGGTCTAAATCCTCGGAGAAAGTCACCTGTGCTTGCGCTTTGTAGGCAAATCCATCTTTCGCATAAAATTCCAATTCAAACCAGAGCACATAATGGGCTGCCTGAAAACTAAAGGCTTGTTTATCCTGACACGCATTCTCGAGTTCGTTTGGTGATACCGCAGTTAATTTGGTGATGTAATCCACCGCTGGCAGCGATGTGGCTTCTGGAATGGAATCACGACGGCTAGCCCAGCGTTTATATGTCCGAAGTGCCAGTTCACTGCTAGGAAGTTGAAGATTCAGGTCTGCCCAGCAAGATTCAGTAATAGCGGGTCGAAAAGACTCGAAGAAAAAACCACTCCACAAACCCCAGAATGCGGCAGGCAAAGCCAAGCAAGCAATAAGTAAAGAACCCACAAACTTAAAGACAGATCGAAAAAGGAAGGCAATCACAATCAACTCGAGGACAATCTCTATCAAAATAAAGAAAACTAAACCGACCCAACCTTCACCAATTTCAGGTGATAGCCAAGCAATGGTTGCCAGTACAGGTGGGTTGATTGCCATAAGCAAATACAGACCATACATTCTGATCACTGTTTGAAGTTGAACTCGAGTTTGATTTGAAAATTTCAACCATCCAGAAACGACCAGCACCAACAACGAAATCAACATCATTTCAAGCCCAGTTCGTGTTATTCGAGGACCAATGAAAACATTAAAATGAGGAGTGGTAAACACGCTAACATCTCGCGCATCTCCGCTCCACCAGCGATACACGTATCCAACAACGGCAAAACCAAGAAAAATCAGCACCCAAAACAGAACTCGACGCGTATCAATTTGAGGGCGCTCACCTGTCATAAACCAGAGTGTACGCTCTGAATATCTCGAGAAGGCTCAGTGTTGCTCGAGCACCGTTACCCATCGCTCAAATTCTTTTGTCGCCACATTCTGCCCAAACCGCTCGAGGTGTTTTTCAAGGTATCACATACGGTCAAACTGGACGCTCGAGAAACCCCAATCTGCCGCGTGTTGTCAATTGCAAAAAATCTTTGTAGGCTGTGGCTGTGCCAGCGCTCGACAAATACCACAATGCCGTAAAACACGCGCTCGAGCGCGATGGCTGGGTCATTACAGCCGAAAATACCGCACTGGTATTTGGTGGTGTGCGAATGTTCGTGGATATTCGTGCCGAAGGGTTGTTGATTGCGGAACGGGACACAAAAAAATTGCGGTGGAAGTCAAGAGTTTTCTCGAGATTTCGGCTCTGTCAGCCTTTCAGGATGCCGTTGGGCAGTACCTGTCGTATGTACTGGCTTTGGAATCTGAAGAACCGAACAGGGTTTTGTATTTGGCTGTTCCTCAAGCGGTTTGGAAGTCATTCTCGAAATTGGAATTTACACAAAAGATGATTGTTCGGTTTAACTTACGCATTCTTGTTTTTGACCATGATTTAGAGGAGGTCGTGCAATGGATCGAGTAGATTACCCCACGCTTTTAGAGACGTTATTCTTAAGTTATCAAGATGATGCCAGGTCAAATGGTCTGATTGAATCTCAAGTTGTCATTGATAAGGAACGTGGGCATTATCAAGTGTTAAGCGTTGGTTGGAAACCAGATGGGCGTGTGCATGACGTTTTGCTACATGTAGATTTGAAAGATCATAAATTCTGGGTGCAACAAGATTTCACATTGCCAAGCATTACCAGTTTGCTGCTCGAGGCTGGTGTTCCAAAATCGGATATTGTGCTTGGTTTTCAACCTCCTGATGCTCGAAAACTCATGGATTTTGCAGTCAGTTAAGTCCGTAGCACCGTTAACCACCGCTCAAATTCTTCTGTCGCCACATTCTGCCTAAACCGCTCGAGGTGCTTTTCGCCGTAGCCCATAAAATCAAATTCGATGCTCGAAATGCCTGCCTGCAAAAATCCCCAGAAGGCTTCGCGCAAATCCGACGCCAGCCGCATGAGGTGAAGTTGCGCCAGGAGTTCTGGACTCGAGCTTCCAAAGTACATCTCGAGCAAGTGCTGGCATTGCACGGCATCAAGCTCGAGGTTGACGGCAAGGTTGCCAAGGTCAAAAAACGGGTTGCCGTTGCCCGCGTATTCCCAGTCCACAATAAAAAGGCTCGAGCCGTCAAACAACAAATTGGCGGGCAGCAGGTCGTTGTGACATGGGCATTCTCGAGCGTGGGGTTGCAGCGCAGTTTGGATGTGCGTCATCTGGGTCAGAACCCGAGCGACATCTTGAGGGAATTTCACGCCGTACTCGAGCGCGAGGCTGTGATAGTTTCTGACGGTTTGAAATGGATTAAAGTGTGCTGGAAATACGGGGGCTTGGTGATAGCGTTTTATGGTTTTGACCAGTTGCTCGAGGTGCGTTTTGGCTGTCACAGCCGTCAATGTTTCTGCCCCAATAAACCGCGTCAGGATCGCCGCATGAGGCTCAAAATAGGCTATCGCTTCGACCCCAACCTCGAGTTGATGGGCGATTTTGGCGCTGGCAAATTCGTGATGGCGGTTGATGCCCAAAAGTGCCGTGCGTTCGCCTGCCAAGCGCAGCATGAACCGTCCTCTTTCGGTCTCGAGACGAAAATTTCGGTTGGTCATTCCACCACCGATTGGCACGACCTCGAGCAACTTGCCTATGAATGGTTCAAGGTCTGTGATGAGTTCGGGTGGGAATCGGGAATCGTTCATGGATTTTGGTTTGTGATGTGATCTTACAACCTTTAGTAATTGATGATCACCTGACCACCGCCGGACGAAACAGGCTGGTAATAAACATCGACTTCGTCTTCGGACTCCCAAAAGTAACCGCGCAAAAATTGATTGTTTTTGGTCAGTTGCCAGTCGTTGGATTCACTTGCACCCAAGGCTTTTGCCGCCCGTTCGCTCTTGATTCCAAAATCTTCAAGACCATCGCTGGTGGTGCCGCAAACAATCCGTGTGCCGTCGCTGGTCAACCTCGAGATCAGGTCTTTTGGGCAGTCAATGGTGCTGACGTCGGAGCGTTTTGCAAAATCATTGATCAAAGCCAGATCAAAACGACTGAGCAACGGAATGGCTTCGTTTGGGGCACAGGCGGCGAACGAAATGGCGATCAAAGCAAACAACGAAATCATTTTGAAACGTTTCATCATTTCTCCTTCTCGAGCCTCGAGGTTAAAAGGCATGTTGAAATTCTAGGTCTTAAATCGGTTTTGGAACGCTGCAACTCGAATCAGTTCGTACTCGAGAGTGTTTTTGTGGAAATGAAATAGAAAATCTAGAATCTCGAGTGACCTCTTGACAAAATCGCCTTATCGGATTACGTTATCGAAAAGCGATAACAACTTGGAGGCAATCATGGACGCAAACTTACTCAAAGGAAACCTCGACCTGATCCTGCTCTCGATTCTCGAGGGCAACGAAATGTACGGACTCGAGATCACCAAAGAAGCCCAAGACCGCACGGGCGGATACTTCAGCTTCTCGATTGGCAGCCTCTACCCAGCGCTGCACCGTCTCGAGCAGGCAGGCTTTATCAAAGGCGAATTTCGTCCAGCCCCACGCGGCGGCAGCCCAGTCAAATTTTACAACCTGACCGAAACGGGCGCCAAAGAACTGAAGGCTCGCAAAGGCGAATTCGACGAATTTTACAACACCGTCAAAAGCTTGTGGGGCAAAAATTTAAGGGGTGCATCATGACCCTCGAAACATACCTGAAAGCCGCCACCAAAGGCTTGTACGGACGCAAAAAGCTCGAGGTCAAAACCGAGATTGAAGGCAACATCAAAGAACTGGCGCTCGAGTATCAAATATCGGGTTGGAGCGAACAACAAGCAATCTTACAAGCGATTTTGGACTTCGGGGAAGCTCGAGTTTTAAACGCGGAAATGGTCAAGGTGCATACGATGCCAAAAATAATCAAAGCAGTATTGCTTGCAGGGTTGATCTCGAGCGTCGCGCTGGTTGGGATTTCCTCGAGTTTGGCAGAGATTTTAACCTCGAGTGTTGGACCTTACCCAACTTGCCCACAAGTGTTTTACCCCACCACAAAGGTTGGTGATTGTTCACCTGAATCTGCCTGGATGCGACTTTCCGATTTCGCAACCGATGTCACCAAAGCAGGTGGGGAATTTGCACCAACCAAAATTGGATTCATTGTGAAATTTCCAGACGATCAAGAGATTGCTGTGCCTCTCATCGAAACTCCTGACGTGGACATCAATAATGGACTGGGAAATTCTAAAGGCGATGTTCAGTTTCAAAAAGATCAAGAAACCTGGGTGAGCGTCACTGAGGTCATCAACAAAATTGCCGAGAAATCAACGCTCCGAGTCACACTTGAAGGTTGGGAAAATCCTAATTTACATGTTGGTAAAACAACTTTGAAACTTGTTACGGGAACAGAACCTCTTACTGCGTTTTATACTTATGTATACGGTGTGATGCGTCAAATGTTTCGAGAAAGTGATCACAAAAACTTACTAAAGTTCACATTTGTTTCGCCTGTCCTGACCGCGAAATCAGACCCAATCCTTTCAACACTAAACCACTTCAAACATCAAATCTCGGTCAATGACAAACCTGGCACAATTTACGCTGTGCTCACCAAAAATTATGACAGACTTACCTCCATCAGCATCGCGCCAGTCGCAGCAGACGGAACAATCACAATCTGGCTCGAGCATTCAAGGGTGAATTTTGTGGACACCCTCGAGAAACTTGACCCGTACCAGCGATTGGTTGATCCTCCAGCCGTACTGGTGAAATTGAGCGGACGGCTCGATACCAAAGCCCCGAAGCTCGAGGTTGTTGTGCCAGCCCTAACCAAAAGCATCGCCAAGCCCTGAAATCAACACCAAATCTCAAGTCAGGATTTTTTATTCTTGCTCGAGATTTGTCGTTCGAGGTTTTCTGAAAAAAATTCGTGCCAGCGCAAACGCGGTCAGGTAAAACGCAATGTTCACGAACACCAAATTCCAATTGATGTTCGTACCTCGAGCGTTTAGAATCGAAACAAAAACGGGCGTGATGGGTTTGCTGGGTTGCTCGAGGGTCAGGGTTTCAAACGGCATTGGATAACCGAATTGCACGGTTTGCAAACCAGCGTTGTAAATCGGGCGCGGAATCAAACTGGTGGCAAACGTCAAGGCAGTTGCGGCGAGAATTGCCAGCAGCACCCGAATCGGCGGAAAAAGTTGCAACAAGTACCGTTTGGATGGCAGACGCACCAGAAAAGTTTAACGCTCGAGTTCCAGACCGAAAGTCCTTGTGTTACGCTTCCACCATGGTCGAAGTGATTCCTTGCGTGGACATTCAACGTGGTCGTGCCGTTAGGTTGTTTAAGGGCGATCCGAAACTCGAGACTGTGTATTTTGAGCATCCGCTCGAGGCGGCAAAGCACTGGGTGTCCAAGGGCGCGGGCTTGGTGCATCTGGTGGATTTGGATGCAGCGACGGGCGCGGGTGAAAACCGCAGCATCATTCTCGAGATTGCCAAAACGTTGAATGTTCCCGTTGAGGTTGGCGGCGGGGTGCGGAGTTTAGATGCCGCAAAAATCTTGCTCAAGGGTGGCGTACAACAGGTCGTGATCGGCACGGTGGCGGTCACGAATCCTGAAATTGTGGACAGCATCCTCGAGTCTTTCGGGGTGGGCGCGGTGATTGTCAGCATTGATGCGCGTGACGGTTTGGTGGCGGTGAATGGTTGGGCACAAACCAGTCACACGCACGCCACAGACCTTGCCGCAAAAGTCTGGGCGCAGGGCGTGCGCACCCTGATTTACACCGATGTCACCCGTGACGGCACGCTCGAGGGTTTGGACGAGCGCCCGCTCGAGGAAATTCGGGCGGCTTGGGCTGGGCGTTTGGTGGCGGGTGGCGGTGTGGCAGGCAGCAAGGATTTGGATTTGCTCGAGCGTGTCGGGATTGAAGGCGCGATTGTTGGGCGGGCATTGTATGAGGGAACTTTGCAGTTTTAAACCAAAAAAGAACTCGAGGTTGATCCTCGAGTTCTTGCCTGCATTTAATATTTACTTGCCAGGGTTTTCTGAGTTGCCGCCAGTTCCAGGAACGCCACCATTTGCGCCGTGATGATGCCCGTGATCGCCGTGACTGCCGTCATCGTTGGGTTCATCGGCGGCTAAAACAGTGACGGTGGTCGCATGAACCAAAGTTGCGTCGGTGGCATCAACCACGCCTTCAACTTTAACTCGAGCTTTGGTAGCCAGCGTTCCAGTCACGGTTGCTGTCGAGTAATCCACGGTCAAGTAGCAGAGTTTAAAGGTTTTGGTGGCTTCATCAAGCAGCATGATTTTACGATCCAAAACAACGCTCGAGCCTGGGAGTGGATGCTTGTGGGATTCTCCATCGAGTTTCACTTTTGTGGCGGTCAAAATTAAGCCTGTCGCATCGAGCACGCCTTCAACATGAACGACATCGCCATCTTTTAAGCCTGTTGGCAGGGTGCAAGGTGCAACGCAGTTGACGGTGATCGTGCCAAGGGTGAAGCTGGTCGCGCCAGCCACCAAACCACTGACTGCGCCTTTGATGTGGTTGTCTTTGTGATCTCCGTCTTCGCCAATTTCCTTGTCGGTTTTGACTTCGATTTTGCTGGCGGTGATGTTACCGGTAACAGGATCGGTTGTGCCGGTGACTTCGACAAAATCGCCCGCTTTAAGATCGCTGATGGTGTGCGTGGTGCTGGGTGCGGCATCATCATCGTTACCCAGGTCAATGCGGGTGAGACTCGAGACAATCACGATCTGACCCGCAATATCAATGGTGCCACCAACTGGATCGACAGTGGTAATTGTGCCTTTCAGCTCGAGGTCGATGTCAACGTCGGTGGCGTCCGTACCGTCGGCTTTGACGGTCACGTGTTGTCCCACACTGAGCGCTGCCGGTTTGGCGGCATCACCGTTGATGCTGACGTTGGTTGGGGCTTTGCTTCTGGATTTTGCGGCGGCACCGTTCAGCGAAAATGTCTTGCCACTGACCGTCAGGCTGCTGGCGCTGAGAGCGGTGATTGGACCTGAAACGAGTTGGGCGCTGCCGTTGGCGATTGGTGTGGTGTTGCAGGCGCTGAGGCTGAGTGCCAAGGCACTCGAGACGATCACGCTGATGATCTTTAGACTTTTCATGAAGTTCTCCTTTGTTGATCCTGAACTTTCTAAAGTTTCTACCTTTAAGCTGAACTGAACCTGAATGAATAATGCGAAGCGTATCGACTTTGGTCGGGTTTTGTGCCTTAAAAAATATGATGAGATCAATCTCTCGCACTCGAGAAAAACTTTCAAAAATACAAGTCTGCACCAAAGTCATTTCGCATCTCGAGCGACCACACAATTGCACCGTTCCAAAAGTCCTAAACTGCGTTATTCATGCCCGAACTTCCAGAAGTCGAAACCACCCGCCGCGCCCTCGAGCCGTATTTGCTGGGAAAAACAATCACGGGTATTGTCCACAGCGACCCCGAACGATACCGCAACACCTTGAACGCCGTCGGGCGCAAAATCACAGCGCTCGAGCGTCGCGGAAAGTATTTAATCTTCAGGCTGGAAGACGATCAGGATGTGATCGTGCACCTTAAAATGACGGGCGGGTTTCGATTTCCAAACCAGGGTGAAGACATTCCACGTTTTGAACGCCTGCGCTTGACCACCGACGCGGGCGAGGTCAGTTATGTGGATGCTCGGCGGTTTGGATTCTGGGAAGTCGTTCCCAAAAACGCTTGGGCGCACATTGGCACGCTCTTTGCAATGGGTCCAGAACCGCTCGGTGAAGATTTCAAACTCGAGGCTTTTGCGAAAGCAATGGCAAAAGTTTCCAAGGTCAAACCCGCGCTCTTAAGTCAAAAACCCGTGGCTGGCGTCGGCAATATTTACGCCGACGAGAGTCTCTGGGCTGCCAAAATTCATCCCGAAGCCAGCAAGCTGACCAAAGCCCAAAGCAAGCGCTTGCACACCGCCATCATCCAAGTCATGACCCGAGCCGTGAAAGCTGGGGGCAGCACGCTCTCGGACAATTCCTACCAGCAACCCGACGGCAACCCAGGGTACTTTCAACTCGAGCATCATGTTTACGACTCGGCTGGAAAAGCTTGCCCACGGTGCGGGACAACCATCGAAAAATACTGGTTGGGGCAACGCGGCACGCATTTTTGCCCAGGATGTCAGAAACTTTGAAACAAGCAGGACGCATGGCGATGCGTCCCCACGGTTACAACCCACCCTTGCCGCGCACATTCTCGAGGGTTGTATTGCGGTCTGGAATGACGGGCGAATTGGCGACGGGGCGCAATTTGGCGTTCTCCGCCTCGAGTTCACGAATTTTGCGTTGCAAACCGCGCACGGTGCTCGAGCGTTTCCAGATTTGGGGCACGAACAAAAACAGGGCGTAAAACAATCCCAGCAAAAAGCCGATCAGCAACGCCGCGCTGCTGGTCGTGCCGAGCATTCCTGTGAATGGCGTCCAGAACACCACGCCACCAGGGTTTTGAAAATGAAACGTGACCAGGTAGGCGATAAACGCGACCAACAAGAGCACTTGAATCCATTGCAAAGCCTTCATTGGGTTCATTGTAACTTAAAGCGCAAGCCTCGGGTGTGATGGGTGTTGAGTGATTGCTTAAGCTTGAGTCTGGCTCGGGTAGCAAAGTATCATGACCATCAATGTCAAACACCCTCACCGAATTCACCACGGCGTTGCGTCCACCTTTTATTATTGGGGTGGCTGGCGGCACGGGCAGCGGCAAAACCACCGTCACCGAACGCGTTTTGGAGGTGGCTGGGGTTGGCAGCGTGGCACTCTTAGCCCAGGATTCGTATTACAACAACCAGGACCACAAGCCGCTCGAGGAACGCCGTGGCACCAATTATGATCATCCTGACGCCTTTGACTGGGATTTGTTGTGCGATCACATTGTCAAACTCTCTCAGGGCGAACCGATTTACTCGCCGATTTACGATTTTTCCAACGACACCCGAGCCAGCACCACGATAGCGGTATTGCCCGCGCCGATCATCGTGGTCGAAGGCATTCTGGTCTTGTACGAAGCCAGGTTGCGCGAGTTGTTCAATCTCAAAGTCTTTGTCGATGCCGATGCGGACGTGCGTTTTATCAGGCGGCTCGAGCGTGACGTGCGCGAACGGGGGCGCTCGCCCGAAAGCGTGATTCATCAGTACCTCGAGACGGTGCGCCCCAGCCATTTGCAATTTATCGAACCGACCAAGCGTTATGCCGATGTGATCATTCCGCACGGTGGCATGAACGAACCCGCGCTCGAGATGTTGGCAGCCAGAATTCAGGCGATTTCGTGAAGAATTTTGTAGGGGCGCATCGCCATGCGCCCTTTGGGTTTTGGGCTTTGATTTGTATTGTATCAATGCTAGGTTTCTCGAGTGGGGTTTCGCAAACTGGGGTGCGTGAAGAACGCATCACGTACCTTTCAGGGAAACTCAAGATTACGGCTCGGGTGTGGTTTCCAAGCGGTTCTGGCGTTGCCCCTGCGGTCTTGTACAACCACGGCGGCGTCACGGGTTTCTCGAGCGGGACCTTAAAACGTTGCCGCGAACTGGCGGCGGCGGGGTTTATCGTTTTTGGCAGTTCCTACCGTGGCGAGGAGGGCAGCGAAGGGCGCGTTGAAGTCGAGAAGGGCGAGGTCGATGATGTGCTGGCAGGCATTGACTGGCTCAAAACCCAAGCTCGAGTTGATCCCAAACGCATTGCCATGATGGGCACCTCGCACGGGGCGATCATTGGTTTGTTGGCTGCCGCAAAAAGCCGTGATGTGCGGGCGTTGGTTTACGCTTACGGCGTCTCGGACATTTACCGTTGGTATCAGTATTTGATCGATTCCAACCAACTCGGCAAGGACCAACTGACCAAAGACACTTATGGGCAGGGACCAAACGACAGACCGCAAAGTTTTGCGATTCGCAACGGCTTAAATTATTTGCCGCAAATCCCTGCGACCATGCCGACCCTGATTTTGCAGGGCGCAAAAGACACGATTGTTCCGCTCGAGCAGGCGCAATTTTTGTTTGATGGCTTGACCAAACTCGAGCGTCCTGTGACCTTGAAGGTCTATCCGAACTCTGGTCATGGGTTCATCAACACTCGAGATGCCTTGAAGGGCGTGCAGTTGCAAGAATCTTTGGCAGCCTGGAAAACGGCGCTGGCGTTTTTGAAGGCAAACACCAACTGACCGTTCGGACAGGTGCGCCCCGACCAAACGGCGGGTGTGGCGAGGCTCGAGAATCTTTAAACTTGCGGCATGAATGAAACTTCTTTAACGGCTTTGTCTTCCGCCCTCGCCGATGCCGTCGCAGGCGTCCAAACCAGCATCGTCACCGTTCACGCGCCAAGAGCCGCCATCAGCGGTTTGGTCTACGCGCCAGATTTGATATTGACCACCGCCCACGTGCTCGAGCGTTCGGAAACGGTTCACATCGAAACTTCCGACGGTCGCAAACTCCAGGCGACCGTGATCGGGCGTGACCCACAGACCGATCTGGCATTGTTGCGCGTGCCAGACCTCAAACTCGAGCCTGTGAAAATCTCGAGCCAAGCCGCTCGGGTTGGGGAATTGGTGTTGATGGTCGCCCAAACCTCGAGCAGTGTGATGGCATCGCACGGCATCGTCAGCGCCAGTCACGGCTTGCGTTTTGGGCGCGGGTCGATGCTCGAGGCTGTGGTGCGCACCGATGCGATGCCATTTCCTGGCTGCTCGGGCGGCGCGATTGTCAATGCCAGCGGCGAGGTTCTGGCTGTGACCAACGCGGGCATCATGCGCGGCGTGGGTTTGGGGATTCCCGCACAACTCGCTTGGACCGCCGCCGAGAACATTCAAAACGGCAAGGTCAGCAAACGCGGTTATCTGGGCGTGGCTGGGCAACCCGTGCGCTTATCGAAAAAAGTCAGCGATCAGGAACTTGGCTTGCTGGTGATTCGCGTCGAGTCTGAGAGTCCCGCCGAACACGCCGGCATTCTGGTCGGCGACATTCTGCTTGCGCTCAACGATCACAAACTCGAGGATGCGAACGATTTGCTCGAGGGTCT
The DNA here is from genome assembly GCA_964247135.1 of uncultured Deinococcales bacterium. Classification (GTDB taxonomy): domain Bacteria; phylum Deinococcota; class Deinococci; order Deinococcales; family JAAFIG01; genus JANXTZ01. The sequence continues at coordinate 2,135 of CAXTTL010000083.1, read as the reverse complement.
GGCGGGCGTTGGCGTGGGCGATGCGGTCAGTGCCAGTTTGATTCGTGGTGGCAAACTCGAGACGATCAAGGTCACGGTTGGCGAACGCCCACAGCGTCAAAATGAACGCGATGGACGAGGACGCGGCGAACATGGCGAAGGACGTGGTGGGTGGGGACGCGGACGGGGCGGACGATGAGTGATTTTTTCGGCATGACAGCACCAATGCTGGAACGCGTGCAACAAGCCGTGGTGCGGGTTGAAGTCTCCTCTCGAGGGGCGGGCAGTGGCGTGGTCTGGGCGAATAACCGTGTCATGACCAACGCCCACGTGGTCGGGAATGCCGCAAGTGTCCAGGTTCGCAGCTTTGACGGGCGAGAACATCAAGCCAAAGTGCTCGAGACCAACAAACGGCTCGACCTCGCGCTGCTCGAGGTGGACACCAATCTCGAGCCACTGGAATTGGCAGACTCGAGCGCGTTGCGAATCGGTGAATTGGTGTTTGCCATCGGGCATCCTTGGGGGCAAAGGCTGGTAACGCGCGGCATCGTCACGGGTCTGGGCAAAACCCAAGTGCCTGGAGGCGGTGCACCAAAAGATTTGATTCGCTCCGATGTGACCTTGCGCCCAGGCAATTCTGGCGGGGCGCTGGTAAATGCGAGCGGCGCACTGATCGGCATCAATTCGATGGTCTGGATGCCAAACATGGGCATCGCCATTCCAAGCAACACCGCTCGAGATTGGGCTTTGAGTGCAAAACGACCAGCGTTCTTGGGCGTGGGTTTGCAACACGTCCAGATTCCACTCAAGCGCAGCCAGGTCAGTCGGCTGATGATCGTCAACCTCGAAGCCCAAAGCCCAGCCGCCCGGGACGGTTTGCAAACAGGCGATGTGATTCTCGAGGTACAAGGGCAGGTTTTGGAACACCATGAAACCCTGCTCGAATTGCTGGAGACCGCCAACCCACTCGATTTTCGGGTTTTGCGCGGCGGGCGAGTGCAGCAAGTTCTGGTCATGCCAGACGCCAAACCCCAGGCGGCATGATGCTCGAAATCCGCAGCAGCCAACTCGAGCCGCGAATCATGATTGTGGCTCGGTCCAGCACGGTGCGGGCGGGTTTGAAAGCGCTGCTCGAAAATGATTTTGAAGTTAGCGGACAAACCTCGGGTGTTGACGCACTCGAGGTTTTAAACCTGGACGTGATCGTCACCGACGACCTTTCGAGTTTGAATGCCATCCGCGAATTGCCAGCGATTGTGCTCATCAGCGACCAAACCAATGCCGCCAGCGATCTGCTCGAGTTCAACCCGCACGGTTGGGCGCTCGTCTCCCCCGACGCGCCCGAGGCTGAACTGAAAGCCGCGATCCACGCCGCCGCGCAAGGTTTTACGGTCATGAACCCAAACATCCTCGAGCAACTTTTAAACCGCCATTTGGAGCCAAATTACGACCTTGAGGACGGTCTGCTCGAGCACCTGACCCCGCGCGAACTCGAGGTGCTGGAAGCGCTGGCGCAGGGTTTGGGCAACAAATCCATTGCCAAGCAACTCGAGATCAGCCAAAGCACCGTGAAATTTCACATCGCCCAGATTTATGCGAAATTGAACGTCTCGAGCCGTGTCAGTGCGGTGAATTTGGGAATCAGGCACGGTTTGATTGCGATTTAACAACCCAGCGACCTAATGCGTGAACAATTTCCAATGTCCTTCGGAGACCACCTCGAGATTGCCATCGACCACTTTGATGGCGGTCTCGTCGTCAATTGCATACGCCGGATTCGAGATCGTGGCTGCCCAGCGTTCCGCGTCTGCCATGGTGTTTTCTGGCAGCATCTCGTGATCCAGGTGCGGGAAAATCGAAAAATCGACCAGCCCCAGCGTTTCATCGCCGCCAGTGGGTGGCTTCCAGCCAACGAAATCCTGCCCGATGCGGGGGGTCATGACCATGCTGCCAGCGCTCAACCCCACCCAGACCGCCTCGAGCGACGGCAAGAGGTCTGCCAGCCCAGATTCCCGCATCCAGTGGCTTAGATACAGCGCGTCGCCGCCGTTCACCAGCAGCACGTCTGCCTCCCGAACCCAGGAAACCCAGCGTTCCTTGTCGATGCTGGGCAGCGCGGTCAACTCGAGCACGCCCAAGGATTTCCACCCCAATTC
>CAXTTL010000082.1:0-18424 GCA_964247135.1 uncultured Deinococcales bacterium | reverse complement strand
GTTCGTGCTTACACAAAAGGCAGCAATTGCACTTGTCCCCTCTCATCCCCGACCCTTCTCTCCTGGGAGAGAAGGGAGCTTTGGTGGATTCTTGAGGGGCAGCAATTCTTGTTCTGGACTTTGTTTTCTTGAAAATGTCGAGGGCAACTGATGGCATGATGACTGGCTGTTTGAGAATACCCGCAGTCTTCAATTCACGGTCTGTTGAATTTCGATTGCGCCGTAAATCTCAGGTTGTTCAACCTTTAGTTCCCCAGCGCGAACACCCTCGAGCATGGCGCTGAACAGAACGGTGCGTTCACCCCAGTCTTGGGCTGGAATCTCGGAGAAGAAGAATTTTTTGAGTTTTTGGCTGAACACACGCAGACGCTCGAGGGCTTGGGGAAGCGTGAGGCGGTCATGGGCGAGGTCGAAAAGGTTGACTTCGCGCACGCGGCGTTTGGCGGCATCAACCAGATCACCGATGCTTTGGGTGAGCGGTCGCATCTTGCGGGGCAGGTTGATGGGCACAGGGCTGGCGATCAGCATTTTCGAGCGCTCTTTGCGGCGGTCACGCAAGAACGAGATTGCACCCTCGAGTTGAGCGAGGGCTTCGACGCCTGAGAGCACATCCTGGAGTGAGGCATCGATTTCATCGGCGTCTTCGTGATGGGCTTTGATGGGACGCGGAAGCAACAACCGCGCTTTGAGTTCGATCACGCCAGCCAGGTGCGGCAGGGCTTCGGAAGCCAAGTCCAGGCTGCCGATGCTGAGAATCTCGAGTTCGGTGCGAAAATTCTCAAAGCGCAACAATACAGCGCGGGTCAACTCGAGGAGCGGCACAAAAACGGGTTCAAGTTTTCCAGCGCGAAGGGCGGCTGCAAGCTCGAGCAACGTGCCTTCAAAACCCTCAAAACGGGCAATGAAGGTGATATCGAAAGTATCTTGAGGCTCGAGTATTGGTGGTGTCATTGGGCGGCAGGACGGATGGAATTTGGTCTGAGTAAACCGATGGCGTCACGAACCTCGAGCATGGTTTCTTTGGCAATCTTCTGGCAATGTTCTGCGCCAGACACGAGCGCATCGGTGACCTCATGCGGGTGGGCTTGAAGGTGAGCGGCGCGAGCTTGAATCGGCTCGAGGGTTTCCATCAATCCGATCATCAGGCGTTTTTTGCAGTCGATACAGCCAATGCCAGCAGTGCGACAACCCGTGTCCACTTCCTGAATCATGTCCAAACTCGAGAAAAGCTTGTGATACGAGTAGATCACGCATTTTTCGGGCGTTCCAGGATCATTGCGGCGCACCCGAGCGGGATCGGTGGGCGCAACCCGAATTTTCTCCCAGAGCGCCGCTTGAGGCTCGAGCAACTCGAGCGTGTTGTTTTTGGATTTGCTCATCTTGCCCGAATTGTCCAGACCAGGCACCCGAGCGGCGCTTTTGTCGATGCTGGCTTTGGGTTCGGGGAATACGGGATTTTCGGGGGCGAACTTGGCGTTAAAACGCCGTGCGATTTCTCGAGTGAGTTCGATGTGCTGAATTTGATCCTCGCCGACAGGAACAGTATCGGCTTTGTAGAGCAAAATATCGGCAGCTTGCAAAACTGGATACATCAATAAGCCCGCCAGCACGCTGTGCTGCTCGGATTTGTCTTTGAATTGCGTCATGCGCTCGAGTTCGCCCAAGGGAGTTTGGGTGCTGAAAACCCAGCCAAGCTCGAGGTGTTCTGGCACATGTGATTGTGCGAAAAGCACAATTTTGTTCGGGTCTAAGCCTGCCGCCATGTTCGCCAGTGCCGCGTCGAAGGTGCGTTGTGCCAGCAGTTCGCGGTCGTGCGGAATGGTGATGGCATGATAATCCACGATGCAAAAAATCGCGTCTTTGCCGATCTGTTCGCCTATTTTGACCCAGTTGCGAATCGCGCCCAAGTAATTGCCGATGTGCAAGTCGCCGGTTGGTTGAATGCCCGAAAAAACACGTTTCACGGCTCGAGTATACCGCCCATTTGAAATTCGGTTTGAGTCTCGAGGGGCGGTTGTACTCGAGTGCGGGGTAATTCAATTTGGTTATCTCAGATTTCTTTTTTGAGCTAAAAAATAAGTATTATGACTTAAAACGAAAATCAAACTTGACAAATTATAATATTATACTTTATAGTATTTTCAGGAGGCAGGAACATGGACAACCAAATGCAGTGGATACAAATCATCAAGCAAGAACACATTGAGCAACTCCTGCACGATGCAGACACGCACCGTCAACTTCGCAATGCCAACGTTTCTTGGCGACACCAACTCGCGCAAACCCTGCAAGCCTGGGCGCGAAAACTCGAGCCAGAACTCGAGCCTCGAGCATCAAAACAACTGGTCTAAAACCACTCGAGCACACTCAAAGGAGACTCAAATGAAACTCAACCACATCAATTTGACCGTCGAAGATGTCCTTGTGACCTCAACATTTTTGGAAACATACTTTGGACTCCAAGCCCTCAAAAAAGCCAATCCTCACATGGCACTTTTAAGCGACGAAAACGGCATGATTGTCAACATCTTCAAAGGCGATGCCGTCAGTTACCCAGCATCGTTTCATGTTGGCTTTGTTCAAGAAAACCAAACTCGAGTCAACGAGTTGTATCAACGCCTGACAGCCGATGGTGTTCAAGCTGAAGAACCACACAAATTTCATGGTTCATGGACGTTTTACTTTAAATGCCCTGGAAACTTTGTGATCGAAGTGCTGTGTATGCTCAAAACCGACTCGAGCCTTCAACCCAATCCAAACCTGGAATTTGAACGTTCAACCGCAAGACACAGTGCCGCTTAGGACAACCTTGCAATCACCTTTGCGTTGCACAAACTCGAGATTTTCAGCCGCATCGTTGACTGCATTGACCCCACGCTTGATGGCATTCACCTTGCCCGAAGGCGCAATAATAACCGTGTCACGGTTGTACAAACCCAAACCCGAGGCGACATCAAACGCCTTCGCCAACTCGAACTTGGTATCGGGAATTTGCGGCACTTTGAGCGCATACTTTTTGACAAAATCGCACTGCTTGGCGCTGGCATCGTTCGAGACGCCGTAAACCACCGCACCAGCCTCGAGAAAATCCTGATAGCGCTTGGTATATTCAATATTTTGCGCCGTGCAACCGCTTGTGAATGCTCGAGGGTAAAAAAACAGCACAATCCATTTGCCCTTGTCGGACTCGAGCTTGATGGTTTTGCCAAACGAATCTTTGATGGTCGGCAGCGGCGCGGGTTCGCCAACTCTTAATGCCAAGGCGAGACTCGAGCAAATCAGCACAGCCAAAAATGCGGTCAGGATTTTCATGGCTCGAGTCTAGTCCTTTTGGTTGGGATATTTTGTGAACTGGCTTTAAGTTTTCTGATGTTACGAGAGCTGCACTGGAACTTGAATTTCAATGACGCAAGGCACACCCTCGTCGTACCCTTGGGGCATCTCGAGATAGACTTGACGCAACGCTCCAGCAGTGCTGTAGCCGTTTTCTTCCACCCAGGTCAGCAATCCCAGAACGGCATCTTCAACTTTTTGCCATTCGTGCAAACCCCGAAACTCGAGGAATGCCGCCATTGGCACACCTGCCAGTTGGTACACCTTGACTTGATCGCTTTCAGGGATGGGTTTCTCGAGCATTTGCGCGACCTCCATCTTCCAGAAATCATTTTTTGTTGGATGTGCAATGTTGATTTGAGGCAAGGCACTCTGAACGCCGTGCTGAGCAAGATGATCGAACAATACCGAATAATAATTTTTTAAAGATCGAATGTTTTCCTCGACCACATCAAGCTCTGGGTTTCCAACGGAAGCAATCAAATGATCTGGAAGCGATTTGATGTTGACTGTGTAATCAAACATAATACTCTCCTGGTTGATGCGCTCGAGTCTTTGCTCAACCTGCTCGAGACGTTTGCTTTGTTCCGAAATATGGGTTTCAAGTTCGGCTTTGCGCAACTCGAGCAAGTCACGTAAACGATCTGGCGCGAAACCATTGGCGGTTAAGCTCGAAATTTGCTCGAGCGAAAAGCCCAAGTCGCGCAATGCCAGGATGCGGTTCAAGAGCGCCATCTGACTCACGCTGTACTCGCGGTATCCGGTTAAAGAATCAATTCGGGTCGGTTTGAACAAACCAATTTCGTCGTAATGGCGTAACGTTCGGGTTGAAACCCGAGCCAAGTGCGCAAGATCGCTGATTTTCATGTTGATTTCCTTTGGTTTGAGCGCTCGAGCATCACAATGGGCGTTTCCGTAACGTAAAAGTCAAGCCCCCCGTTTAATGCTCGAGAATGGAAACGAACCTTGAATGATTGCTCATAAAATCCAAAAAACTTTCCGTACACTCGAGGCATGAAAAAGAACTTGCAACTCGCCGTTCTCGCCATCACCGCAGCACTCTCAAGCGCCAAAGCCACCGATGCAACTTTGTATTACAACTTTGCGGAAATCCGTGAACCCGTGCAAATATCAAACAACCGTTTTGATTGGTCGCCAGCCGCCGACCTTGGGCAGTACCTCGTGCCTGGAAGTTTGGAACTCGAGTACCCAGAAATTTTTAACGTGAATTTGCTGCCCGCCAGCCCAAGTTTGCTCGAGGCGTTTGAAGGCAAAGAAGTGCTATTAAAGCGCGATAACAAACTGGTCAAAGCCATTGTCATCAAAGCCAATATTGGATTGTTTCAAATCGGCAATCAATTTGTGCAAGCCAGCGTTGCCGATGTGGTCTTCCCAACCCTTGAGGGCGTGCGTTTCGCACCAACCTATTCTTGGACTTTGGGCGGCGCTGGTGGCTCGAGCGTGCTGACGTACCTGACGCGGGGCATCACTTGGAGTCCGCGTTACACCTTGGCGATCAAAGGCGACGATGCGAAACTGACGGGTTGGGCAGATGTGCAAAACGCCAGCGGCGTGGAATACAAAACCCCAAAACTCGAGTTGATCGCAGGGCAGGTCAACCTGGCTTCTGGGGAGTACAACCAAAACGTGCAACCGTATGCCGTGGCTGCCGCCGCACCGATTGCCAAAGCCTCGAGCGACGGTGCGCCGAGCGTCGAAGCCGCAGGTGAAAGCGCGGGTTTGCAGACCTTCAAATTTAACAGCCCCGCCACACTGGCAGCCCGCACCACCACCAGTTTGCCATTTATTAACACCAAAGCCAGCCTCGAGCGGAGCTTTGAGTATTACAGCGGTTTTAACGGCAGCCCCAAAATTGTCGTGCCGCTGAGTCGGGTCTACAACATCAAAACCGATTCGGATTTGCCAGGTGGCGTCATGACCGTGCGCGAAGATGCCAGGGTGGTCGGACAGGCGCGGATTTCTGACAATCCGAAAGCCGAAAAAGCCACGATCAACTTGGGCGCGGATTTTGACTTGCGTTTGACCCGCACGGTGCAAACCCTGAGCCGCACCAACACGAACATCAAGTACAAAGTGAATTTCAGTTTGGTCAACACCAAAACCAGGGCGGTGACGGTCAAGATCAATGAGGTTCTGGGCGGACAAAACTATGATCTCGAGGCGGTCAAATTGCCCAACTACAAGAACAGCGAAGAGGGTATTTCCGCCGTCAACACGCTCAAACCAGGCGAGAAGTTTGAAGCGACCTATACGATCACCTTCAAATATTAAAAGCCGTGAGAATCAAGAAACTCGAGAGGCAAAAAGTCTCTCGAGTTTTTGTGTTGAAATTTAAGACTCTGGGTACTTTTCGGAAATGTGTTTGACTGAGGCTTGAATCAGTTTCTCGAGAATGGGCAGGTGAATATCGGAGAGTTTTTTGATGTACAAGCATGACTTTGCTCTGGAGTATTTGCCAAGTTGCGCCAGCAGTTTTTCGTATTCTTCAAAGCCACTGACAATGTACAGCGCCATGTTTTGCTTGCGCGGCGCGAAACCAATGCGCATCCAATCGGCTTCGCGTCCAGAGGCGTAGCGGTAATGGTAGCTGCCAAAACCAATGATACTTGCACCCCACATTTTGGCGCTCGAGTTGCTGGCTTTTGCCATGATTTGGACAATGGTTTGGCAATCTGTGCGAACTTGTTCGTTTGGGATTGACTCGAGGAAATCATCAACAGAAGCATCGTTTTGTTTGGTTTTGAGTTCTGCCATAAAACCCTTTCCATTTCGTGAATATCAAGAACGTGCTCGAGTTTTTTGTTGTGAACAGAATATCAAATTTTTGCCAAAACCTAAAGACTGTTTTGTGAACAAACCTTCACTTCATTTAAAATCCAGATCAAACTGCTTTGATGTTCGAGTATTGTTAGAACTTCAAATTTCGGTTAGGCTCACACGATGCAATTAAACCCAGACCAAACCAAGCAACACATCAACTCGAGTTTGGCTGAGGTTCTAATTAGCAATTCTCAATTTTGTGTGATCGTGATTGACCACCAAGGTTTAATTCACGAATGGAATCCTGCCAGTGAACGTTTGCTGGGATACACTCGAGAGGCTGTTTTGGGACGCCAAATTTTTGAATTGCTGATCCCAGACCAAGATGCGAACAGTTTAACTGCGCGTTTAAGCAACAGAATTTCTTCAATTCAACACGGACAACCCAAACACACCACCAAAATTGGTTTGCACGCCAACGGTCAACACATTGAAGTGGAATACTCGAGCGTCCCATTTGAATTTGACAACCAGAACTTGCTGCTGATCTGGTTGCGTGACCTGAGCGAAACCAACCACCTCAAACAACGACTGAATCAAAGCCAACAACGCTTAAGCGCGATTTTCAACAACTCTTCTCAAGTCATGGCGCTGCTTTCACCCGAAGGAAAGTTTCTCGAGGTCAACCGTTCAGGTTTGAAATACCTGGGCATGACCCGCGATGCCCTGATCGGATCGACATTCTGGGAAGGGGCTTGGTGGAAAAGTAATGCCAACGCCGAAAAATGGGCGTACCAAGCCACCCAAATTCACACGGCAGAAGAATTTCGTCGAAGTGAACTCGAGGTAAAAGGTTATGAATCAACTCGGGTTCTGGATTGTGCGATCAGCGCCTTACACGACGAATCTGGCAACCTGATCTTGTGGGTGCTCGAGGGACATGACATCACCGAACGCAAACACGCCGAACACGCCTTACGTGAAAGCGAAGTACATCACCGCATGGTACTCGAGTCGCTTGCCGAAAGTGTGGTGGTGCAAGACTTCAAGGGACATGTTTTAAGTGCCAACCCTGCCGCTGAACAGCTTTTGGGCGTGAGTTTAATTGGCAAACGCGTGGACGAACTGCCCTGGCGAGCGATTCAAGCCGATGGAACGCCATTCCCACCAGATGCCCTGCCTTGGGCAGTCACTTGGCGCACTGGGCAAACCCAAGTCAATATCATCATGGGCGTACAACGACCCGACGCCGCCCTGATCTGGATTTCGGGCAACACCCGCCTGTTAACCCACGAAGGCGAAACCAAACCATACGCGGTGGTCTCGAGCTTTTTTGACATCACCGAACGCAAAGAACTCGAGGAAAAACTCGAGTTGCTGGCACACCATGACGCCTTAACCACCCTGCCCAACCGTTTGCTGTTCAGACAAAAACTCGAGTTGGCACTGGACAACGCCGAACGTCACGGTCGATTGGTGGCGGTGGCATTCATGGACTTGGATCGCTTTAAAGCCATCAACGACACCCTGGGGCACGGAGTGGGTGATGCCTTGCTGGTGAAGGTTGCCAGTCGTTTGTTGGGTTCGGTACGGACTGGCGACACGGTGGCACGCATGGGCGGCGACGAATTCACACTGATTTTGGATGATATTGGATCGCTCGAGGATGTCAACAAGGTCGCCCGCAAAGTGCTGCAAGCCTTGATCCCCACCTTTCAAATCCACGGACACGAACTGAACGTCACTGGCAGTATTGGCGTGGCGGTTTATCCAAGTGATGGCACAAGTGTTGAAACCCTGCTCAAGCACGCCGACACCGCCATGTACCGTGCCAAAGATTCGGGTAAAAACACGTATCGGTTGTTTGCGCCACGCATGGGCGATTTCGCCTCGGATCGACTGCATTTTGAAGCCCAACTGCGCCACGCCCTCGAGCACCACGAGTTTCAACTGTATTACCAACCGCAATACCACCTCAGCAACAATCCAACCCAAGAGATCACTGGCATCGAAGCCCTCCTGCGTTGGCAGCATCCACAACTTGGCGAAATTTCTCCACAACGTTTTGTCCCCGTGCTCGAAGATACCGATTTGATCGCACCCGTCGGCGCATGGGTGCTGCGCGAGGCATGTCTGAACGCCGTGCGGATTTCACGGCGCACCCACCGCCAAATCAGCGTGGCGGTCAACGTTTCAGCCGCTCAATTTCCACGCAGCGACTTTAGCCTGCTGGTCGCCGAAGCCCTCGAGAACAGCGGCTTAAACCCGCAGCAACTCGAGCTTGAACTGACCGAAAGCCTGGTCATGCAGGACGTGGACGCTGCCGCCGAACGAATGCGCAAGCTCCGAGATTTGGGCGTGAAACTGGCGATAGATGACTTTGGTACGGGTTACTCGAGCCTTAGTCATTTGCGGCATTTACCGTTTGATATTTTGAAAATCGATAAATCCTTTGTGATTGACCTCGAGCAAGACGATGCCTTGGTCAAAAGCATCATTGAATTGGGACGCAACTTAAGTTTGCAAGTGATTGCCGAAGGGGTCGAAACCAAAAAGCAAGTCGAAATGTTGCAAAAGCTCAATTGCGCACGCGCTCAAGGATTTTATTGGTCCAAAGCCGTGCCATTTAACGAACTGCTCAAACTGATTGACGCAAACATCACACTCGAGTTTTAAGCAAACCCCGGCAGCGCAAACAATTCTTATTTCCACGCCTCTCGAGCCGTCAAAGGTGCATTCGGGAACGTTTTGTTGGAGTATCGCGTATCGTAAAAGCGAGGGAAGGGAGAACAACATGTTCCTCATGGCATTGGTACTCGGTTTGGTTGGATTAATTTCGATGGCGCTTTTGGGTTTCAGTCACGGCGGGAATCACGGGCAACACTCGAACCACAGTCACGATCTTCATACGCACACGCATCACCACGCCTCGAGTCACGGAACGCACGACCACAGCACCCTCAGTCGCTTGCTGGCTTTTGTTTCACCCAGAGCGATTTTCAGTCTGGCGCTCGGTTTTGGCGCGATTGGCATGACCGTTTCGTTCCTACCAAAAATTCTGGCGGTTTTGGTTGCAGGCGCGGGTGCAATTTTGTTTGAGCGCTTACTGGTCGAACCGTACTGGAACGTCATGTTCAAATTCGCCAGCACCCCAGCCAAAAACCTCGAGAGTGTGAAGGGCGCAACCGCCACCGCCAACACCAACTTTGACGCGAACGGGCAAGGTTTGATCGAACTCGAGCTTGACGGACAAGTGCGCCAAGTTTTGGGAACATTGAAAGACAAAACCACCAATGTTTCTCGAGGGCAACACGTTCGGATTGAAGCTGTCAACAGCGATGGAAGCTGCATCGTCAGTAAAATCTAAAACCCTGAAATCATCCTCACTCGAGCGGCTGTGCGTACCTGAACCCTCGAGTCTCGCAAAACATGCAGGTACGAACCCTTAAAGGAGGGAAGTAAAAATGCCAGATTTGGGACCGTTTATTTGGATTATCGCCGCAGTGCTCGTGATTCTCGTGGTGATTCCACTGATCGTCACCAGTTTTTTACGCAACGTGGACGCGGGTTCGATCCGCATGGTCAGTTGGGTCAACGGCGGCACCAACATTTACCGAGGACCAGGCAAAAGCCTCGAGGTGCCGCTTTTGACCCAAGGTACAACCCTCTCGAGCAAGGCGATCAACGTTGACCTGGACATCACCGACCAGACCGCCGACATTGACGCAAACGGCATTCCGCGCCCGATCAAAATTCAGGTTTTGGCGAGCGCGATTGTCAGTGTCGGTGACACCGACGTGCTGATTCGCACCGCCGCCAACAGGTACTTCGCCAAACCCGAAGACGAGCAACTCAACACGCTCTCCGACCTGTTGACCAGTGCCGGACGCCGTGCCATCAACCTCTTGACCCACGATCAATTGTTTTCTGCCAAAACCGCTGGGCAGCGCAACGAACCCGCGCCCGACAGCGAAGATGACGATCCGCTCGCCATTATCATTCGCAAGGCTTGCAGCAAAGAACTTACCGATTTGGGCTTGATTTTCAACAGCCTGAACATCAAAGTCGTGCGCTCTGAGGTTGCCGAAGCCCGCCGCCGTCAAAGCGCCGCCGAAGCCCAAGCCAACGCCGACATTGTCAGTACCCAACAAACCCGTCGTGCCAAAGAGGCACAACTCGAGGCGGAACGCACCATCAGCGACAAAAGCCGTGAACTCGAGCAAACAAAAGCCTCGAACGCCAAACTGGTCGCCGAAGCCGAAGCCAGCACCCAGGACGCACTCGCCAAGCAACGCCTCGCCGAGCTTCGCGCCACGCAGGTCGCGCAAGCCGAAGCCGACGCCTTGCGCGTGAAAGTCGCCGCCGATGCCGACGCGATGCGAGTCAAAATTGCCGCCGAAGCCGACGCCGCCAGGGTTCGGATGGCAGCCCAAGCCCAAGCGGAAGCCGAAGCGGTTCGGATTCTGAAAGTCGGTGAAGCCAACGCCAAAAGCATTCAACTGTTTAACGAAGCCATTTCGGCAGGTGGCGAAAATTACTTGAAATACCGTCAAATCGAACAACTGCCTCAAATCGCCCAAGCCATCTCGCAAGCCCTGGCGCAAGCCAAACTGGTCAGCATTTCTGGCGACGGCAAAGGCGCAGCCAGCGATGTCACCAATCAGATTGGCAACGTGATTCAGATGGTCATGGCAACCCAGTTGATCGGCAAAAGTGGGGTGCTCGAGTCACTCGGCACGAACAATGCACAAAGCGTCAAAGCCACGAACAAACCCGTCGATGGTGTGATTGATCTGAACACTTAAAGCAAAATCCAAATTGAAACCTCGAGCTTAACTGCTCGAGGTTTTTAATAGCCAAATTTGCGATTCGCTCGAGCATCACAACCTTAACCCAAATACGCCATTTGGCTCATCGCACCTCGAGTTACTTTTTGGTGTAGACTTTCGACAATAATTTCTCTGCATTGGAGGTGACACGAATATGAAAACAACCCAATCCCTTTTACACCTCGGCTCGAGGCTCTTCGCCCTGTCTCATTCAATCAGGAGTCAAAGTGATTCATATCGTATCAGCCGTACTTTGCAGGTTCAATTCTAAAAACTCGAGTTTTAAACCCCCATTGGTGGCAGCATGAGCCGCCGTCCGAGCACCCGCGACAGCAATTTGTCCTGGGATGAAAGTCGTGAAGCCTTTCAAGACCGAGGGCATCGTCACGCCCGCAAACCGCCGCGCCGACGCAGCGTTGCCGCATTGCTGAGTGAAAACCAAACCGATTACAAAGTCGAAGAACACGTCAAGTTCGACGATCCAGGCTTGCAAGAACTCTTCGAGCGCGGTTTGATTCTCGAGTTACTGTGGGAGTTAAAATCGGGCAAGGAAGCCACCGTCTACGTGGTCGAAGGCAAGGAGGGACTTGCCGCCGCCAAACTTTACATTGACTCTCGGGTACGAAGTTTTAAAAACGATTCGCTTTACCGAGGCTCGAGGTTTATTGACGACAAACGCCTGCAAAAAGCCATCGAATTGCGCTCGAGCACCGGCATTGGGGCGCAGAATGTCTTGTGGGTTCAAGAAGAATTCGGGCAGATGCACGCGCTGCAACACGCTGGCGTTCCCGTACCGCGACCGATTGCACTGACCGAAGCTGGCAACGTGATTTTGATGGAATTCATTGGCGACGAAAACGGGGCGGCACCGCGATTGTCTGACGCCAAACTTTCCAAAGCGACTGCCGAAGAAGCCTTCAAGCAGAGTGTTCACAACATGGGTTTGATTCTGGGCGCGGGTCGGGTTCACGGCGATTACAGCACGTTTAACATTTTGTGGTGGCAAGAGCGCTGCATCGTGATTGACTTCCCACAAGTCGTGCTGGTGCAACAAAACCCCAGCGCGAACATGATTCTCGAGCGTGACGTGGCGGGCTTGTGCCGCAGTTTTGGGCATTTTGGTTTGCGCCCAGACCCAATCGAGACTTTAAAACAAGTGCGGCGTGTGGCTCGAGAGGTGCAGGTTGCCAAACCTTCGGAAGAACTGGCTTTGGTGTTGTGATGCTCGAGGTTTTGGATTGCAACGACATGAAAAACCCTTTTCTCGATTTTACAGATATTGTAGGGCGCAAAAATGATTGAACACGACATCAAACCCCAACTCGAATTTCTCGAGGTACTGGTCAGCAACTTGACATTTGACACTCGAGTTCGGGCGCTGTGGTTGAAGGGAAGCATGGGACGTGGACGGGCGGATCGGCACTCGGATATCGACTTGCAGATTGCCCTGCTGCCAGAAGATGCTGCGCCATTTCGCGCCGATTACGAACCGAGGCTGAATCAAATTCATCCTGTCTTGCTGCATCATGAATTGTTCGGTGGGTCAATGATTGGCACGAAACTGCTGAACTCGAGCGGGGAATTGATTTCACTTCACAGCTTTCTCGAGACTGGAACAGCTTTGCAGATCAATGAAAATCAAACTCGGGTTTTGTACGACCCTCACGGTATCCTCGAGGTTTTGCCAGCTTCAACTCCGAACCGTGAAGACATCGCTCGAGCGTTGCACGTTGAAATTTGTTACTTCTGGAATTTGCTCTCCCACCTGCCGAGCAGCATCGAACGAGGTGAAACGATTGCGGCTTTAGAATACCTACACCATGAAGCGAATCAAATCATTTTCGTGAGTTCACTCGGGCGTGGCAGACCGCGTGACGTTGGCGATTTGCACTTGAATGAATTGCTCGAACCTGTTGAGCGCCAGCGACTCGAGATGGCGCTCGCCCTGACCGACATTTCCCCCGCTTCGATTGTGAATGCCCATTTTGATCTGGCAAAGCAAATGTGGCACGCGGGACGACGCGCAACCGAAAATTGGAACACCGATTATCCTGCAACATTCGAGCGGGCAATGCTAGGGCATGTGGCTCGAGAGTTAAAACGCATTGGCTTGTGGCAAGAATTTTTTGAATTGTGGCATTGAAAATCAGAAACTCAAGTCTTCACATCCGTCATTCGGCAGATGCAAAAACGCAACTCGAGCGGTCAGAATATACTCAGGAGACTTCAACCATGCAAATTCGTGCCTTTACCGAAAACGATTACCAAACCATCGCCGAAATCGATAAAGCGGTCAACCCAGACCTTGCCGACAGCGCCGAAGAAATTCGTTTTTACGATGGCGTGCGCGAAAAGTATCTGTTGTTCAAACGTTTTCTGGCTGAAGATACAAACGGGAACACGCTTGGGGTTGGTGCATTTTCGCAATCGGCAGAACGGTTTCATCCCCATAAATTTTTTGTAGACATCAATGTTTTGCCCGAGCACCGACAACAAGGCGTTGGGCGGGGGTTACTCGAGCATCTACTAACCAAACTCGAGGAGCATCAGGTGCTGACCGTCCGTGCCGTGACTCGAGTGGACTGGACGCACAGCATTCGGTTTCTCGAGAAAGCTGGTTTTACGGAGGAATACCGCGCCTGGGAATCCAGGCTCGACGTGCAAAGCTTTGATACCAGCCCGTACTTGCAGCTCGAGGGACAGTTAAAGCTCGAGGGGATTGAGTTGAAATCTTATGCCGATCTGATTGGCACGCCCGATCTGGCGCAGGAATTATGGCGTTTGGATATGGACGCCAGCCGTGACATGCCCGACCCTGAACCATTCACCGAAACCAATTTTGAACGATTTGAAACCAGGGCTTTAAAAAACCCAGATTTTGTCCCAGAAGCCTATGTCGTCGCCATCAAACCAAATGACGCAGGGAAGCTCGAGTTTCTGTCCGAAAGCACCCTGTGGTGGTCTCCAGGCAAGCCTGACACCTGGAATGGCGCAACCGGCACTCGGCGCGAATGGCGCGGCAAGCAGATTGCGCTGGCGTTAAAAATCAAAAATATTCTCTGGGCAAAAACCAAAGGCATTGCGCAAATCAAAACCTTCAACGATGATGTCAACCGCCCGATGCTCGCCATCAACGAAAAACTTGGTTTTGTCAAACAACCCGCCTGGGTGCATTTTGTGCGGCATTTTGAGAGGAATTCATGAAGCTCGAGATTCGACCCACCAAAACCCCCGAAGATTTCCCTGAAATGCTCGAGGTTTTAAACGCCGCCAACCCAAACTTTCCCTTAACACTCGAGCGTTTGCTGCACGAAGAGGCATCTCGAGATCAGAATTTTTATTTCGCGGGTTTTGTCGCTGTGGTTGATGGTGTCATTCGTGGACTTGCAAGCGTGTTTGAAGACCCGTTTGCGCACCGTGTCGGCAAACTCAATCTGAACTTGCGGGTTCATCCAGAATTCTGGGGTTCGCGCATCGGCTCGAGTTTGTTCGAGCATGTACTGTCACACATCAAAACACGCAATGCCGAGATTTTGCAATCTGGAGCGGGCGAAGATTGGACGCGAGCCATTCGCTTTCATACGGATCGAGGCTTTGAAGAAACCTGGCGACGCACGGAATCGAGACTCGAGACGGCGAACTTTGATTTTGCGCCGTACTCGCACTTTGAAGAGAAGATCAAAGCCGCAGGAATTGAGATCAAAACGTTTTCGGAACTCGAGTCCGACCCAGCTCGAGACAGCAAACTTTATGACCTGGATTGGGCGCTCTGGCAAGACATTCCGTATGGTGAAGAGGTGAGTAAACCCAGCTTTGAAACCTGGCAAAAAGAAATGACGCTCGACCCCATGTTTGAACCAGACGGCTGCCTGATCGCCGTCAAAGACGATGAATTTGTTGGGTACACCAGTTTTATCAAAAACCCGACCGGTTTTTTGATCATCGGCATGACTGGCGTGCTGCGCGAATATCGCGGCATTGGGCTGGCAACCCTGTTAAAACTTCGCGGCATTCGTTACGCGCAAAGCATCGGCAACTTTGAGATCAGAACCTTCAACGACGCGCCAAACACGGCAATGCTCGAGATGAACCGCAAGCTTGGATTCAAGCGTTTTCCTGGTTGGATTCGCTTTGAAAGAAAGTTTTAAATCATGCTCGAGATTCGTCACGCCGCGCCCGAAGATTTTCCCAGAATGAGCGAGATTCAAAATCTGGTGTTGCCAGAACGTCCGATCAGCGCCGCAGAGATACTCGAGGAAATCAAAAAAAAAGACCAAAAAATCAAACACCAAATTTTCGTTGCCCTGGTCGAGCGGCAAATACGCGGATTTTTGATGTACACCCAATCGGAACATCATTTTTATCCACAACATTTTTGGTTACGCGCAGGCGTTCAGCCAGATTTTCAACGGCTTGGCATTGGCTCGAAGCTGCTGGCAAGAGCCATGCAAGAACTCGAGCCGTTTAAGCCCACGTTGTTGCAATGTGGCGTGCGAGAAGACCGAGTTTACAGTTTGAAATTTCTCGAGCATCACGGTTTTGTTGAGGAATGGCGACGCGTGGATTTGATCTTGAAACTCGAAGATTTTGATGCCGCGCCGTTTCAAGGCTTGATCGAAAAACTCGAGTTTCACGGTTTTGAATTTAAAACCATTGACCAGTTACACGACGACCCTGAACGCGATCAAAAACTCTGCGATTTGGGCAATGCCGTCTCAAACGACGTTCCGCTTGGAATGCCAAACACCGACCTCAGCCTGGCGCAATTCCAAACATCGATTTTAAAGGCTTCATGGGCGCGTGAAGCTGCGTTTTGCATTGCCATTTTTGACGGACGCTACGTTGGCATCAACAACCTTGGGATTGATTCAAACGGCAATGTCTTTGTCGATGTGACGGGTGTGCTGCCCGAATTTCGCGGGCGCGGTTTGGCACAAGCCTTAAAACTCAAAGGTATTGAATGGGCGATCAGTCAAGGCATCAAAGAAATGGCAACCAGCAACGATCTGGTCAACGCGCCAATGTTGTCTGTCAACGAAAAAATGGGTTTTGTACGACAACCCGCCAGCATGAGGTACGGCAAAAAACTTCGGGAGGAATCCTAATGCTCGAGATACGACCTTTTCACCGCGATGACCTGGGCGGAATTGTTGAGCTTTGGAATCTGGTGCGCCCCAACCAGCAACGCACGCTCGACGAAGCCGAATCGGACATCGACACGCTCGAAGCCCAATTTCAAACCACGTTTTTTGTTACCGAACTCGAGGGGCGGATTGTTGGCGTTGCGGAAATCTACCGTCACCCTGGCATGTACCACCCGCACAAGTTTTTTGGCAATATTTTTGTACATCCTGAGAAACAATCTCAGGGCATTGGGTCAGCCCTTTATCAGCAAGCACTCGAGTTTTTAACCGCGCTCGAAGCCATTTGTTTTCGCAGCCAAGTCGCAGAATCCGACGCGCACAGCCTTCAATTTGCCACGACTCGAGGATTTAGCGAAGCCAAACGCGATTTTGAGAGCTTGCTGACCGTTAAAAGCTTTGATTTCTCGAGCTTTGCGGGACTTGAAAACGTTGAGGGCGTGGAATTTCACACGGCAAAAGAACTCGATTCGACGGTGTTTCGCCAAGCTTTTTTTGATTGCTTCACCGCCACCCGAGCCGACGTGCCGAGGTCGCAAGCCGCCAGCCCGATCAGTTTTGAATTTTTTCAAGAGCAAGTTCTTGGTGACGAATACTTTCTTTGGGCAGGCACGCAAATCGCGCTCGATCCCAAGACCGACACCATCCTCGGGTTTTCGGGCGTTTATCAAGCCGCTCGGGAAGGTTGGATGGATCAATGGTTGACCGCCACCCGCCGTGAAGCCAGGGGTCGCGGCATTGCGTTGGCACTCAAATTGCGGGTTATCAAATACGCGCTCGAGCAAGATTACAGCACGATTCGGACCGACAATGACACGCGCAACGCGCCGATGCTGGCGATCAATGACAAACTCGGTTTTGTGCGTCAACCCGCGCTGATCAGTGTGGTGAAATTCTACCGAGATGATGAATGAAAATCAGTATTCGACCCGCAACCCAAACCGATTACCCAAGCATTGAAAAAATTCACAATGCCACTTGGGCAGATCATCCCGTTTGTGCCGAAGAACTCGAGCGTGTGGATAGAAAACGCACCGAAAATAATTTCATAAAACGTTTTATGCTCGAGTTTGAAGGCAAAAGTGTCAGTGAGGCTTCATTCACTCACTTGAGTGAAAATCAGTTTTATCTCGAGGTGAACGTGCTGCCTGAGTTTCAAACCCGAGGTTTTGGGAGGGCGTTTTACCAGTTTCTCGAGGTTGAATTGGAACACCACCACCCTGTCGGCGTATTTTGCAATTTGTACGAAATTCATCCATACGCGCTGCATTTTGCCCAAACCCGAGGTTTTAAAGAGGTGATGCGGGTATACCATCAAACCTTGAAACTCGAGGGGTTTGATGCCGAATTGTTTGCGGCGTTCAAACAACATCTGAGTGCCAACGGCTACAGCATCTCGAGTTTTGCCGAGTTGCAAGCTGACCCAAATTGCGAGCAGAAATTGTACGAATTGTTCACGCAAGTTGATGTCGATGTACCTCGAGTCCGAAAATATACACCAATCGGTTTCGAGGAATTCAAACGCCACAACTTCAACAATCCCAGCCTTCTTCAAACGGCTTGCTTTGTGGCGCTCAAAAATGGCGAATGGGTTGGCATGTCACAGCACCGTGTGCGTCCGAACCCAACCCAACTTCACACGGGCATGACGGGCGTACTGCGCGAACATCGCGGGCAA
Source organism: uncultured Deinococcales bacterium (assembly GCA_964247135.1). Lineage (GTDB taxonomy): Bacteria > Deinococcota > Deinococci > Deinococcales > JAAFIG01 > JANXTZ01. Next base: position 662 of record CAXTTL010000082.1, on the reverse strand, counting down.
AATCTGGCGTTGGCGCTCAAACTTCGGGCAATCGAATACGCCGTGCAAAACGCTTTTACCGAGCTTCATTCCAACAATGCCAGCACCAATGTTGCGATGCTGGCAATCAACAAAAAACTTGGCTTTGAACGATCAAAGGCGCAAATCCAACTCGAGAAGCGCTTTAACCGAACTTGACGAACATTGGCGGTTGCACGCCAATCATGCGTGCCATCGTCCAGAGTTGCCCCTTGTGATGCGCATCGTGCTCACGGGCGAAATCGAGCAGTTTGTAGACGGGCATTTTCATGCCACCAAACGCGTCAACCACGCTTTCCAACTGTTCGCTCGAGAGTTGCGAAATTTTGTCGGTCAAGGTTGCGCTGGCTGTTTCCAGGGCGGCTCGAGCGCTGGCAAGATCGCTGGAAGGTTCTGCGCTGCCAGGGGTTTCGCCTGCCATCATGGCGAGCATCCGCAAGTTGGTGAGTTTGAGGTGGTCTGTGGTTTGGATAAAATTCCTGCCGCCGTCCCAGGCGACAAACGTGGCTTTGTCCTCTGGGATTTGCCCCAGAAGCTCGAGCAGCGGGGCGCGGTGAAGTTGCAGGGCTTGGACGTATTCTTGGGCTGAATAGGGCATGTGGTTCTCCTTTTGAAAGCACATTATTTTACGGCATCTCAAATTT
>CAXTTL010000081.1:0-18515 GCA_964247135.1 uncultured Deinococcales bacterium | reverse complement strand
AACCGCTGTCTGTTGCTACTCCCTTTGGTCGCCAATGTTCGACGCTTCTTGATTCCAAAACACACCTTCGGGCGGAATCGCTTCGCGTCAAACATTGTGCAAGGTGCTGTAGGACTGTCAAAACGGAAAGTGCCGAATCAAAAGCGCTTGTGCCGTTTCATCACAGCGCCATCGGTCTATTTGCCCAGGCTGACTATGATTTTGCGCTATGACTCGAGCCGTTTAGCTTGATCTTCGACACTTATGACGGTGGGCGTAATTGGGTCTGTCGCACGGGCGGTCACGGTTTGAACCTCGTATGTTTGTGGCTCGAGGATCGAATCCATTTCATTTTTCAGGTCTTTCATACCGCCCCTAAATTCGCGCAAGCCGCGCCCCAGGTTGCGTCCAATATCGGGAATGTTTTTTGCACCGAACAGCACGAAACCCAAAATAACAACCACGGCAATATCTGGAATACTTTCAATCATTTTCTCACTCCTTTTTTAGGCGAACGCTCAGGTCAAAATATTCACGGCACGGCTGGCAACCAACGCCACGGTCAAAAGTGACGTGCCAGACTGAACCATCATGAGTAACTTTGCCCAACTCGAGAGCGGCAAAGTGTCGGTTGGGCTGAAGGCGGTGGCGTTGGTAAAGGACAAAAACAGATAATCCATAAAACCAGAACGCCAGCCTGGTTTGGCAAATTGAGGGCTGCCCATTTGGGTGAACAAAAAATCTGGTGCTTCACAACCAACCTGACCGCGTTCATGCGGACCACCCTGATCAAGTTCCCAGTACCACAAAGCGAAAATAATCATGTTCGTGAACCAAATATTCAGTGCCTCGAGCAATAGGGTTGTGCCGCCAGCTTTGTTGCCGTGCAGCAATGAGCGCACCAAAATGACAAGTGAAATCATGTTTGAAACATTGGTCAGGGCAATCAAAGCGATTGCCACGACACGCATTGAACGGTGCTTGCCGATCACATGGTCTCGAGGGGTAAACGCCAGCGGAATCAACATCAGCATCTCGAGCATCGGCAGCAACCAGTTTGGACCGAGCGTGAACCGTTGGCTGAGCGCAATTTGCAGCACGATAATGACCACGATTGCCAAGCGTGCGTACCACAACGGCTCGAGTGGCACACCTGGGCTTTGGTCGGATTCATCTGGCAGGTTGCTGAAGGCAGGCTTTAGATTGAGGGTTGCGGGCTTCATGGTCTTTAGTTTGCGTTGGTTTGATGGAGTCAACGTGAAGTCAGTTCAGAGCATGGCATCAGACACAACACAAAAGGTCGCTCGAGAAAATTCAAGCGACCCAATTCGGTTTTAGGATTTAGCGAATGGTTGCGGGTCTGGCTTTGTGGTCATGCCACAGTCCAAGAATCAGACCGACCAGTGCGCCCAGAACAAAGGTTCCGGCGATCAAGGCGAGCAGGTTGACCCAAGCGTAAAAGAACAGGAAGTTGACGCGAAGCGGAATCAGGTTGCTCAGACCAAACAACAACACCGCAGCGCTGACCAGTATGAATATAAACCAACGAATTTGTCTCATGCGGATTACGCTTTTGGTTCTTCTTCGTGTTTGCCGCCACCAAAAATTCCAGAAACCATGTTGCCGATGCTCTCAATGCCATGCTTCACGGCTTCTTCGGCTTCTTTCACGACACTGCCGACCGCACCGGTGGCGCTTTCAAAACCATGCTTGAGGGTATCTTCGGTGCTGTGCAGGATATCACCTGGGTTGGTGACCACCTGTTTGATATCTGCTACGGCGCTTTGTGCGCTTTGACCGGCTGCCGCCGCACCACCCTCGAGGGTCGCTCCCGGGTTACTGACCAAGCCCTCGGTGGCTTGCTTGGCGGTCTCGAGACCTTGGGCGGCGGTTTGTTGTGCGTTGTTTGCCAAATCTTGAAAGCTCATCTTGACTCCTTTTTCTGCCGTTCCGAGTGTCTCTCGGGCTGGCGTTCTTCGCTCATCAGGATGCGGCACAAAAATGGAGCGAAGATGGAGTCTCGATTGTTGCGTTTAAGGTCTGCCATCTTGGGCATCGAGTTGACCGATTGGCACAAGATCAAAGCGTTCTTGACTTGCCACCTTCAAAAACGGCACGACAATCTGAATCGTCTCGAGCACGTTGTCATGAAGTAAAACTATGCCACCGCGACGCAATTTGGCTTTCAGGCGCGACTCGAGCACTTTATCGCCTGGGTTGTCAAAATCACCTGGGTCGTCCGTCCAGAAGGTGGTAATCAAACCCAGGCTGGTGGCGATTTTTAGCGTTTGCGCCGAATATTCACCGCCAGGAGGACGAAAGTAGCGAATGGTTTGACCAGAAATTTTTTGCAGCAAGGCATTGGTTTGCTCGAGTTCGTCTTGAACTTCAATTGCGGGCAGCTTGGGCAAGCGAACGTGATGGAAAGTGTGATTGCCAATCTCATGACCGTCTCTCACCATGTCTTTAACAAAATACGGGTACGCCAGAGCATTTCGTCCAATGCAAAAAAATGTGGCTTTGATACCCGCCCGTCGCAAAGAGTCAAGCAACAAAGGCTCGAACAACGGGTGCGGGGCGTCGTCAAAAGTCAGGGCAACATAAGGTTTTCTCGAGTTGCCAAAAAAGTACAAGCCACCCTTCGCGCCGCCTGAAACTTGTGCGGCAAGCTGTTGAACCTGCATGGATCGCAACTGCGGGGTCGTGCCGTGAAAAACAGGCGTTTGCTCGAGCACTGGCTGCGGCGCTCGCTTGGGCGCGGTGATGTTTGGATTGAGCCATTGACGGTCGTAGCCATTGTTGGCATTCGGTTTGGCGTTTAAAAAATTGAGCAACTCCGCTCGAGGCACGCCGGCGGTCAAGCGCGGTAGTGGACCACCAATGCCGTCAAAGCTCTCGGCTTCATAGACGCTGACATCGACCTCCGCCAAACCAGGACGCGCCGCGTAGCTGGCGCTGACCGCCGCGTGTGCCAACCTGAAATCGTTTTGCTCCCCAGCCTCGCGTCTTGGCTCGAGCACCAAAGCATGAGCCACCTCGATAAAACCGTTGCTGGCGTACTCGACTTTTTTGACCTCTGGAATGGCTGGCTCGAGTTTGATTTGCGGCAGCCCAGCCGTCGGGCGATAGCCAGGTGCAATTGGTTGCACTGCGCCAGGGGGTTGAACGGTTGGCAAGGGTTGACGAGTGCTTTGAGCCAGAACCGCCCCAACCAGCAGGGTGGCAATACCCGCTGTGAATTGCCAGAATCGCATTTTTTCAGCATACTCGAGAACCAACCGTTTGACTCGGGAAAAATCACAGGCTCGAGTTTAAAATCCCCTACCTTGAGGTGAGTTTAATTGCCATCGCCAAACCATTTTTGCTGCAAGACCAGCAAATTGCCGCTGGAACTTAAGTCGGTCAGGGTTTCATTGATGGGTTTGCGCAGCAGGCTTTTGTTTGCCAGCGCAATGCCATAATACTCGGGTTTAAAAACGCTGCCGATCACCGCAATTTTGCCCTTGGCGTCGTGACTGGCAAAATATTGCAGCACAGGCGCGTCGTAAACCACAGCATCGGCTTGACCTGCCTCGAGTTGCGTCAGAGCATCTTCAACGGTGGCAACGCTCGAGTTCTTGATGTTGCTGGCATTCAAGTACGATTCCGAGGTCGTTCCCTTAACCGTCAGAACGCGCTTGCCAGGCAAGTCCGAGACGCCCTGAATCGAACCTTGAATCTGTTGCACGGTCAAGGTTGCCGTGGCGTTGGCGGTAAAGTTTGCCAGCAGTCCAACCCCAAGCACCAACCAAATCACGCTCAAGCCTCGTCCCAACCAGGATTTGGGGTTTTCGCTCCCCAGGCTGCTTTGCGGAAAGTTCACCACCCCCCACCACATGCCCTCGAGCACCCCAGGCAGATAACCTTTGGGGAAATCTGGATTCTTGCGGTTGACCAACCAAATCACGTGACCGGCAACCAAGATGCAGCCAAAAATCAGCAAACCAATAAACTCGAGTTGCGGCGAGAACAGGTTGCTGAGTGCCTGCAATGGGTCAAACGCGGGATGGCTCGGCACGACCACCTGCAAACCCGCGTTGAACATTGGCAGACTAAAATCCAGTATTGACTCGCGTTCTTTGGTGATGCTGATGCCCGAAATACCGACATCGGCTTGCCCTTGTTGCACCGACGCGATGACTTCTTGAACACTCTTTTTGATTTGAAACTCGGTTTTCCAACCGTTTTTTGCCGCTATCGCATTCCAAAGATCGATGCTAAAGCCTTCATAACCCACCCCAGAGGCGGCGCTGGTGACGAACGGGGTCAGCGGTTTGATCGCCACGCGCAAGGTTTTTTGCGGCGCTTGCTGGGCAAAAACATTAGGGCTGAAAATCAGGAAAAGTGCCATGAACCACGCCATAAATGCCAGCATCGTTCTGTGTCCTTGATCCTCGAGACTCGAGCTGAGGTGGCTTGATGGACGGGTCGGATTTTGTCTGGAGAGAATTTTGGTTTTCATGTGGCGAAGTTTGCAAGCTCTTCGTGGAGTGAAGATGAAAGCAAACCCAGCCAGGTCAAACCGAACATCAAACCTCGAACGGTGTTTCATGTGTAGTCCATCTGAAAGATAGAAACTACGCCCAGACCAAAGAAGACCACCGCAGCAGCGGTGGATCGCTCGAGGTTCAAGAAAAAGGAGTTCTTATGAACATCAAAGTCCGTACCATTGGTTTGATCCTCGCCGCCGCCCTCTCGAGTGTCATGATTGCCAACGCTGCACCAACCAGCAAAGCCGTTGCCACCAAACCCGTTGTCACCACGGTTGCCAAGACTACGCACAGCAAAAAGAGCGTTCAAACCAAGCGCCACAACCGCAACAAGGCAAGCACCCGCACCAACAAGCGTCGTGTCAGCAAAGCACGCACCAGCAAAGCACGCACCAGCAAAGCACGCACCAGCAAGGCTCGTGGCAGCAAAATTCGTACTGGCAACACAAAATCCAAATAAGTTTTTGCTTTAAATGCTTCCACCCCCAAATCAGACCGCCATTGTGCGGTCTGATTTTTTATGGCTTCACGGTCAATCCATGTGAGGGGCGCAACATTCCTGGTGGAGGTACACCATGAACAGTTTACAAATCCCAGTTCATCAACCCATAGCCCACTCGAGCGACCACAGAAATTTGATTGTGGTGTTGCAATCCGTGCTTTGGTATGGATCGCTGGCTGTCATCTTTTCGCTGGCGGTTGGAATTTTCAGCCTGATGCCCACGTACCTTTTGAATGACGTTTACGGATTTCACATCACATCGCTCGAGGTGCTGATTGAAAGCCTGGGTTTGGGCATGGTTTTGGCATTGTTAATTGCTTACAGCATAACCGTCAACAATCACTGAATTCAATTTCAGACTACCGTTTTGTGAACTCAATTTTTTGGCAAGACAACCTCAATATTCGTGCCAATCCCGACTTCACTCGAGAGGCGCACGTGTCCACCATGCCCCTCAGTCACACTTTTGACCACAGCTAGCCCAAGTCCAAAACCGTCGCGGTGCTCGAGGTGGGCGCGTTTGAACGGCTCGAATAAATGCTCGAGTTTGTCGTTCGGAATGCCGATGCCCGTGTCTTTCACGGTCAAAATAACGCTATCGGGTTGGGTTGCGACATGAACGCTGATGCTGCCCGCGCTGGTGTACTTGATCGCGTTTGAAACCAGATTCTCGAGCATCCGCGCCAACAAAACCGGATCGCCCTGAATGATTGCCAAATCGCCGTCGGCATCCAAGCCCAAACCTTTTTGCGCCGCCAAAGGCACAAGGCGGTCTGTGACCTCGAGCGCCACCTCGAGCACATCAACTGCCACCCGAACGGGTGCAGCGCCCGCCCCAGTACGCGAGAGTGCCAGCAGGTTTGAAGCCAGATCGCGCAAATGCACCGCCGATTTTTGCGATCTGGTGATGACCCCCAGCAAATCCTCCGATGATCGTGTGCGCGACAAACTGTGCTCGAGGTCTGCCAGCAGTGCCGTGATTGGTGTGCGCAACTCGTGGCTGGCATCGGCAAGAAACCGTGATTCTCGAAGTCGGGTTTCTTTTAAATCTGTAATGCTTTTTTCCAAACCCCTTGCCAAAATGCCAATTTCACCTTTGACCCGCGTGGCAGGAATGGGTTTGTCTGAATCCAAATGTTGAACTCGAGCCGCCAGCAAGCCGAGTGGTCGAATCAAACGCCCGAGCATATAATTGATGAAAAGACCAGCCAGCAAGGCAATCACAGCCGTTCCAATGGCGGTGTTGCGCCAATAGTTGAGCATGGTTGAGTTCAACACTGCCAGCGGTTGCGCGACCTGCACGATCACATCATTGTCGCGGCGACTAAGCACACGCCAATCGTTGCTGGTCACCACAGACCGTCTTGCCGGATTCGAGAAAAAATTGAGATCAAATGGTTCATTTGGTGCTTTGATCGAACCACCTCTCCAGACTGGTCTTTGATCGCGGTAAACCGCCGCCACACTCGAGCCAGTGCGAAGTCGCAAAGCCTCGAGCACAACCGTCGGGTCTTTGATGTTGAGGTTGGTTTTCGACTGCGCCTCGGTCACAATAATTCGTGATTGTTCGCTCAAGACCGCATCAATGTCCCGTAAGTTTGAGGCTTGCAGTGTCAAACCAGAAACCACCGTCAACGTCGCCAATGACAACAGCAGCACCAGACTCGAGAATAACCCAATTAAAGTACGAGGACTAAGCCGTTCGTTGAGCGGTGTCATTCGCTGGGAAACCTGTAACCCATGTTGCGGATGGTTTCGATCACCCAATCCACAGTCTTTTTGCGAACGTTCTTGACGTAAACATCGACAACGTTCGTGACCGCCTCGAACGAACCATCCCAAACCCGTTCAGAAATTTCGTCTCGAGAAAAAATTCGACCAGGATGCGAGGAAAGCAACTCGAGCACCGCGTATTCTTTTGCCGAAAGTTTTGCCGCCACACCCTGAAACAACACCGAACGCGCCGTGAAATCAATTTTTAAACCGCGCAACTCGAGCGTGGTTTGCACATCGGGACGATTTCGGCGCAGCAAAGCCCGCACGTGCGCCAGGACCTCGCCCAAATGAAACGGTTTGACCAGGTAATCGTCGCCACCCGCGTCAAGCCCATGAATTCGATCCTCGAGCGCGTCGCGGGCGGTTAAAAACAAGACTGATGTTTTTAGGTTTTGGCTGCGAAGCCGCCCAACCAATTCAAAACCCGCGTTTGGACCTTCTGGCAGGCGCACATCCACAACCAGCACATCAAACGGGTACATCAAAGCCAAACCTTCAGCCTCGAGTGCACGGTCACACTCGTCCACCGCGTAACCAGCCTCGCGCAATCCTGCCGCCAACGGCAAACGAATTGCGGGATCATCCTCGAGCACCAAAATTCGCATGAATGAAGTATACCGCTTTGGGTAGGTTGCAAACTCGAGGCTCGAGAATTGCTTTTGAAGGCGTGACAGACACCAAAAACTCAAAAATTGAGAGGCAATCAGTTAACAAAAAATAACGCAAAGATGAAGCCAAACAGACTAAATCGCTACATGTTCGATCCACCAAATCCTCGCATACTAAACCCATCAGCAGGAAGAACCACCTGCGACTCAACGAAGGAGACTGAATGACCCAAACGAAAAACCCGAGGCAGTACCAGCAATAAGTCAATCAAAACCCGCGCACCATCGACACCAAGCCCTTTCAACAAGTCTCGAGCAGCCCTCGAGCAAAGGAGCAACACCATGAACAAAGTTATCGCATCCGTCCTCGGTTCAGTCCTCGCAATTTCACTCAGTGCTGGAGCATTCGCTGGTAGTTCTATCGGACAAGTCACCGCAGTTGATGATTCTGGCATTCCAACATCTGCACCTGTAGTTACTTTTGACACCGAGGGCTTCCACAAATCTCGCCATAACGCAGTCTTGGATTTCGGCAGCTCGGAAATGTTAACCGCTTATGTGCCACACTGGAGTCTGGGCGAACTGAACAACAGTGCCAATGGTGGTTTGAGCATCGTCAATGTCGATGGCGGCTTCGGTGTGAGCCTCGCCGATGCGAGCAGCAGGACTGCGGCAGACAAGTTGGACTTTATGGTTACAGCTCCTGCCGGCACAGCAAGAGGATCATACGTGGTGCTCGTCACGCTTGAAAATGCAGACCACACCGAGCAAAGCATCGTTACCATTGATGTCAGCGTGTACTAAGAATTACCCCAGAACTTTCCCCTCCTACTTGGTGACGTATCAAAAACGTCACCACTTTTTTTTGAATTCCAAACTCGAGATTTTTATTGCAACTTCTCACGTCAAAACAAAGCATTCAATTTGGAATTACCAAACAAAAATGAAGCCAAACAGACCAAAAAACCCCACGTTCAATCCACCAAACACTTACATACTGACCTTGTAAGCGCTCACCAAAAGCCAGATCGGTCATGACTCGAAACACGACAACCGCCCTTTCAACAAGTCTCGAGCGACCCTCGAGCAAGGAGATCATTATGAAAAAAGCCTTTGCGCCAGTTCTCGGTTCGGTTATTCTCGCACTCTCGATGGCAGCCTGCTCAACAGCCACGCCAAGCGCAGGAGCGCTTTCGGCGGTGGATCAAAGCGGTACCGTTATCGCCGCCCCAACCGTGACCTTGGGAGCTGGAGACTCGAGCACTTTGGCTGCAAACACCACGCAGGCGTTGTCCGAATTGGTGCAAAGTGCTGTTGCAGGTTCAACGGGTTTTGATGCTACGGGTACGGTCAGTATTTCTGATGTGCAGTCTCCAAGTGGCATTCAGGTGGCATTGAACAGCGCCAGTTCGGGTGCTGTGGTTGATACCCTCAGCTTCAACGTGACGGCAGCCGCAGGCACAGCAGTAGGTTCGTACCCTGTTATGATCACGCTCAATGATGCCTCTGGAACTGCAACCAGTGGTGTCGAGCTTGGAACGGTCACCATCAATGTCAATGTACAGTAAGTTTTAAATTTTAGTTTTACACATCTCGAGCAACGCCATGTTTTGGTGTTGCTCGATTTTTATTTCTTGTGCACGTACCAAATACCAAGCTCGAGCCTTCACGCCCACTCCACAAATAACTTTTAAGGTGAACTGCAATGAGATAGAACCTGCATCTCGAGTTGGCGGTCATGGAGGCTCTGGAATATGGATAACTTTTTTCAAAACCTCAGCCTCAAACGATCCGACACTTGGACTGTTTTGGCGTTCCTGAGTGTCCCGATCATTGGTGGGCTTGATTTTATCACTGGGCAAGAGGTGACGCTCGCGCCATTTTATTTTGTGCCGGTGGCGTTCATGGTCTGGAACTCGAGCTTTGCTGTCACCTTAAGCGGCACTGTCTTGAGCGCCATTGTTTGGTTTGTGGTCGATACGCCAGCGCTCAGCAGTTCTCACGGGTTGCTACTTGCCGCTTGGAATCTCACCGTGCGCTTGCTCGAGTTGACGGCTGTGGTATTGGTGCTCGAGTCACTCAAACGATCCCTGGCACGAGAACGCAACCTCTCGAGGGTGGACAGTTTGACGGGTGCAGCCAACGCTCGAGCCTTTATGGAAACCATCGAATCTGAATTAAACCGTGTGGGTCGTCATGGGCGAGCTTTCACGCTTGCCTACATTGATGTTGACCATTTTAAAACCGTCAATGATTCGCTCGGGCATCATGCAGGCGATGGCTTGTTGCGTTTGATTGCCGCCACCATAAGCTCGACGTTGCGCCCAAGCGACACGTTGGCTCGGTTGGGTGGCGATGAATTTGCCGTGTTGTTGCCAGAGACTGACGCGGGGAACGCTCGAGTTGTCCTGGAACGGGTTCGGAGTCGGCTGGCACAAGTGGTGCAAGCCGATAGAATCACGTTTAGCATCGGCGTATTGACCTGTTTGCAAACGCCCACCACGGCAAACCAAGTGCTTGAAATGGCGGATCAACTGATGTATTTGGTCAAGCACAATGGTCGAAACGGCATCAAGTACGCGCTTTACCCAAAGTACGATGATGTTTCAAACCAAAAGCTCGAGACCAAAATAACAAACCCAAAATTCAGTGCATAACGAAAACTGGCTCGAGTTTCAGATTGCCAGCATCACGGTGTGGTGCTTGAAATCAATGGCGGTCATAAATGCCAACGACCCTTCAAATTCGACGCGCCCATGTTTGCACGTGTACGACAAACGCATTTTCGATTTTTGATCTGGGTCAAATGCCGCCGACTCGAGGCACGCCCTTGGATAACGCGCTTGGAATTTGGGATTGGCTCTTAAAATGTGGTCAAAGCGTTCAAAGATTTTGATCTCTTCAGCACTTAAAGATTCGTCCGAGCATAGCAACACGTTGACCTTTTGATTGTTGATGCGCAATTCCATTGTCAAGCCTCCAGGATCATGTTGACCAAACCCAGTTATCAGCTTTCAAGCTCGAGTTTGAAGTCTTTGTTTCAGAATGACGCAGCAAAGTGGAGTGAGGGTGAAGGCGCGACGAAACAAAAATCACGTTCAGTTGCTCGAGTCAGAATGTTAAAATTTGTGATTGTTGAGGCGAAATTTGACCCTTGTCAACCTAGTGGTTTTACTTATGTTCGTTGCAACGTGTTGTGATACGTCATGACCGCACCAACCCCGACCAGGCACAACCCCGCACAAATCCCGAGCGCCAGACCGACACCAAACACGTGCGCCAACGCGCCCGTCAGCAAACCACCGATGGGGGTACTGCCCATGAACAACATAAAATACAAACTCGAGACTCGTCCGCGCAGCGCGTCTGGAACTCGAACTTGAATCATGGTTTGGGCGTTGGTGGTGAAGGTCACGCCAGCAAAACCCAACAACAGCAGCAATGCCACCGAGATGGTGTAATTTCGACTCCAAGCAACCAGTCCCAACAAGACACTAAAGGCTGTTCCTGCCATCACCAGGCGGCTCAGGCTGACGTTTCGGGTGTACGCCGTGACAAATGCCGCCAGCAGCGAGCCAACACCCAATGCCGCGCCAAGCAGACCATAGGCTGGGGCATTGTTGGTCAAGCCTAGCAAAAACCCGCCAATCAAGGGCATGGTGATGCTGAAGTTATAACCAAACGTTCCAATCACGGCAACGAACAACAACACCAGCAGCACTTCGGGCGTGCTGCGAACATAACGCAAACCCTCTTTCAGACGTTCCAAACCAGAACTTTCGGCTCGAGCGGGAATAGCGGCAAAACTCGAGCGATCCATCAACAGCAAGCCAATCAGCACGGCGACAAAACTGAGGGCATTGAGGGCGTAAATCGCTCCGATGCCCAGAAAACCAATCAATGCGCCAGCCAGCGCAGGACCGATGATTCTCGAGGAATTGAACAAAATTGAGTTGAGTGCCACGGCGTTGGCGCGGCGCTCGCTTGGCACGAGCGAAGCCGAGAACGATTGACGCACGGGCTGGTCGAGCGCGTTGACCAAACCGCCCAGAAACGCCAGCACGTAGACTTCCCAGAGTTGAATCGAATTGGTCACGATCAGCGCCGAGTAAATGGCGGCGATCACGAGCGAGGTCGATTGCGTGGTCAGCAGCATTTTAAAACGGTTGACGCGATCTGCAATCACACCGCCAACCAACGACAGCAACAGCGCAGGCAAAAATTGCAGGCTCGAGACCAGACCAACCTCAAAAGGCGATTTGGTCAAGCGCAGAATCAGCAAGGCTTGCGCGGTGGTTTGCATCCAAGTGCCAGTCAAACTGACCAACTGCCCGAACCAGTAGAGTCGGTAATTGCGCACCTCGAGCGCCTGAAAACCACGTTTGAGATTTGTAAACCATGCTTTGCGAATCGGATTGATTTCAGTGCTCATAAACCCCCAATGATCCTCGAGATTAAACTTCAATCGCCTGCCATAGCTCCGCACGATGGAAAGCGAAAGCCCACCTGATCCACGGTCTCGAGCGTCCAGGCGGCAAGCTTTCGGCGGATGTTCATGACGTTCAGATCAACCACGGCTGGAACAATTTGAGCATCATCGTAGATGCGTTGGATCAACTCCAAATGACTGAAAACCCGACCTGGATTGGATGCCAGCAACTCGAGGGTCGCGTATTCTTTGTTGGAAAGCCGCACGGGGTTGCCGTTGAGGTACACGGTTTTGTTGAAAAAATCCAGTCGCAAATCTCCGCACACCATCACACCGTGCGCGGAATCTGGCGCTCGAGTGACGAGTGCTTTCAGTCTGGTTTGAACTTCGGACAGTAAAAACGGTTTCAGCAAGTAATCGTCAGCCCCAGCACCATACGCTCGAGCGCGATCTTCGGGGGCATCTCGGGCGGTCAAGAACAGAACAGGTGTTTGCACCCCTTTTGAACGTAAGCGCTGTACCAATCCAAAACCGGCATCTTTGCCCTCTGGTAAACCAACATCAAACAAAAACACGTCAAAGCTTTGCACGAGCGCAATTGGTTCGGCAACGGCGACCCGATCTGCTTCAATCACCTCATGCCCCGCTTCGCGCAAATTCGCCGCGAGGGGCATTCGTATGGAGTTGTCGTCTTCGAGCAACAAAACTTTCATGACCAAATTATGTTACTCAAAAATGGAGCAATCATGGAGGCTTTTGCATTCGAGCCTTCATCTTCACTCCACGATTTGGATGTCTCCTAAACGCACAGGCAAGTGATTGTGCCAAGAACAACTTTGGAGCGGAAAGGAACAACCATGAAAAACAGCCAAGCATTCTTAAACCAAAACCTGAGCGACTCGAGTGACAAAACTCGTGTTGAAAACCTGATTTGCGATTCAACTCGCGCCGAAAACACTCGAGTTGATTCGCACGAAATTCTGAAGCTTGGAGGTGCATCATGATTGCGGCTCAACCCCCCAAACGCGGCGGTAATGTTGGACGAAATTTGGTCTTTGGCGCTTTGGTTGTGGCGGCTGGCGCTGGCGGTTACTTGATTCACAACCCGAGTCAGAATGGGGTTGCAGGCGCAAGTCAAACAGGAGCGGGTGCAGGTCAAGGTTCATTTTCTCAGGGCGGTTCGGGGCGGCAGGGCGGCAGAAGTGGAGGTCGCAATGCGATCATTCCGGTTCAAGCCGTCACGGTCAAAGCCAGCTCTTTGGCTGCAAACCGCAACAGCGCAGGCACGGTTGTTCCAGTGATGGTCAGCCAGGTTGCCGCGCAAGCCTCTGGCACTGCCAGCAAGATTTTGGTCAAAGTCGGCGACAGCGTGCAGGCTGGTCAAGCCGTGGTGCAACTCGATACCACGCAACTGGCACTGACCGCCCAGAACGCGCAACTGGCGCTCGAGAACGCACAAATAAATCTCAAAAGCCAAGACACCAACACCGTGCAAGCCACCCAAAAACTCGAGCAGCAAGTCTCAGCCGCGCAAAGTGCCTTGGACGCGGCAAACAGAACGTATGTCTCCGATCAAAAAGTCTACGCGGTGGGCGGGATTTCCAAAACCGATCTCGAGAATGCCAAAACCGCGCTCGAGACGGCACAGGGGAATCTTTCCAACGCGCAGGATTCGTTGTCGCAAAATCAACGGGCGGGTGGCGAAGGTCTGGCACAACTCAAACTCGCCATTTCGCAGGCACAAATTCAACTCAGCCAAGCCAAACTGAATTTGGCAAACGCCACCTTGAAAGCCCCGTTTTCGGGTCAGATCACCGCCATCAACGCCGTCCCAGGGCAGGCGGTCACACCAGGCGCGGCGGCGTTCTCACTCTCGAGCGCCAGTCGTGAAGTGAAATTCAGCGTTCCGCCAGCCGACGCCATCGCTTTTGTGCCAGGGCGAATTTACCGCTTTGATGCGGGCAACGGGCATTTTCAGGTCAAAGTGGATGAACGTCCCGCCGCGCCTGTCACGCAAAACGTGCCGTTGATTGCTCGAGTGATTGATGCCAGTGCGCCCGCTTCGGGAGTGGTTGGCATTGTGAATTACAGCGTCAACCTTGCCAAAGGCACAATCGTACCGATTTCGTCGTTGCAAAGCGACGGCACGCGCACATTTGTCTTCACGATTCAGGCGGGTCAAGTCAAATCCCTGACCGCCACCGTACTCGCCCAGGCTGGCAGCGATGCCGCCGTCAGTGGCGTACCAGCGGGCGCTCAGGTGATTCTCAACCCACCGCCAGGACTGCTCGAGGGTGCGAAAGTCACCACCGATTTAACGCAAACCAGCTTCGGGACTCGAGGTGGACAAAATGGTGCTGCGGGTGGAAGTGGTCAAGGTGGAACTCAACAAAACACTCCAGGCTCGAGCGCTCCAAGCATTCCTTCGGGTGGAGCAGGAAAATGGAAGGGCAACACTCAGGGCGGCGCTACGCCACCAGGAAATAACTCGAGCGTTGACGGTCAAAACGGAACTCCTGGACAGGCTGCCACGCCAGCAGGAGCGAACAATTCCGCAACTCCAGCAGATGCCAACAATGCCGCTCCGAGCCAAGGCGCAGCGACAGGCGCTGATGGCACAACGCCAGTTAAACACCATCACAAAAAGCCAGCGGCAATCGGGGCAGACCCAACTGGAAGCTCGAGCACCCCACCAACAACGCAACCAGCAACCCAACCCGCAGGTCAAACGGGCGGTGGTAACTGATGCAACAGCCACTCAAGAACTTGCAAGAACGCTTGTTTGATCGGATCAATCCCTTGGTGGGGTTCTCCGTCTCGAGGTACGTGTTTTCAATCGGTATTTTTATCGCCGTGGTGGTCTTCGGTTTGGTTGCCACCACCAAACTCGGCGTGGATTTGCTGCCAAGTTCCAACACACCAGTGGTCGCCGTTTCGGTGTCTTATCCTGGCGCGACCCCAACCATCGTTGACCAGCAAGTGACGCAACTCGTCGAAGGCACAGTCTCGAGTTTGTCGGGCTTAAACACGATTGCCTCGACCAGTTCGGCAGGCTCGAGCCGTGTGACGTTAACCTTTGACCAGAGCATCGACCAGAACAGCGCCGCCAACCAAGTCGCGGCGCTGACCAGTTCGTTGTTGCGGCGTTTGCCGACAGGTGTCACCGCGCCAACCGTCAGAACTTTTGATTCCAACTCACAACCGATTCTCGAGTTTGGGTTGGCTGCCAATGGCATCGGCATGGCGCAAGTTCAAGATTACGCGACCAATATTCTCGTTCCCCAAATAGAACGGGTGAATGGCGTGGCGAACGTCACCCTTTCGGGTGGTCCAAGCCGTCAATTTCAAGTGCTGCTCGACCCGAGCAAACTGAATTATTACAACCTCAACCCGCAAACCGTCACGACTGCCATCACCAGCGCTGCGATCAACCAACCGATTGGCACGATCACTCGAGGTTCGGACACGCTCAGTTTTTCGACCCAAAACATTCCGACCAACATTGACCAGATCAATCAAATTTTGGTTGACCCCACCCACGGCGTGCGCGTCACCGACCTCGGGCAAGTGCAGGACAGCTCGAGCGCCAGTGGTTTTGTGCGCGTCAATGGTTTGCCCGTTATTTTGGTTGCCATTCAACAAACCCAAGGCAGCAACGCAGTGGCGGTGGCGCAAAATGTTCGTACCGCGCTCAAGAAAGCCAATTTGCCTGCGGGTTATCACCTGACCGTCAGCACCGACACGACCACGCCGATTTCGGCTTCGGTCAACGCGACCTACCGCGAGTTGTTCATCACCGCGTTGGTGGTTTCGTTTATCGTCTTGTTGTTCTTGGGGCGTTTGAACACGGCGTTTACCGTGGTGCTCGCCATTCCAATCGCGCTGGCTGCCGCGCCAGTTTTGTACAGTTTGCTCGGTTTTACCTTCAATTTGGTTTCGCTGCTCGCCTTGGTGGTTGCCATTGGCATTGTGGTGGACGATTCGATTGTCGTTGCCGAAAACATCGAACGATACCGCGAGATGGGTTTCTCGAGAAAAGAAGCAGTTCTCAAGGGCGCATCCGAGGTGTTCAGTGCCGTGGCTGCCGCCTCGCTGTCGGTGCTTTCGGTGTTGATTCCCGTCAGTTTTATCGGCGGATTTGCTGGCGTCTACCTGCAACAATTCGCGCTGGGTTTGGCGGCAGCCGTGTTCTTCTCGTGGTTTGAAGCCTTGCTCTTCCTGACCGTTCGCATGGCGTACACGCCCGACTCTGAACCGCTTTCATGGCATGATTTCTCGAGCAGCCTGAAACGCTTCCCCGAAGCCATGCGTTGGGGATTGAGTTGGTGGCGTTCGACTTGGGGGATTGCGCTCGGTTTGGCGTTGTTGGTCGCCATCTATAAATTCTTGCCCCTGCCTGTGCTGGCAGCAATGCTCGTCTACCCCTTCGCGCTTGGCATCATCAACTACCTGGTGCGCATCGTGTTCAACTTCCTCGAGGCACTGACCACAACCTTGCACCAATGGACTGAAAGTGTTGTCTCGAGCATCCGTGATGCTTATGTCAACTCGCTGGCTGGCGTGCTGAAACGCAGTTCTTGGGTCTTGCTGGCTGCCGTGGTGTTCTTTGTCGGCACACTGTTATTTGTTGGTCCGAGAATGCAGTTTAATTTTGTGCCGCAAAGCGACAGCGGTTCAATCAGCGTGAACCTGCGCACGCCTTCAGGCACAAGCCTGAACACCATCAACCAACTGGCGGCTCGGCTCGAGGGTTATTTTTCAAACCGCAAAGAAATCAAAACCATTCAAACCGAAATCAACAATCGCGCCTCGTTGACCTTGCAACTTGTGCCATCGGCACAACGCCAGAACGTCTTCGCGCTGATTCCACAGTATCAACGCGTCACCCGAACCATGTTCTCCGACCAACCAGGTGTTAGCGTTTCGATCAGCGCCGGCGGTGGCTTTGGCGGGCAAGGCTCGAGCTTGAACGTCAATCTTGCCGCGCCGAGTTTTGATGTCTTGCAACAACGCACCAACCTCGCTTTGAACATGCTGCAAAATAACCCGAACGTGCTGTCGGCGACCACCAACCTCACGCAATCGAGTCTCGAGAATCAATTTATCCCAGACCCCAACAAGCTTTCTGGCACGGGCATCACCCCCGCCACGGTTGCCAGCGTGCTTCAAACCTACACGAGCGGTTCTGCGGCGGGCAACGTGCAAATCGGTTCGCTCAGTTACCCGATTCAAGTGCAACTCAACCCCGCCAGTTTGGTGGACGCGCAAAGTTTGCTGTCGTTTCCGGTCTACTCGAGCGTGCAACAAGCCAACCTCAGCGTTGGGCAGTTGGGCAGCATTGTTCAACGCCAAGCGCCACTCAGCATCACGCGCACCAACCGTTTGTACACCGCGCAGCTCTCGATTAACCTTGGACCTGATGCGCCAGCCCAGCTTGCCTTTCAACAGCAATTTATTGTTGACCTGACCAAAGCCGGAATCCTCGACGATCAAGTGACCCTTGCCCCCTCGAGTGCGTTCAGTCAAACCGCCCAAGCCAGCCAATTGACCTCGTTGCTGCCACAAGTCTTTGCACTAGCGCTGTTCCTGGCGTACCTGGTCATGGGCGCTCAGTTCAACTCGTTTCGTTACCCGCTTTACCTGCTGTTGCCCGTACCGCTGGCTATCGCTGGGGCGTTGTGGTTTATCTTTTTCAAAGGTGGCAGCCTCGATATTTTCAGCCTGATGGGATTCTTGCTCTTGATTGGACTCTCCGCCAAGAACGCGATTTTGTACCTCGATTTTGTCATGGAACGCATTGGTTTAATGCCGCTCGAAGATGCCCTGATCGAATCTGCCAAACTGCGCTTTCGCCCGATTGTCATGACCACCCTGACCGTGCTGGTCATCAGCTTTCCACTGATTTTTGGCAGTGGCGAAGGCTCAGAATACGGGCAGGGTTTGGGTGTGATTATGCTCGGTGGGATTTTGCTCTCGGCAATTTTGACGTTCTTTGTGGTGCCTGCGGCGTTTTATTTGTTTGAACGCAAACGCCCAGCAGTCGTGCAAGAACCCAAACTCGAGACAGGGCAATTGGTGCCGCAGCACTAATCCGAGTTGTGGGTTTCATGCTTTGGTGTTAACCGAGCCATTTAATTAATAGACCGCTCGAACTTCAGGAAAAGCGTGAGCAACATTTTTGGAACAGTTCCTGCCCAAAATGCAAATTTCAAGTACCATGCAGATCAGGTTTCGGAGAGGACACACCAAAAAATGTCGATACAACATCACCCACAATGCGCTGGCGCCCGTTATGATTTGAAATGGCACACCGTTCAGGTGTTGCCTTGAACCCAGAGCGCGAACGGCTCGAGCGTGACCGCCTTGGCACTGAATCTTGGAAGCAGTGGGGTTCGTACCTTTCAGATCGCGCCTGGGGAACGGTGCGCGAAGATTACAGCACGAACGGCGCGGCTTGGGAGTATTTCCCGCACGATCAAGCTCGAGCCAGGGCGTACCGCTGGAACGAGGATGGTCTTCTGGGCATCAGCGACGACCACGGGCATTTGTGCCTGGCGCTGGCAGTCTGGAATGGGCGCGACCCGATCATCAAAGAAAGATTGTTTGGTCTGAGTGGAACTGAAGGCAATCACGGTGAGGATGTCAAAGAGTATTACAGTTACCTCGAGAACACCCCGACGCATTCGTACTTT
>CAXTTL010000080.1:0-18567 GCA_964247135.1 uncultured Deinococcales bacterium | reverse complement strand
CCAGATGCTCGGCTGGATGCGTTCGCAACCAGGAACCTCGAGCCTCCGCGCTGTGCTATACATGGACGAAATCTTCGGATTCTTCCCACCGAACGGCAACCCGCCCAGCAAAACCCCAATGCTGACGCTTTTAAAGCAAGCTCGAGCTTTCGGACTTGGGCTGGTTTTGAGCACCCAAAATCCAGTCGATCTGGATTACAAAGGACTCTCGAATGCTGGCACATGGTTTGTCGGCAGGCTTCAAACCGACAACGACAAAGCCCGTGTGCTCGAGGCATTGCAAGGTTCTGGCGCGAGTGGGGATTTGAACCGCACCCTCTCGAGCCTCGGGAAGCGCGTGTTTTTGATGCACAACGTTCACGAATCGGGTCCGATTACCTTTCAAACCCGTTGGACGATGTCGTATCTGGCGGGTCCTGTCACCAACGATCAGATCAAAACCTTGATGGCAGAAAAGAAATCGAATGCAGCGGAGGGCGCAGCAAGCAGCGCCCCTACGGTTTTAACATCACCCACCGTCAAACCCGCCACCTCGAGCCGCCCTGTTTTGCCACCGCAAGTCAAACAATTTTTCATTCCAGCCAGTGCCGAATCGGGCGTGATTTACTACCCGATGGCGCTCGGTGCGGCAGACGTGCGTTACGCCAGCACAAAGTACAAAATCGACACGAACAAAACCATTCAACTCCTTGCTGAAATCACCGACAATCCCGTTCCTGTCACCTGGGATGAAGCCACGCACCTCGAGATTGATGTCAATTCCTTGCTGACCGATCCCGTCGATGGTGCCGATTTTGCCGACGCGCCAAGCTCGGCGGGCAACGTGAAAAACTTTGACAAGTGGAGCAAAGACTTTGGCAAATGGCTGCAAGGCAATCAGGCGTTAACGCTGCACTACTCGAGCAAACTCGAGGTGTTCTCGAATCCTGATGAAACCGAACAGGATTTCCGCATTCGGCTTCAAACCGTGGCTCGAGAATTGCGTGACTCTCAAGCCGAAGAGATCAAAGGCAATTATCAGAACAAATTGAACATGCTCGAGGAACGACTGCGCAAAGCCCAAGCTGCGCAAGATGTGCAAGCGGCGCAAGCCAAACAGGCACAACTCGAGACGGTGGTCAATGTCGGCATGGGCATTTTGGGCGCGTTGCTGGGTGGCGGGCGCAAAACCAATGTGGTTTCCAAAGCGGCTGGCGCAATGAAAACCGCAGGCAAAGCTTACCGTGAGGGGCAGGATGTCTCTCGAGCCGCCGATACCGTTGAGGCGGTGCAAGCGCAATTGAATGAGCTTCAAGCCCAATTGCAAGCCGAACTTGACGCGGTAAACGGCGTGGATGCGAATGAACAACTCGAGCAAATTTCGGTGAAGCCCAAAGCCACCGATGTCAGTTTGCAACTCTTCGCGTTGGCGTGGACGCCGTACTCGA
This sequence comes from uncultured Deinococcales bacterium, assembly GCA_964247135.1. Lineage (GTDB taxonomy): Bacteria > Deinococcota > Deinococci > Deinococcales > JAAFIG01 > JANXTZ01. The sequence goes on along the minus strand of CAXTTL010000080.1, from coordinate 17,140 downwards.
GGGATGAAAAGGGGAGACTCAACCCTGCTTGGGAATAGTTTTTAGGGAATTAACCTGAGACTCGAGAAGCCTAGAGAGTGGTTTTTTCATAACCGCTGCCCTCCGAGTTTAGTTTGTCGCTCGAGCCGTCAACTTGAGCACATTACACTCATATCTGCTGCGCATCAGCTTGACTCAAAGCTGACAAGCAACGTATACTCTGAAGCGAATTGGCACTCGAGACTCGAGACTGCCAAAACCAATACCAATATTCTTTTAGGAGGAATTATGGCGAAGCACGCATTAAAGCCCCTTGGTGATCGCATCGTGATCGAAGTCGTCGAAGAAACTGAACAGAAGACCAAAGGCGGGTTGTTCATTCCCGACACCGCCAAAGAAAAAAGCCAACGCGGCAAAGTTGTGGCTGTTGGATCAGGACGTACTTTGGACAGTGGCAGCAAAGTTGCTGTCGAAGTCAAAGTTGGCGACGTGGTGTACTTTGCCAAATACGGTGGCACCGAAGTCAACGTCGAAGGCGTGGATTACACCATTCTTTCCGAACGTGACATCCTCGCAGTCATCGGTTAAACCTTCTCGAGCTTCGCAGCTTAGAATTTAACCTCAATCTCTTAACCCCACTCAAATTTGGAGGCAATACATCATGGCAAAAACCCTGACATTCGATGAAAATGCACGTCGCGCCCTCGAGCGCGGTGTCAACGCTGTAGCAAACGCCGTTAAAGTCACCCTTGGACCAAAGGGACGTAACGTGGTGCTCGAGAAGAAATTCGGCAGCCCGACCATCACCAAAGACGGCGTGACCGTCGCCAAAGAGGTCGAACTCGAGGATCGTATCGAGAACATCGGCGCAAAATTGTTGATTGAGATTGCTTCAAAGACCAATGACATCACGGGCGACGGCACAACCACCGCCACCGTGTTGGGTCAAGCGATTGTCCGCGAAGGCTTGCGCAACGTTGTTGCGGGCGCAAACCCACTCGCCCTCAAGCGCGGTATCGACAAGGCAGTCGAAGCCGCCGTTGACGCCATCAAAGACATTTCAGTTCCGGTCAATGATCGCAAAAGCATCGAAGAAGTTGCCAGCATCTCGGCAAACGAACCAGCCATCGGCAAGCAAATCGCCGACGCCATGGAACGCGTTGGCAAAGAAGGCGTCATCACCATCGAAGAGAGCAAGACGCTCGACACCGAAGTGGATGTCGTTGAGGGTATGCAGTTTGACAAGGGTTACTCCAGCCCGTACTTCATCACCGAAACCGACGTGATGGAAGCCGTGCTCGAGGACCCATACATCCTGATTGTCGAAAAGAAAATCAGCAACCTCAAAGAACTCTTGCCAGTGCTCGAGCCAGTCGTGCAAACGGGCAAACCGCTCTTGATCATCTCCGAAGATGTCGAAGGCGAAGCCCTGGCAACATTGGTGGTCAACAAGCTCCGTGGCACGGTCAAAGTTGCCGCCGTCAAAGCCCCAGGCTTTGGTGACCGCCGCAAAGAAATGCTCAAAGACATCGCAGCCGTAACGGGCGGCGAAGTGATCTCCGAGGAGATGGGTTACAAACTCGAGAATGCCACCATGAGTATGCTCGGACATGCCAAACGTGTGCGCATCACCAAAGACGACACGACCATCATTGATGGCGGCGGCAAAAAAGACGAAATCGACTCCCGAGTCAACGCCATCAAACGCGAACTCGAGGGTACAGATTCGGATTACGCCAAAGAAAAACTGCAAGAACGCCTTGCCAAACTCGCGGGCGGCGTTGCCGTGATTCGCGTCGGTGCAGCCACCGAAACCGAACTCAAAGAGAAAAAGCACCGTTACGAGGACGCACTCTCGACAGCACGCGCTGCCGTCGAAGAGGGCATGGTTCCAGGCGGCGGAACAACCCTCTTGCGTGCGATTGCCGCCGTCAAGAAGGCAGCCGCGAAACTCGAGGGTGACGAGGCAACAGGCGCTCGCATCATCGTTCGTGCGCTCGAAGAGCCAGCCCGTCAAATTGCGATCAACGCAGGCTTTGAAGGCAGCGTTGTCGTCAACGCCGTGCTCGAGAACAAAAGCAAGAACTTCGGTTTCAACGCCGAAACAGGCGAGTACGGCGACATGATGAAATTCGGTATCGTTGATCCTGCCAAGGTGACCCGCACCGCGCTTCAAAATGCAGCCAGCATCGGTGCGCTTATTCTGACCACTGAGGCAGTCATTGCCGACAAACCAGAACGTCCAGCGCCAGGCGGCGGCGGTCACGAAGGTGGCGCAGGCGGCGGTATGGGTGGCATGGGCGGTATGGACTTCTAAACCTCGAAAAACTTCGGGGTACGGCGTGAAGGGGAAACCCTTCACGCTTTTTTTGGCTCGAGATGAAGGTAATTTCCGTATCTCGCTTGCTTCAAACAAATGACTTTAAACGTATACTTTTTTCACGAGGTTAGTATGTACTTTGTATTTCGAGCAGAATTAAGAAGCTGGCGCAACAAGACCCTTCTCGCAAGATCAGAACCATTATTACGTGACTGTGAGCCTCATTGGTGGCTGGCAGAGCCTTTAACCAAAAAGCCGCAAAGATTCAAATTTTTGATCGATGGTTCAGGACCAAAATTTGACAATTACAATTGCGGAAGTGGTATCGATATGTATTCGCAACGAATGCTTGATATTCTCGAGCAGCACGGAGTAAATTCTGAAATTATTCCATCAGACGTGTTTGATCTCAAGTCCAGAGTCCAACTGGATTTAAATTACTTGGCATTTCATCTGCTCGAAAAACATGAATCAATTGACCTTAAAAGTTCAGAACTTGTTTTTGATACAGAAGATGCTGAGTTCATTACAGAAATTAAAAAATTAGAACTAAAACAAGAGATTATGGATATGCAACGACCCTTACTGCGAATAGCAGAATTTAATTGCTTTGTGTTAATCCATCAATCTCTGAAATCTAGCCTCGAGACTTCTGGAATAACGGGGTGTCAGTTTATCCCTGTGAACGAATTCCATACTTAAGATTTCTAAATGAATTTAGTCGAGATTGAGTACTCTTCATTTGAATCTCGATCAACCCAAGATGCAGTTTGCATCTCACCCCACTCGAGTATACCGTTGAAATCGGGTATAACGCCTGGTATACTCAAGCTATGAAAACCGCCATTTCACTGCCCAACGAAGTCTTTGAAGCCGCCGAACGCTTTGCAAAAGAACGCGGTCTGACCCGAAGTGCAGTTTATGCCCAAGCGCTCGAAGTGTTTCTCGAGGCAAACCAGATTGACCCACTGACCGAAGCCATAAACCGTGTTGCTGATCGGGTGGATACACGCCTCGAATCAGGTTTGAAACGATTGCAACGTGCGACCCTCGAGCGTCATGAATGAAATCTCTCGTGGTGAAATCTGGTGGGCTAATCTGCGCGAATCTGTCGGTAGCGAACCAGGGTTTCACCGTCCAGTATTGATAATTCAGATCAACCGATTTAACCGCTCGAGATTGGCAACTGTGCTTGCCGTTTCAATCACAACCAATCTGGTACTTGCAGACCTGCCAGGTAATGTACTGATTCCAGCTTTTAGTGCTGGACTCGAGCAGGACAGTGTGGTGAATGTGACGCAGGTGGTGACGATAGATCGGGATTTTCTCGAGTCTCGCATTGGTGTCTTGCCAGCAGAAATGTTGCGGCGCGTTGAAGATGGACTTCGGTTGATTCAAGGTTTGTAAACCTCGAGCGACCCAAGTTGCAGTTTGCATCTCACTTCCCATAAGCTTGATGCAGTACAATCTCATACCCATGAACCAACCCGCCAACGATTCCAAAAGCGTGTATCAACGTTCGCTCAAACCACGCCCCAGAATCGAATTCTCGAGCGAGTATTTTTTTCGTCCCATCGCGCATTTGGTGGTGCAGTTGTTGCTGCCGTTAAAAGTTCAGCCCACTTGGTTGGTGGTGTTTCACACTTGCTTGGGCGTGTTTTGTGGCTTTTTGATTGCTCGAGGTGAATTGCTGCTGCCTGCCATCCTGATTCAGATCAAAACCGTTCTCGATAACGCCGACGGTCAACTCGCTCGAGCCTCCGGCATGATTTCAGAGATTGGACGTTATTTAGATACCGAAGGCGATACGGTGGTGAATGCCGCCTTGTTCGCAGGTCTGGGCGCAATTACTGGTGCCTGGCTTATGGCAATTCTGGCGTTTTTCACCTTCACACTGCTGCTCAGTTTTGATTTCAACTGGGAATACCTCTACCGTCTCGAGCGCAACGAACCATTTCGAGCCAGTCCAGACACCAGCCAAGAAAACCAAAGCATTTTAAAGTTTCTCGAGCGTGTGTACGCAGGATTTTTCAAACCGCAAGATTTGGCGATCAGAAGTTTTTCGGAAAGCCGTTTTGAAGCCGTATACCGTCAATATCCCAGAACTGACCTTCGCTCCATCGCCAGAATTGAATATCATGAAGCCGACAGCTTGCTAGTGCTGGCGAACCTCGAGTTGAGCACCCAATTGGCGGTGCTTGGGTTGTGTTTGGTGTTGGGTGTTCCAAAATTATTCTTGTGGTTCGTGCTGCTGTGCGGGTTAACCGTGGTGGTCTTGCAAGTGCGCCGTGAAGCTCGAGCCAGAGCCGTGTTGCAGGGAAAACATCCTTCAATCTTTTTTTGAATCTGCCAAAGTGCGTATGCGTTTGTAAGCCCAAGACGTTAAACTCGAGCTTGGAGGTGGTTCTATGATTTACCTGACTGCATTGGTTTTCAACATTTCGCCCTTACAACAAAGGAGCACCAATGCCCCAAGCACGACCAGAAATCCGTGCCGCCAAAGAACCACTGACCCCCGAAGAATTTAGACGAGCGCTCGAGCAAGGTTTGGGACGGGCTATTTTGTGTTTGAAAAAGCATGATCCAACGCCGTATAAGCAAATTGTTCTCGAGACTTGTTTAAAAGATACCCGATACGACGCGCAATGTGAAGGCAGTCGCGTTCCGTATTTGATGGAAGCTATTGACTTGTGTCACGACGAAGATTTTTTCCAAGACGCGATTCTTGAAACATTTCCAGCAACACCCCACATAATCCTGCCTGATAAACCTGATCTTCATCTCGAGGATCAATTTACAGATTTTTTGCTTGTGTTTGCCAAACGTGGCAGTCAAAAAGCTCGAGATTTGTTGTATGAAAGTTTTGTCTCGAACGAGAAGAACAGCCACGAATTTTTTGGTCATGACGATGCAATTATTGAACTTGATGGCTTAACTGGTTTGACTTTTGTTCTTGAACATTACGGAAAAGTTGCCAGTAGAAGCCGTAAATTTCGTCTCGATGATTGGTATTTAAATTCGTTCGGAAAGCAATTTGGTGAAGCAAACCTCGAAAAATATGTTAAGGAATTAAGTGCTGTGAACAAAGATGTTCGGGTTCTTGTAAGACGCAGTAAATTCTTTGCCAAGAAGACAGTTGCTTCTCAAACAAGGCAAAAGCCAGCACCTCCAACCTACGGAGCTTTCCAAAACATGGTTCAACGGCGAAACCCTTATCGTGGTGGAATTGGTTACTGGTCACAACGAGCAACAAAAACTCAAATCAAACAAGCGGCTCGAGACTTGATTCAAGAAACCGACCCTGAATTGATTCGCAGTTATTTGTATGCGTTTTACAAGCAAAAATTCCCGTTCAGTATCAAGCATTTATTGCTTTTGGTTCGTCATGAACATCCCGATATTCGTTTGCATTCGGTTATTGCCTTACAGCGTTTTCAGGACTCTCGAGTGCGTGCTTTGGCTCTGGAACTGATCGAAGATCAAGATTTGCGTTATGAAGCTGTTGGATTGTTCGAGCAGAATTATCTTCTGGGTGATGCGGAGAAAATAGTCCGTGTCTCACTGGAAATCAAAGACTCTGAACAGCTTCATGCTGTTGGCTATTGTATTCGTGACGTATACGAAAAAAACCGTATTTCAGAAGCGTTAGAGCCATTGATCTTGGAATATGAACAAAATCCATGTTTGATATGTCGCAGATTCGCGCTCAACCTTTTACATGATCTCGAAATCCTTCCAGATTGGATGCTTGAGGAAGCAAAATTCGATGCGTATTCCGACACTCGAGAAACAGTTCAAGCGTGGATCACACCCAAAACCGCATAACCTCGAGCCTCAAAAATCAAAAAAAATTCAGGAGGACACATTTTTGTGTCCTCCCTTTTCTCGAGCTTATTCTGTTGTCTCCACCCCATCCTCGAGTGTTGCTCATTTAGCAGTATGGCACACTTTTAACTCGTTTCAAATCGCAGTTTGGCTTACGAAATAAGCCATTAACGCAGTTCAGATGTATCCCGCATCACAGGCTTTTGATTCTGTCTAAAGCATACTTACCAAGTTGATTGCCAGCACCAATCAACTCGAAGTCGCCCGATTCAAAAATTCATGTTCAAGGGACAAGACGTGACACCAACAACCAACAAGATGTATCCGTTGCCAGCGGTGGCGGCGCTGATCGCCAACCCCAAAAATCAAGTCCTGATTGTTCGCACCCACAAATGGAGCGGGCTTTGGGGCGTGCCTGGCGGCAAAATCGATTACGGTGAAACCATCGAAACCGCCCTCAAGCGCGAGATGCTTGAAGAAGTCGGACTCGAGATTTTTGATTTGCAATTTGCTTTCAATTCCGAAATCATTGAAGACCCGAAATTCCATAAACCAATGCACTTTGTCAGCCTCGAGTTTGTGGCGCGGTGCAAAGAAGACTTTGTAATCATGAATGAAGAAATCGCGGAATTCGCTTGGGTCACGCTCGAGGAAGCATTCGCGTATCCTGTCAATGTTTATACACTGCGGCTGCTCGAGTGGTGCAAAATCCACCACTTCCCAGGTCAAGCATGAAGCTCAAAACGGCGCTCGTCACGGGTTCTGCCAAAGGGATCGGGCGCGGCATTGCGCTCGAGTTGGCGCGGAACGGTTATGACATTGCGATTCATTACCGAAATTCCAGAATCGAAGCCGAAGCTTTCAAACTCGAGCTTGAGAGCCTTGGGGTCAAAGCCATTGCCTTGCAAGCCGATGTCACCCAGCCGCTCGAGGCAGAAAAATTGGTGCAAGATGCCGCGAATGCTTTGGGCGGTTTGGGCGTATTGGTCAACAACGTTGGCGATTACATCCGAAAACCAGTTGCCGACCTCGAGATTGCTGAATGGCATTCGATGATGAACACGAACCTCAACGCGACGTTTTACACCTGTCGCGCCGCCATCCCAATCATGCGAGATCAAAAATTTGGGCGCATTGTCAACATTGGGTTTGCGGGGGCGCAAAACCTGGTTTCTCGAGCCACCATCACACCGTATGTGATCGCCAAGACGGGTGTCTTGCTGCTGACCAAAGCCATTGCCAAATCCGAAGCCGAACACGGCATCACCGCCAACGTGGTCGCGCCTGGCGTGATTGAAAACAGTATCTCGCAACCGCTCGAGCAAATCCCGATGAAACGCCTCGGTACGACGCTCGAGGTGGCGCAGGCAGTTTTGTTTTACCTATCAGAATCCAGCGATTACATCACCGGACAGACGCTCGAGGTTGCGGGCGCTTGGAATTTGTAAACGGGCGATTTGCTCGAGAAACCAGGAGGTACACCATGATGCACGTAGACGAAAACTCAGAAATTGGCAAATTGATTGCCCAGGAAAGCCTGGCGGCAGTCCGCAAAGAACGACTCACCACCGTCACGCACGATTGGCTCGAGGCAATCGGTGAAGACCCAGACCGTGAAGGACTTTTAAAAACCCCGACTCGAGTTGCCAAAGCCTGGGAGTTTATCACCAGCGGCTACCGCAAAACCCTCGAGGAAGTCTCGAACGATGCGGTGTTTCAAGCCGAGGGTTCGCAGATGGTGATCGTTAAAGACATCGAATTTTATTCGATGTGCGAGCATCACATGCTGCCGTTTTTTGGTCGTGCGCATATCGGTTACATTCCAAACGCCAAGATTTTGGGTTTAAGCAAGTTCGCCCGCATCACCGATCTGTTCGCACGTCGATTGCAAGTTCAGGAGCGCATCACCACCCAGATTGCCGATGCGATCATGGAAATCCTCGAGCCGCAAGGGGTTGGTGTGGTGCTCGAGGGGCAGCATTTGTGCATGGCAATGCGCGGCGTCGAAAAGCAGCAATCGAGCACCGTCACGACCAGTATGCTCGGCATTTTCCGTGAGGATTCCAAAACCCGCAAAGAATTCATGGAAAGCATTCAAAACCCGTTCAATCGCCGCTGATCGAAACCCGTTCAACCGCAGGTCATTCTGTTCTCGAGTTTTCAGAGCCGTGTATCGACACGGCTCTTTTTTATTCTAAACGCTCTCGTTTGATGGCACGCACATCGGCAGCCGTGCCAGCCCACGCGGTGAAGAACTCAGCCACGCCGTAAGCCAGTAAGGCGAGCACCACGCCGATCACCAGGCTCGAGGCGGCGCTCACCAACTGCAAGGGATTTTCACCCCATTTTGTAGAATCGGTCGGAAATTGCAACGCCGCCGATGCCACGCCGAGCAAACCTACAACGGGCGACAAGCCTTTGAGCCACCTCGAGACGGGCGCGAGATTGGGCAGGCTGGAAATCCGCACAGGACGGTCAATGGTCGGCGTTGGGTCTTTGCTGACGCTGATGGCTTGACTCGAGTTGTCTGGCATTTGATGGGCTGCCGGAGTCTGCAACGACGTTGAAGCCTCTAAGATATCGCCACTCCAATCTGCCGAGCCTTGGGCGCTGACGGCGTTTGAGGGCGGTGTTTCGAGGGCTGTTGCAGAACCCTTGAAGGTTTCGTTCCACTCGTGGACTTCCGAATGAACATCGGTTGAACTGAGCGGAGGTTGGTGTGAAGCCTGGCTTTGCGTTGCATCCATTGTTGGGTTCAAGATGGTGGTGGGCGCCGTTGCCGCTTCTTCCGCCCATTCCAACTTGTCGTCCGAGGATTTCACTGGCTGGTCATCATCTGGGGCAATCTCGAAAGATTTGTGCATGTCACTCGAGCTTTTGGTTTGCATGTCGGCTGGCTTGAGGGTAGACCAGGTGTCAAAGGTCGGTTGACGATGCGCGGGGTCGTGTCCCCAAGCATCGTCGCCGAGTGTGCCGGTGTCAGTTCGGGGTGCGAGCGCTGGAATAACGGGATCAGGCGTTACTGGTAAAGATTCGACGATGGTCGGTGCTTTTGCCAAGGCTTTGGCTTTGGCGATTGAAGATTTAGCTCCCTCGAGAAAAAACTTTAAGCTGGTCAGGTCAAAACCGCGAATGTTGCCCGTGATCAAGTCACTGGTGGCGCTGCGAATGCCGAGCGAACCCGTCTTATCGATGGCGACCTTGGTGACTTGACGTAGCGGTGCGCGTTGCAAGCCAGACTCATCGGCGTAAACCAATTCGCTTGCGGTAATGACCAGCGTTTTTCCCTGACCGTCAAGACGACTTTCGATGTCATTTAAATCAATCCCAGCCTCTGTCAAACTTTTGTCCATGTTGTACAGCCCCCAATCTCGCTCGTGTTTAGAATTTTGAGTTCAGAATTTTTGGATTGAATTTCCAAAACGCCTGATGATGTGCAACAACCAATATCAAACCGACTGAAGGAATTATACGCGATGAAAGCCTCAAACAACGCAAAGTCACGCGCCAGGCGCAAGAAAACCAAAAACTCGAGGTTTATCGCGTCTGGCACGATAAACCTCGAGCATGAAACGTTTAATAATGTTAAGAATGTTCTTCGTAAGCGTGAATAATGCGCCCAACCAAAGGATGACGCACGACATCGGACTCGGTGAAGTACACGAAATTGATGCCGTCAATGCCTTGCAAATAGCGTTTGGCTTGTTCCAAACCACTGGTCACGCTTTTTGGCAAATCGACCTGCGTGACATCGCCAGTGACCACAACCTTGCTCGAGAAACCCATGCGGGTTAAAAACATTTTCATTTGCTCTGGGGTGGTATTTTGCGCCTCGTCGAGGATGATAAACGCATCATTCAAGGTCCTTCCTCTCATGAACGCGAGTGGCGCGACCTCAATTGCACCGCTCGAGAGATAGCTTTCAAAGCGCTCCGCGTCAATCATGTCAAACAGTGCGTCATAAAGTGGACGCAAGTACGGGTCGATTTTGGCTTGCAAATCGCCTGGCAAAAATCCGAGGCGCTCGCCCGCTTCGACGGCTGGACGGGTCAGGATAATGCGCTTGACGCGTTTGGCTTTGAATGCCGCCACCGCCATTGCCACGGCGAGATAAGAATTGTGACTGACAAATCCGTTGGCGGTAAAACTGTGAGTGCCGGGCACAGTCAAGTCGTAAACCTGAGCGCTCGAATAACTTATTTCTTTGACCTCAGACCACAGCAACTGGCGGGTAGCCAACCACTCGAGCCGTTCTCGAGCATGATTTGGAGCACGACAGACCTCAAGGATTTGCTCGAGTTTTTGGTAACTTGGCTTGCGCCGACCAATTCGGTAATCGTAAATCCACTTGTGGATGTTATGGGTCAACGGCTGGGCTTTGACCGCTTCGTTTATGCTCGAGGCGAGGTTTGGGATCACATCAATATTGGTATTTTGAACTGCTTTGAGTTGTGAAGCACGCTCTTGCTTGCGCAGTAAGCGGAATCCAACAATTTCGTAAAAGCGTTTGGCATCCGAGCCACGCAACTCGAGGATGTAGGTATCCAAATGGGTGGTTTTTTTGCGCCACACCATGCTGACCAAGCCCAAGTTCAACAAAACAATTTGAACCGCTTGAATCAATTCATGGCTGCTGCTGCACAGACTTGGGTAGCCATCACGTTTTGAAGCATGACCATCGGTGTCAAACAAACCTTGAATAAAGGCAATGTTGATTTCTCGAGGAGCACGTAAGATACAATCTGGCATGGTTTTCAAATGTGCTTTGGCTGTGCCGATGCCAAGGTGCATGAGTAAACTCGAGAGTTGCGTGCTGTTTAATCTGAGGCTTGAACCGTGTTTGGTCACATGAAGCCCAAATCGAGACGCTATTGTTTTAAAAGTTGTTCTGAGTTCTTCATCGTAACTGGAAAACAAAATGTAACCGCGTCTGGTGGTGCAACCATCGCCAACGATCAGACCCATAAAATAAGCAAATTCTGAGTCAATTTCGGTCAGTTCAATGTTTTTTGAACTCTTGTCGTTCTCCAAACGGGTGTATTCGTGCTGAACTCGAGTTTCGTCTCCCCAAAATCCTGAATCTCGAGTCAACGCAAGCACCGTGCCTTCCTTGACTTGATCCATGCGAATCCATTCGGGTTCGCCATTGCTGTTCAAGGTTAAAAGGGGATGCTCAGCCGTTCCTTCAATTGAAAAACCATGTCGTGTTTGTAAACGAATTGTCTTTTGAACTCCGCCGTTATAGACATGCGTTGCCCATTCGCGTCCATCCAAACCAAAAATCCGTGTTGGTTTGCGGCGTTGTTCCTCGAATGCAACACCTTGAGCCAGGCTTGAGATTGGGACAATGCCGCATTGCGTTAAAACCAGCGTGTCTCCAGAGACACATTTGCCCGTGCCCGCCGGACCGATACCAAAAGTAATATCCGAAGAGTTGATCGCTTCAATGTAGGCTTTTTGCCCTTTGGTTTTTGGTCGCAGGCGCTTTGGAAGCTCCAAATCTTTGTTTTCCATGTTCGTGTCTTCAAACATGCTGCCACCGTTGCTCGAGATCACCGCGCCACGGTCGATCTCGTCAAGGCTGAATTCGCCGCCTTGGCGCACCACGGACAATAAATCTCGAATCAGGCTTTCGGCAACGCGAATATCTTCTGGCGTTCCCTCGAGTTTGATCGCGTCGCCACGGGCAATGATTTTTGCCCCAAGCTTTTCGCGCAGGCGTTTTAAGTTTTTGTCGTTCTCACCGAACAATTGGATGGCTTCTTCGCTGCTGCGAATGCGGATGCTGGCTGTGATGGGTGCAGTTGACGTGATCGTGTCCTTTCGTATCGCAAAAGCAATTTTTGTTCCCTTAAAGATTAACTCGAGAAACCCAAAACCGAAAGCGGTCTAAGGCTTATTCGGTCTAGGCAACTCGAGCTATTGAAGTTGATCAAAAACATTGTCTTCATCGGCGGCTGGATTTTGGTTTGCCAAGAATTTCAGACCAGATCATGCCGCGCACCACGTCGTTGGTGCCGCCAAACGAACTCGAGTTTGACCTGATTGGAATCGGAGTTCGGTTCAGACTCATTTGCATACTCGTGTTTCTGACGGCGGCATTCGAGTCCACAATGTTGTTGGTGCTTTTGGAAGTCATTTCCGATTTCAGGCTCGAGGTGATCGTGCCACTGGAATCCCGCGCGGTCGGATTTTCGGCTTCTCGAGCGGCAATAATTTGTTGTTGTGCGGTCAGTTTTTTGACGATGGGTTGTTGACTGGTTTGGGTTGAACCGGCATTCCGTCCCATTTTTTGCGCCAGTTGCTTGCGCAGCGTGTCTTGCGGGCTGCTGCCCTGGTCGGGTTTCATGCCGAGCGCCGCCAGAATATCGGCTTGAAAATCCGTCATTTGCTGATTTGGGTTGCTGCTCGAGGTTTGCGATTTGACGACAACCGGTCTTCCCGTGGTGAACAAACCGTCATCGTCGAGGTCTTCGTCGTTCATGCCCAAAGACTTTGGTGCGGTTTTTCTAAAAATTTCGGTGTCATCGAGCGCCGCCCTTTGCCGCGATTGTTCCTCGAGAAGGCGTTTGCGTTGCAATTCCATTTCTTGTGCCGCTTTTTGCTGTCCAGGATTTGATTTCACCGGTTTCGGACGCAACAAATTGTAAACAAAACCGAGCAGCGCGATCAACACAAGCGGGTGCGAAATCAGGTACGTCAGAATTAAACTGAGCATTCCACTTCCGGTGCTAGGCATAGATGTTTTCCTCCATTGGTTTTGAGGGTTTCGCCCCAATCAACTTGGGGTCATCAACCCGAGTATCAAAGGCAACCCCTGGCGCATCTCGTATCAGTTGGGTAAAAGTGATCCAGAGGTGAATCATTGCTTCTTTTTGACACTCGAGCGTCCCCACATCATGGCTTTGGTGTTGTGTTGATTGAGAAAAGGATTGCGATTGTTTTTCTCGAGTTGCTTTTGCGCCAGAAATTCGCGTCTCCAATTGGCGTCTTGGCGATCTTGCGCGATGTCTTCGATCACGTTTCGGCTGAGGCTCGGACCCCAGCCGAAAAATCCAAACACGGCATCGAGCGGACCTTGAATCAGAACGTCAAGAATTCCAAGTACGGTGGCAAAGATGTATCTCATGTTACTTGCTCGAGTCTCGTTTGGCACTTTCTGAAATCGCGCCGCGCATTCCCGTGTCGGCTTGCAGGTTTTGCATGTTGTAATAATCCATCACGCCAAGCTTGCCGTTCTTGAATGCCTCCGCCAGCGCAAGCGGCACTTGCGCCTCGGCTTCGACCACTTTGGAGCGCATTTCCTGCACCCGAGCCACGTTTTCTTGCTCGAGCGCCACCGCCATCGCGCGGCGTTCCTCGGCTTTGGCTTGGGCGATGCGCTTGTCGGCTTCGGCTTGATCGGTGCGCAACTGGGCGCCGATGTTCTTACCGACATCGACCTCGGAAATATCAATCGAAAGAATCTCGAACGCCGTACCCGCATCAAGCCCTTTTGCCAGCACGGTCTTGGAGATTTTATCGGGGTACTCGAGCACCTCGTTGTGGGTTAAGGCGCTACCGATGCTCGAGACGATGCCTTCACCGACGCGGGCAATGATGGTTTCCTCGCCGGCACCGCCGACCAGACGATCAATCTTGACGCGGACCGTAATCCTGGCGGTCGCCAGAAGTTGAATGCCGTCCTGCGCCACGCCCTGCACCATTGGCGTTTGAATCACTTTGGGCTTGACGAACGCCCGCACACCCTCGAGCACGTCACGACCAGCCAGATCGATGCCGCTGGCTTGATCAAAATTGAGTGGAATGTTGGCTTTTTTCGCCTCAATCAGGGCGCTGACCACCTTGTCCACGTCACCTCGAGCCATCAGGTGCGCCTCGAGTTGATTTTGGGTTAAATCCGACAAACCTGCTTTTCGTGCCGCGATCAGCGGTTGAATAATTCGGTTTGGTGGGATGCGACGAAGGCGCATTCCGATCAGTGACAAAGGGTTAACAGGCACATCTGAGGTCAGCGCTTGAATCCACAAACCGGTTGGAATAATTTGGAAAAAAAAGATAAATAAAACGATGATGATTACAGCCGGTACGATTAATGCTTCCACAATAGAGCCTCCTTGAAAATCGCTTTCAGTTTACGCGTTCTCGAGCCATTTCGATCATGTAGTCTTCAAAGCTTTGACCAGCACGCGTCTGCCTTCAACTTTAACAACCTCGAGTTTCGTGCCCAGCGTGATAAATTCGCCGTTTGAAACCACGTCAACGCGTTCGCCTTCAATGTCTGCCACACCGCTCGGACGCAAATCCGAGAGGGCAATCCCAAACCGTCCCTCGAGTTTAGGGGCGTCGTTGGCGTTCCAGTTGGCGCTGCCCTCGGTGAGGGTGGTTTGCAGGGACAAACGTCTGGCAAACGAAGATTTTGGTAAAAACCAAATGATTAAAGCCAATCCCAACCCGCCAATGATCGAACCGACGCTGGCAACCTGCCAGAATTTGTCACCGTACTGCAAATACACACTGCCCAGAATGCTGGCGACGCCGAGCAGCCCGACGACAGTTGAACCAGGCACGAACAAAATTTCGGCAACAATCAAGCCCAAACCTGCCAGCAGCAGCAACAACGCCACGCTCGAGCCGTTGCCGCTTAAGCACGATCCGGCAAAATACGCCAGCAAGCTGATGCCGCCGACAATGCCAGGCAGCGCCACGCCAGGATGCAGCAGTTCGATCAAAATACCGATCACGCCGATTGCCAGCAAAATGCCCGCCACAATTGGTTGCGATAAAAATGCGCCGACCTGTTCGGCGGGGGAGAGCAGCACTGTCTCGAGTTTGATGTTCGAGAATCCCGCGACTTGCACCGCCTCTGTGATGTTCCGGGCTTCAAAGTTGGCGATCTTGTTTTTCACCGCGTCGCTCGAGGTGAGCGTCAAAATCTCGCCTTTGTCTTTTAACCCAGGAATCACCTTGTTGGGGTTGACCATGCCCTCGGCGGCGTCTGGGTTGCGTCCCCGCGTCGTGGCGACGCTGCGAAATTTGGTGCGGAAGGCGCTGTTTATTTTCTCGCCAACCGCCCCAGGAATCGCCGTGCCGTCGCTCGAGATCGGCAGTGCCGCGCCAATTTCTGAACCTGGTAGCATCACCACCTGTTCGGCGCTCATGGCAATCAGTGCGCCGGCGCTGAAAGCGTTTGTGACGACCGCAATGGTCGGCACACTCGAGTTGATGATGTCGTCCGACATTTTGATGGCGCTGTCCACCCGACCTCCTGGCGTGTCAATGTCGAGCACCACGAGTGGACGGTTTTGTTTGGCGGCATCTTCAAGTTGACGCTCGAGGAAGCCTGCCAGGTTGGGGTCAATCTCGCCCTCAATTTTGATGATGACGCCAGGAATGGTGTTGGGCGCACTTCTGGCAAAGCCAAACAGACCCAGCACGGTCAAGATCAGCAGAAAAATCGGTTTGGGTTTCATAGGCTTATTCTACGAGAGAAACGGCAGAAACGTTCCCGCTCGAGCCACAATCAGAAAAATCCCCCAGTTTGACTTGGAGGATTTTGTGAGTTGGAAACTCGAGTGTTACAGCAAACCCACGTTTCGCAGGAGTTTTAGGGTGTTGTCAATGTCAACCAATTTTTCAAAATCGATCTTTGGACTGCGTTTGATCGCCTCAGACAATGGCAGCAAGGTCTTTGGCAGCGCGAAACCGTTCACCACCGGATACTCGAGAATCGTTTTGGTCGTGAGTTGCTGGGTTTTGGTGCTGAGCAAATACTCGAGGAATTTTGCGGCAACGGCAGCGTTCTTGCTGGTTTTGAGAATACCCGCCCCCGTCACCAACTCGAGGTTGCCAACATCGCCCGCCTTGAAGTAATGCGTGCCGATCACGTCTGGCTTGGGCGTCGTTGGCTTTTCTTTCTCCTCGACTTTCCCTTCAAATTCGCCCTCGCGCACGCCAGCAATGATTTTTTGGATGTAGTAATGGTTGGTCAGCGCCACATCAATTTCGCCAGCCTGCATCGCCTCGAGCATGGCGGTGTTGTTCGGGTAGGCTTTGGGTTCGAGTTTTTTCATGTCATTCAGCCAGGTTTTGGTTTTGCCTTCACCGGCGACGCTGCGCATGGCGGTGATAAAATCTTGGAAGCTCGAGTAGACGGGCGTCCAACCGATGCGCCCCTTAAATTTTGTCAGCTTGGGCATCTCGAGCGCGGTTTGTGGCAGTTCGGAATCTTTGACAGTTTTTGGGTTGAAGGCGACCACGCGAAAACGTGCCGAGAGCGGCGTCCAGAGTCCGCTTTTGGGGACAAACTCGGCTGGGCGTTTTAAAATACTGGCTGGGAGTTTGGCGAACAAACCCTTTTTGGCGGCATTGACCAGCGTTCCCGCCGTGTTCACCCAATACACGTCGGCAGGGCTGCGTGCGCCCTCCTCCTCGAGCGTGGCGAACAGTGCGGCGTCGGTGGCGTAACGAATTTTGACGTCGATGCCAGTGTCTTTTTTGAACTGTTGAACAATCGGGTCAACCAGTCCCGATGATCGCCCCGAGTACACGGTCAGGCTTTGGGTGGCGGCTCGGCTCGAGGTGGCAACGAGCGCCGAGAGGGCAATGACGCTCGAGCTGAGCGCAAGAATGATGGTTTTGTGCATGATTCCTCCAAGGATGATGCTCGAGTTTGACCCGAGAAACTTGACTAATCCTACTGATTCAGTCGGAATTCGTCAAGTCAATTCTTTCGGGATTTAAAAACCTGCTCGAGAACGTCTTTAAAGCACAAATCGAGAGGTCAATCTTGGGAATCCCTCGACGGCGAACAACGCCACAATCAAATACCGCAAGTACGAAACCCAAGCCAAATGACGCACCGATTCAGGAATTAAACCCGAAGCGAAATAGACGCCAAACACCAGCGCCAAACCGATCAGCGCTACCAAAACCCGAGTGAGCCAGGTTTTGGGCACGTCAAAATCACCACTCGAGATCAAGAAGGCTACCGCCACACCGAGCGAACGGGCAATG
>CAXTTL010000079.1:0-18738 GCA_964247135.1 uncultured Deinococcales bacterium | reverse complement strand
GCGATTGATTTCCTCGAGTATTACGCCCGTCAAGCTTTGATTCACTGCAAACCGATTGAAACCTTTCAAATGCCTGGAGAGCGCGACCATGCCGAGTACATTCCGCTTGGTGTGGGCGTCAGCATCACACCCTGGAATTTTCCGCTGGCGATTTTCTTGGGGCAAGCCGCCGCGCCCATCGTGGCGGGCAACACCATGATCGTCAAACCCGCCGAAGACGCTGGCGTGATCGCAGCATGGGCGGTGGATGTGCTGCTCGAGGCTGGACTGCCCGCAGGTGTGATCAACTTTTTGCCAGGGCTGGGCGAAGTGGTTGGCAAGACGCTGGTCGAGCATCCAAAAACGCGCTTCATCAACTTCACAGGCTCGAAAAACGTCGGCTTGTGGATCAACGCCGAAGCCGCCAAAGTCCAACCAGGACAACGCTGGATCAAACGCGTGACCCTCGAGCTTGGTGGTAAAGACGGCATGGTCGTGGACGAAACCGCCGACCTGGATGCCGCCGCCGATGCCGCCGTGGCTGGGGCGTTCGGGTTCGCGGGTCAAAAATGCAGCGCCCTCTCGAGGTTGATTGTGGTGCAAGATGTTTATCCAGAATTGCTCCAGAAAGTCGTGGCAAAAACCCAAAAACTGGTGATGGGTCAAGCCGAAGACAACGCGAACGTCAACGCCGTCATCAACCAGGAAAGTTACGAAAAATCACAGACGTACCTCGCGCTCGCCCCCAAAGAAGGACGTGTGGCGCTCGGTGGCGCGGTTGGAAACGGTGAGGGTTACTTCATTCAACCGACCATCGTTGCCGACCTGAAACCAGACTCGAGGATGGCGCAAGAAGAAATTTTTGGACCAATTTTGGCAGTCATTCCCGTCAAGAATTTTGACGAAGCCATGCACGTGGTCAACGACACCGAATACGGTTTGACGGGCGGTTTGTTCTCGAGCGATGAAAACCGTCTCGAGCTTGCCGAACGCGAATTGCACGTTGGGAATTTGTACCTCAATCGCAAGATTACTGGCGCGATGGTGGGTTCGCATCCGTTTGGTGGGTTTAACTTGTCGGGAACGGATTCCAAAGGCGGTGGACCCGATTATTTGCTGCATTTTATGCAGATGAAAAGCATTGCCCGAAAAATCTGAACTGCACAACTGATGCTCGAGATTTTAATTTGATCTCGAGCATTTTTTGTTTTCACAACTTGGTCTGGTCTGCTATACTTGGTCTGGTATGAAAACGACCACGGTGAATGTTTACGAAGCCAAAACCCAACTCTCGCAACTGATTGACCGTGCTTTAAACGGTGAAAAAATTGTGCTGGCAAGGCGCGGCAAGCCATTGATTGAACTTTCGCCACTCAAAGCCAAACCCAAAAAACGTGAACTGGGTTTCTTGGATTTTGCGCCAGTCGGTGATGACTTTGATCAGCGCTGCATGGAACAACTTGATATCGAATGGTTCAAATGAGTGGTTACTTGCTCGACACCCACACATTGATTTGGGCGGTGCGAATCAAGAAAAAACTCTCGAGCAAAGCGATTAAAATTCTCGAGAATCCAAATTCTTTGCTTTACGTGTCCAGCATCAGCGTTTGGGAAATTCACATGAAACATCGGCTGGGCAAATTACCCGAAGCAGATGACTTGGTGGCAGATTTTGAGGGCAGCTTGAGGCGTTTCAATGCTTTTGATTTGCCCTTCACCCGAGAACATGCGATTGAAGCTGCAAGCGTGCAACTCCCTCACGGCGACCCGTTTGACCGAGGCTTGTTCGCCCAAGCCAAACTCGAGGGTTTAACGTTTATCAGTGCGGACACGGCATTTGAGGATGCCGTTGGCGTCAAAGTGCTTTGGTGACTTCCTCGAGCACCACCATCGCCGTGGCATGTTCGCGTTCGTGCGACAAACTGAGGTGCGTCACCCAGCCCCGCTCGAGCATGACACTTTGCAACACTGGGGCGAACCGCAATTGCGGTTTGACGCCCACAAATTCCACCCAGACATCTGTCCAAGCATGAGTCTCGAGCCAGCATTTTTGAAAGGCTTCCTTGGCGGCAAACCGTACCGCCAAACTCGGCACGGGATCAGCCTTGGAAAACGCGTACTCGAGTTCTGGCGCTGTAAAGGTTCGCTCGAGAAAACGATCTCGAGCGTCAGATTCTATGATTTTCCGAATCCGCTCGAGCGCAACAATGTCTGTGCCGATGGCAATAATCATAAAGTCATTCTAAAATCCGAGTTTGAAGGTCGCACCCGATTTGGATTGCAAGACCCGACGTTGCAGGTTCAACTCGAGGGGCTTGCCTGAGTACGGGTCGGTTGGCAGTTGGCTTAAATATTCTTCGGTCAAAGACTCGAGTTTTGTGGGCAGGTCTTTGGTCTCGAGTTGATACCCGCGCAAGGCTGCCACGGTCACGGTTGCGGCAAAATCGCTGGCGAGTTTGCAACGCGAATCCATGATGACCGCAACGTTTGGCACGACCACCGCAAACAACGAGCGCCCAACGGCGTTTGGCGCAAAAATATTGGCGGTTTGACTTTGAACGTTTTTGACCACCGCCAGCACGGCAGATTGGTTTGGTGGACAATTTGCGCTGCCACTGACGATGCTGCTCGAGTAATCACGAAGCCAAGTGAGTGTGGTGTTGGCTTGCAAATTGTAACGCCTTGGCAGCAAAAACGAAATTTGCTCGGTCAAGCTCGAGCTTTTGCTCTCTAGCCCACCCAAAGCTTGCAGGGCATTTTTTGGATTGATACGTGCCTCTTCAACCGCAAGTTGCTGCATTCTAAACTCGGTTTTCATGGTGCTCTGAAGCTCCTCGGCGCTGGGCGCAAGTGCCGCCAGCGCATCGAGGCGCGATTTCCACTCGGCGGGTTTCATGTCCAGACTGAGCACTCCAGCCCGCAGACGCTCGAGGGTGGAGCGCAACATTTTTGAACCCACCAAATACTCGAGGGTGGTGCCGCCAGCGTCACGCACCTGTTTTGCCACCCGAGCCACAATCAACAGGTCATCCAAAAAGCCTTTTGGGTCACTCGAGCGTCCCTTCAGTTCGGCACGCACCAGCATCAGGTCGGCGAGTTTGGCAATATTGAGTAAACTCGGATTCACCAAACTCGAGTTGAACAATTCAAAGGTGGTCAATTTTGGATCGCGCGAAAGACTGACGACATGCTCGAGTTTGGAAAATGCCTCAAAGTTGGCGAGTTCGGTTTTGTGCTCGTCGAGCAAACGGTTCGCCTCAGAATTGCTCCAACCGCGCGGTTCAAAAAATTGTTTTGGCTCGAGCCTGAAGGTCTTGATTGTCTCGAGTTTGCTGGCGATTGCGGTTTGGGCGGCGCTGGCAACCTCGAGCTTGGCAGCAAGAAAAGTGATATCAGACGGGCTGGCATCTTTGGGGGCAAAAAGCCACAAGCCAACATAACCAAGCGCCAACGCACCAAGCATGGACGCGAGTGTGCCGAGCACAAAACCGCCAACTTCGCGGGATTTCGAGACGGGTTTTTGAACGGATTTCGAGGGTTGCATGGCGCAGA
This sequence comes from uncultured Deinococcales bacterium, assembly GCA_964247135.1. Classification (GTDB taxonomy): domain Bacteria; phylum Deinococcota; class Deinococci; order Deinococcales; family JAAFIG01; genus JANXTZ01. Next base: position 15,207 of record CAXTTL010000079.1, on the reverse strand, counting down.
GTCTACCCAAGATCGGGCGTGACGTAAAATGACTTGTGCTGCCAAAAACGTTCCAAGCAAAAATGCAAGCCTTTTTGGGTGATGAATACCCCGCGTTTGAAGGCGCGTTTCAACAACCTCGGGTCAACAGTTTGCGCCTCAACCCAGCAAAACTCGAGCCTGCGGAACTGATGCGGCACTTCCCAACCCTCGAGCCTGTCCCGTGGTGCGACACGGGTTTTTACGTGCCGTTTGAAGCCAGGGCGGGAGCGCACGCACTTCATGCGCTCGGCGCGTATTATGTGCAAGAAGCCAGCGCGATGGCGGTCGCCGAAATTCTCGAGCCTTTGCCTGGGGAACATGTGCTTGACCTGTGCGCCGCACCGGGCGGCAAAAGCACCCACCTGGCAAGTTTAATGCACGGACAAGGCTTGCTGATCAGCAACGAAATCGTGCCATCTCGAGCCAGGATTTTGGCTGAAAACCTCGAGCGGTTGGGCTTGCCTGCGGTGGTCATGAACGAAGACCCAGCGCGACTGGCAGCCGCTTGGGGAACGTATTTTGACCGCATTCTGGTGGACGCCCCGTGCAGCGGCGAGGGGATGTTTCGGAAAAACCCTGACGCGGCGCTCGAGTGGTCAGAGGCGAGCGTACTCGCGTGCTCGCACCGTCAACTCGAGATTCTCAAAAGTGCCGCCCGACTCCTAAAACCGGGCGGGACGATGGTTTACAGCACTTGCACGTTCTCGAGGGAAGAGAACGAAGACGTCATTGAGCGGTTTCTCGAGGCACACCCAGAATTTGAGTTGGTCAACATTTTTGATGTTGCAAATATTGCCGTAGGGGATGGTCTCAGACCATCCCCTACACCATCCCCCGCGAATTGGGGATTTGATCGCGGGTGTGACCACGATGGATTTACTGCCAGGCTGTGGGCGCACAAACTGCGCGGCGAAGGGCATTTTATTGCCAAACTGCGCAAAACATCGGCTGATGACACCAGCACCGAACTCGAGTTTGAAGCCTTTGCGCAACCGTTCAAAGCCAAGCTCGAACGAAAATCTTGGCTTGAGTTTCAGGAACATTTTGCCGTGCCTGATCAAAATTTTGCCGTATTTCGCGGCGAGGTGCAATTGATTGCGGATGAAACCCCGTCACTCGAGACGTTAAAGGTCGTTCGGGCGGGTGTGCCGATGGCGGAGGTCAAAGCGGGCAGGCTCGAGCCGCACCATGCGCTCAGTCATTGGTTCGCTCGCGGTTTGACTCAAATCCCTGTGCTTGACCTCGAGCTTGGTGACGAACAGGTGCAAACGTTTTTGCGGGGGGAGACCATTGCTTCCGAGGGCGCTGCGGGTTGGGTCTTGGTGCGGGTGCTCGGGCTGGGTTTGGCTTGGGGCAAACGCGTTGGAAGCACCATCAAAAACCATTACCCAAAACATTTACGCGACTCGAGGTTGAATTTTGAAGATTGATGACCTCGAGTTGGCGGCAAGAAAAAGCCCCACCGTTTGGCGGGACTTTTCCTGAAGGTTCGATGTTACATGCAGCTTGAATCGTTGGCAGCCTCGAGCGGAATGCCAGGCATGAGCTTGGTGTACACCACCAACTGGCACTGATCGCCCGCCTGAACTTGATCGCTCGCAAACGTGGTGACGATGTTGGTCACATTGACGCCAGTGTCTGTGGCAAGCAAGCTGCTGATATTGCCGCGTTTGCGGTAAACCTCAAGCCTGTCAATGTTGTTCGCCCCAATGAACGGAAAGCTCTTGTCGGTAAATCGGGTGACGCAAAGCCCAAAATTACTGACACCGCAAGCAAAAGACTCGAGCGTGAAATCCTGGGCGATGGCTTCGGTCGAGCTTTTCGAGGCTGGCAGCAGTGCGCCCGCGTTGAAAAAATTCATAAAATCACGGAATTCTGCGCCAGGACCTTGTTTGTTGAACCGCTCGAGGGCATAACTCGAGGCGTAATTTGGGTCGCCGAGTTGATCGCTTAACGTGGCAAGGTCGGCTTTGAACCGCAAACCGTTCTGGTTTTTCCAAAGATCAAACGCCAACGGTCCAGCCCGCAGCACCCAGTTTTCAAACACATAAGGGCTGGCAGAGAGGGCAATTCTCGAGATTGGCTGCCCAGTGTTGGTGTAACGCACGGCGACGTTGTTGGTCGGTGTGACGGTGTTAAACGGAGTGATGGTGCCCGCATCCAAATCCAACTGTGCGCCTATCGAGTACGAGATTGAACTGCTTCCCTCGACGCTGAAATTGGTGGTGGGTCCACTGAAATTACCCGAGAAGGCGATGCCCAAACCGCGTTCTTCGCCGAGGCTGGTCAGGAGTGGCAGTGGCACGGCAACCGCCACCGCAATGGGTGTGCTGACCCGACAATCGACCGTGCCGTTAAAGTTTCGGTTGATCTTGCCGCTGAGTGCCATTGTTGCGGTCAACTTGCCTGCAAGTCGTATTTTGATGGTGTTGGCTTGACCAAAACCAATGTTGACGAACACACCGCTTCTGCTTTCGTCGTTGTTGTACCCAATGCTCATTTGTGGAACACTCAAACTGATCGGTGGTGTGCCGCTGATGCCGGACAGTTCACACTCCAGACCGTTGCCAACGTTGACAAAAGCTTGCGGTCGAACGACGCCTGCGCTGGTGGGTTCGTAATTCACGGCTGGCGGCGTGGTGGTTTGGCTTTGCGAAAAATCGAGGTCCTCATCGATGTGCAATTGCTTAAAGACCTCTTGGTACGGCACCACCTCGAGCGTGATCTTGTAACGGTCAGACCCGAGGGCTTCGGCGGCGACGACCTTGCCGATCAAACGTTGCCCGTTCCTGCCCTCGGAATACCATTTTTTGCCCAGGTTTGGTAAGGCGCTGCGTTTGACAATCACCGAGTACCGGCTGCCGACGCTCACGGCTCGAGAGGTCAGTTTGCTCGAGGTGGCGGCAGGTGCCTCGAACACGGGGTCCGATTCGACATCGCTGGCGGGAATGTTGGTCATGTCGGGGTTCAGTTCGGCGACGGCTGCCAGAATCGGTGCGGATTTGACATCGCCCACAGAGGCACTCAGTTGACTCGAGCCGATTGCCACGCCAGTTGCCAGACCGTTTGCGTCCACGCTGACATTGCCAGGCTTGCTGGATTGCCAACTGATCTTGGCTGCCACCTGATTGCCTTGCGCGTCAAAGGCTTTTGCCACAAGTTGCTGGCTGGCGTTTAAATTTGGCAACAAGACCGATGGCGTCTCGAGCGTCACTTTTGCCACACCCTGCGGGGTGGGGGTGGTTTCTGGGCAGGCGCTGAAGATGAATGCCAGAACGACGGGGCTGAGAATCTTCCAGTCATATTTCATGATGATCTCCTTGAATCACTTGAGGGTTTAACGGCTTGGCGAAGAACAAACGCAATAGATTTCAATTGCACCTCCGTAAGCCACGCTCGAGTTGCGTTTTGGCTTTGATGCCAGAAGCTTAGAAAAGTGGCGTTTCACGAGCGTTTCAGTAGCAAGAATTGCCCTGAGACGCTTTCTCAATCAAAATTTGGGCGACAAAAACGCAACCACGTTTGTTGTGGTTGCGATCAGATGAATTGTGGTTTGCCGTTCAGTGCAAACCACGTTTTTTTTGACGCTGCTCGAGGTGATGGCTTAAGACTTCAAACGATTCAAACTCGAGTTTTTGCCCTGTGCGCAGGTCAAACAATTCAATTTTTGGCTTTAAAGTTTCGCCACCAACCCGCAGCACAAAACTCGAGCGCCAGATTTTTTTGGTTCTTAAAGTTCGAGATTCTGGCATGAGACCAGTATTTATGTTTGGCGTTTCAAGACCGTTTCAAGTGGGTGTTCGAGCCTGACGATTCACTTGTGCTTGTAAGAGTTGATCACGCAAAAAAGGAGAAATCACTTCGAGATTCACTTGTCCAATTGCGGCTTGCGCGTTTTGCAGTTGTATATCGCTGCCGTGATTGAGGGCAATGGTCAAGACCAAGACACGCGGAGGGTCATATTCAACACCTGCAATCGAATGGATTGCACGATCAATCGCGTCTGAAATCTCATCATTGCGTCCAACCCGATGATACAGACGAGCCAGGGTCGCCCATGCCGCAGCTTGCCAGACAGGATTTTTGCTATCTGCTGCCACAATGGCGTAATGCCCAATGGCTTTCTCGTTTTGTTCAAGCCGTGCGTAGGCATTCGCCAAATTGTTTCGCAAGGCTTCGGTGCGCGTAAGCACATGCTTGGGATCAAGTTTGAGCGCCTGTTCGGCAATCTCCAGCCCCAATTCGGGTTGACCAACCGTAATCCAAAAATACAACAGGTTGGCAGCGGCTTGAACCTGACCATCTCTCGAGCGAATGGTTTTTTGCATTTCAAAAGCCTTTTGGAGTGAAGCCAAGCTTTCTTCTCGACGATTCAAATTGATCAGAATTGCGCCGATGTCACTGTGCAGTGAAGCAACATGAACGGAGGGTTTCTCGAGGTCGTACCAACCCAAACGTCTTTGAGCGAACTCGAGGGCTTCTTGAAAACGTCCTTGCCGAGTAGCCAGACGCTGCTGTTCACGCAAAAATTCTTGCTGGTTTTCGCTCGAGAGCAGCTTGAAGGGCAGCAAGTCTGAAATTTTTTCAAGCACTTTTTTGGCTTCGCTCAGTCGCCCATCCAAGCTGTGAATCGCCGCCATTTGGATCAGTGCGCTCGAGCAAAGCTGTGGGTCGTTCGAGGAATCTTCGATGCCCTCGAGAAGCTTAAGCGCGTGCTCGGAATGTCCAAGGCTTGCATGATTGATGGCAATACCAATCCGAATCGAATCGCTCAGACGATCATCAAGGTTGTACTGCAAGGCGCGTTCATTTAACAGCAATGCGGTGTCATCCATGCCAAGTTCGCTCTGGATTTTTGCCAACGAACACCAGCGGATGACTGCCGCTTGTGTTTCTCCAGCCTCAAACCAGTGTTCTGCCACCACCATCGGCTCTGCAACATTCTCGAGCATGGCTGCAACATTGCCATGCAAAACCTTGCGCCGTGTCTCGGGCAAATTCTGGTACATCCCCTGCCGAATCAAATCGTGCACAAAATGATCCCCTGCAATCAAACTCGAGTTTTGGGCTTCCTCGAGCGCATCCAAAACCGCAAATTCCGAAAGCCCAACAATGCCCGCCAGCGTTTTGGGCGTGAAGCCTTGGCGCATCACGCAGGCGGCTTGAAGCGCCCGCTTGGCGGGTTCGGACAACCTCGAGATGCGTTGCTCGATCACGGCAGCCACTTTGCTCGGCACGCGCAGTTCGCTGTAATCGAGGCTGAGGTCGTCGAGTTGGCTTGTCCACTGCCCAGCGTTTTCTTGCAGCATCCCAGTTTCAAACAAGGCTCTCAGCGTCTCGAGGGCAAAGAATGGGTTGCCGCCCGATTGTTTGGAGAGCCACGCCGAAAAGCGCTCTGCGCCAGCCTCAAGACCGCTCAGGCTCGCCAGCAAACTGTTGACGCCCTCCAGTGTCAGCGGCTCGAGTTTGACCTCGAGCAACACGCCATTCGAGCGCCAAGCCGCAACGGTTTTGCCCAGCGCTGGGCTGATTTCACTGCTGCGGTACGTGCCAAAAATCTTCACCGCACCGCGCAACGCCAGAAAACTTAAAAGCTCAAGGCTGGACGGGTCAGCCCATTGCAAATCGTCGATCACAATCGGCTTGGCTTGGGCTTCAAAGCATCTTGCCAGCGCCTCGAGCAGCCTTGCTTTGGCACTGATTGGGTCATCGGTGTGCGGGTTGGCGTTGGGCAGCACCTCTGGAATCAGACGCGCCAGGTCTTGGGCGTACACCCCCAAATCGGGCAGCGTGGAGAGTTGCGATCTTAAAAACGCAATAAGCGGCTGATACGCCACGTTTTCCAGACCTTCAAAGCACGCCAACCAACGTGTGCGCCCCAAAACTTCCTCGAGCAGCCGCGTTTTGCCAGAACCTGGTTCGCCAGACACCAACATTACCCTTTGGCTGGCAGTCTCGAGCGTGGCACACTCCAAGTCTCGTCCGATCAACTGCGGTGGACGCAAGACGGTGAGCGGCACACTCGACTTGCCGACGCTGACAACCGAAGTGCTCTCGAGCGGGGCAGCTTGACGAATGGTTTGCACCAACTTCAGGGTACTCTCGAGTGGGTCTAAGCCCAGTTCGGAACGCAGTTGTTCGCGGAAACGCTCGAAGGTTTTGAGGGCTTCGCTGCGACCTCCAGCCAAGTATTGTTGCTCGAGGTACAACGCCAGCACATCCTCGGAAAGGGCATCCAGTGCCAGGATGTTCTGCAACAGTTTGCTGGCGGCAAGGTGGTCATGTTGTGCTGCCAAGCTTCTGGCGTACAACAGCGCCGCCTCAAGCCAAGCTTGCCGCAAGGTTTCGCGTTCGACCTCGAGCCAAGCTTCAAAACCGGCGGCTTGAATTTCAAAACCGCTCAGAAATTCGGACTTGTACAATTCCGTCGCCGCTTGCCAATCGGATTGCCCGATGGCTTGGCGCAACAATTGCAGATCGGTTTTGACCATAAACCGCAAACGGTTGTCCTCGAGTTCCAACGCCCCCGCCCAGCCAAATTTTCTGGCTCGAGACAAGATCACCCGAAGTTGGCGCAAAGCGTCCGCATCGGTGTTGTCCTCGGCAAACAGGGCGCTTAAAGTGTCTCGGGTGACCCAAGTCTGTTGACACGCCAGGTACACCAACAGCGCCACCGGTTTGGTGCTCGGCAGCATTTCGCGGCGGTTGTCCACTTGGACATGGGGGTTGTCTAAAAATCGAAACAACACGGTTCAGCGCCTCCGGCTGTCACTTGAATTTGCTTTTGAGCTGCTCGAGTTGCGACCTGGCAACCTCTTCGCCCGCCTTGATGGCGTCCTTCTCGCGGTTGAAATGGTAAATCCCGATGCCTTCCATTTTGGGGCGCAAAATGAAATCGGGGGGAAACATGGCAAGCCGCGTTTCGGTCATCTGAAACTGCATGATCTCGATTGAACGCAGCATGGTCTGCATCGGGGTCATGGTGCGGTCACGTCCAAGCAAATGCTCCCACCAACGAATCGGTTTCTCCTCCAGGCTCGACTCGAGCGGCGCGAGCGGTGTGACATCGACCGCCAGCACCCGACTTGTCCCCAGAAAACTGACGGCATCCACCGGCACCTGATTGAGCATACCGCCATCGGCAAGCAGTTTTTCACCGACCCAAGTGGCGTCGATTGCCCCAGGAAAAGCGATGGTACACCCGACCGCCTCGAGCAAGTCGCCCTGGTACAGGTACACGCCGCGACCCGTGATCAAATCCGTGGCGGTCAAACAAAAACGCGTCGGCAATTCCTCGAAGGTTTTGGGCAGGTGATTGCTTAAAATTCTTTTCAGCTCGCTCAGGCGCAACATGTCCTTCAACGGATTCAAATCGAGCAGTCGCCCCAAAGAAGCCCCATGCACGATTTTTTCGACCGCATCACTCGAGCAACCCGCCGCAAACAACGCCCCGAGCAACCCACCCATGCTTGTCCCAGCAATCAAACTGGGTTTTAAACCTTCCTGCTCGAGTACCCGCATGACCCCAATATGCGCATAACCTCGAGCGCCACCGCCGCCCAACGCCAGACCAAATTTGACATGCGAATGCGCCATAAAGCATTTTACACGCGCACGGTCACCCGAGCGCCCTCGCCCAGCAAATGCACCGTGTCAATAAAGCGCACGACCCTGGTTTGAAAACCCATCGCAACCGACCTGGTTCGAGCGCCGTCACCAAAACGCCGCACGCCCTCGAGCAACTCTCCATCGGTGATGCCCGTCGCGGCAAAGACAATGTTCTCGCCTGGGGCAAGGTCGTTGGTGGAGTAAATACGGTTTGGGTCAACGTTCATGGATTTGCAACGCTCGAGTTCGGCATTGTCGGCTGGCAGAAATTTTCCTTGAAACTCCGCGCCCAGACACTTGATTGCCGCCGCCGAAAGCACGCCTTCGGGCGCACCACCCGAACCCATCAGCACATGCACGCCCGTACCGCGCACCGCCACGGCGAGGCTGGCGATCACATCGCCATCACCAATCAGCTTGACTCGAGCGCCGCAGAGCCTGATTTCTTTGATGAGATTCTCGTGCCGTGGGCGGTCAAGCACGACCACGACCACATCTTCCACCGAACGCTCGAGGCTCTTGGCGACGGCTTTGAGGTTGGCTTCAACCGACCAATCCAAACTGACCTTGCCCGCCGCCGGAGGACCAACCACCAGTTTTTCCATGTACATGTCCGGCGCACCCAAAAGCCCTCCCTTTTCGGAGAGCGCAATCACCGCTATCGAATTGGCAAGACCTCGAGCGCAGGCGTTCGTGCCCTCCACGGGATCGACCGCGATGTCCACCTCGAGACCACCTGCACCCAGTTTTTCGCCGATGTAGAGCATCGGGGCTTCGTCCATTTCGCCCTCGCCGATGACCACCCGCCCAGAGATTGGCAATTCGTTCAGGACGCGGCGCATGGCTTCGGTGCCAGCCTGATCGACCGCGTGTTTGTCGCCCTTACCGATGGTGTGGCTGGCGGCGAGGGCGGCTTGTTCGGTCAGGTGGACTGTCTCGAGCACCAGGGCGCGTTCCATTGATTTCATGGTGAAAGTATAGCCTCGATAGCAATTTGAGGCTTCAGGGGTTTGGTTACGGCTCGAGAGACACAAGGTTTTTGATTGCTCAGTGTGAAAAGTCAGTCTCGAGCAACTTGAGTTTATTAACCTCAAATTTCAACTATGCAGTCATAGCAAATGCGAAAACATCCTGTGGACTCCACAGGTGCTTGGCGTCACAATGATAGCCTCGAAGCCAAAGCACATTTTCGATACGACGCAAGTAAAAACCTTTTGGCACGGTGTCATCTTCGGAAATCGCTTTGGAAGCGACCGTCACCGAACCTGACGGAGCGCAATGCTTGGTTGGGGCAAAACCAATCGAACCTTCGGGTTGCTCGAGGTACGCAAGTCGGTAGTACGCCGCAAATTCAATTGGACACAGCCTCAAGCCATGCGTGCCAGCTTTTGCGTAAATGTCTTGTGTTGTTGCCCCATTGACAAACCCGAGGTCTGCAACAGAAACCTGCACGACCTCGAGTTGATTTGAATGTGTTGAAGTCACAAAGTTTGGATGTTCAAAAACTACCACTGCCGAGGCGTTGAGTTGAACCCGATTTGCTTTTAATGTCTCGAGCAGATCAGTAGCATTCATGCCGCCATAGGCGATGTTGACAGCTTTTGTTTGAAGTGAAAGTGAGGTCATCTGACAATTGTAGCTCTGAAGGTAAGTTAATCTCATCTCGAACAATGCTCAGCCAAAAACTTGGACTTCGGCTCTCGGGTTTTGCAGAATCTCGAGGTTGCGAACATTTAAGTTTTGATTAAATTCGCTCTTTCAATTGTTTAAATCTTTGAAAAACTTCAACTTGCCTCAAGTTGATTGCTGCCGTTAAGCTCGAGTTTAAAACTGTTTTCGCGTTTAAAACCCAGAAATCAATTCTCGATTGTCAATTTTTAACAATCATTAAATTCATTGTAAGCTGTATTTGACAGTATTTAGCCTGATGGTTTAAGCTTTAGATACTTTTGCAGTGAAACCGTTGATTTAGGCGCAATAAATTTCGGAAGAAACAGCAATTGAAGGGAAGTGAAAAACCGCAAGCTTTCAACCTTGTTTTTAGGCTTGCAAAAAACCGAACAGCAGAATCCCTCGAGAAACATTAACCTCGAGCCTGTCATGTTCCACAACTCGAGCTACGTTTTGTAGTTCAGCCGTTCCTCACAAGGTCGAGCGGTTCAAGCCCGTCAGCGGTTCCGCCCGAAGCGACCCAAGCCCGTCAGGTGCATCTTTGGGGTCAAGAAGGTGCGTCTTGGAACCAAGAAGCGCGAGTAGCCCGCCAGGTGCTATCTCTATGAGCAAGAAGGTGCTGCTTTAGAACCAAGAAGCGGCAAATGTTCACACTCGAGGAGGGTGTTTAAATGCGTATTTTATTGATTGGTGCAGGTGGTGTTGGTGGTGCGTTCGCCGCGATTGTGGCGCGAAGAAATTTTGCCGGCACGCTGATTGTGGCGGATGTGAATCTCGAGAAAGCCCAGGCGGTGGCACGTCATGCTGCAACGGCTGGGGTCAGTATTTTTGCAGAAACCGTGGATGCCAGCAGTCAGGAAAGCGTGGCGAGTCTGGCGCGAAAGTACAAAGCCGACGCCATTGTGAACTTGTGTGCGCCATTGTTTAACCCACCGATTTTCGCGGCGGCGTTCGAGACGGGTTGCACGTATTTGGACACGGCTTGCAATCTCTCCGAACCGCACCCAACCGAGCCTTATGCCCAAATGGGCGTAACCTTGGGCGTCGATCAATTTGCGCAGCACCAGGCTTGGCAGGAGCGCGGCGTTCTGGCACTCACGGGCATGGGTGTCGAACCAGGTTTGAGCGATGTCTTTGCACGCTTCGCCAGCGATCATTTGTTCTCGAGCATCGATGAGATTGGCGTGCGCGACGGCAGCGATCTGGTGGTTGAGGGTTATGCCTTCGCGCCGACGTTTAACATTTGGACGACCATTGAAGAATGCCTCAACCCCCCGATCTTGTTCGAGCGCGAACGCGGTTGGTTCACCTCCGAGCCGTTCAGCGAACCCGAAATGTTCATGTTCCCCGAAGGCATTGGCGAGTTGCAATGCGTGAATGTCGAGCACGAGGAAGTCTTGTTTATTCCGCGCCACATCGATGTTGGGCGCGTGACCTTCAAATACGGTTTGGGCGACGAATTTATCGATGTCTTAAAAACCTTGCACAAGCTCGGGCTGGATTCGACCAAGAAAATTCGGGTCGGCAACAGCGATGTCAGCCCCAGGGATTTGGTGGCGGCAGCCTTGCCCGACCCCGCCAAACTGGGCGACAGAATGCACGGCAAAACCTGCGCCGGAACCTGGGTCAAGGGCATCGGCAAGGATGGTCTGGCTCGAGAGACGTACTTGTATCACATCGTCGACAATGCCAAGACCATGCGCGAGTACGGCTGTCAGGCGGTGGTCTGGCAGACCGCCATGAACCCCGCCATTGCGCTCGAGTTGATTCACAACGGGTCTTGGCGCGGCGCGGGTGTGTTTTGCCCAGAGGCGTTTGATGCCCTGCCTTATCTCGACCTTCTGGCGGCGTATGGTGTGCCGCACAAAGTCCAAGAACGAATCTCGGGTTTGGTCTTGCCTACGGGGTTGAGCCAGGTTGAGGCGTTGCGAAGCTAAATTATTCCAGTTCAAACAATTCAACATCGTGCCGCTCGAGAATCGGGTCGCTGCGTTCGAGCGCGAATGTGCCTTCGACTTCGCGTTGCACCCGAATCAGTGCCAGTCCGTAACAGCGCTCAGAAATGGCTCGCTCGAGTGAACCCAATGGGCAACTCTCGAGTGAGCGCAAAAAGTGGCTGATGGCGTCCAGGTCGTCAGCTTGAACAATACTTTGCAATCCTTTTAAACGCTCGAGAAAGCCAGTATTTAGTTCTGGCAGCTCAAGGTTTTCGCCGTGCAAGATTTGAAGCTCAAGTTTGGTCAAGGTGTGAAGTTCCAGTCGCCAACGCTAACCGAAGGCAAAATTCGGATAAAAGGGTTGCATTCGTCTCGCTAATCGTTGCAGTCATCGTGCTAACAGATTACAACTGTTGCACTCTTTATGCTAACAAATTGCACAAGCCTAAATCGTTCTGCTAATATCCCGTTTATGTCAGTTCGACAGGTGACACCGAGTGCGGTACGAGTCACTGGAGTCGTGCCAAGTGGAGGGAACTCATTTGTCGAATATGAGTCCCTACTTGAACGTGATTTTTATTTGTTGCTCAGTTTCGATCCTCAGATCAAATCGGTTAGTGGGCAGCCCTTGGTTATTGAATATTATGATGACCAAGGAAAGCTAAGGCATTACACTCCAGATGCTTTGGTAACTTATAAAGACGCTCGAATACCATGTTTATTCGAAGTTAAACCCCTTGAGATGCTTCGTAAGAAACGTGATGAAATCGCGCGTACTTTGATTGCTGGAGCGAACTATGCGCGTGAACACAAATGGAAGTTTCGTGTGGTAACGGAATCATTCATCCGCACACCCCGATTCTCAAATTTATCCTTTCTGAGAGCGTTCCAAGATCATAAATCAAATCCAGAAATAAGACAGAAAATACTCAAAGTGTTGCGTGATTTGAACCCTAATACTCAACCAATAAGTCTTCAAACGTGGCTGAATGCCATTGAGCGCACTGACGTGCCACAAGGTCAAGCGATCACAGAACTTTGGGTATTGATTGCAAAACTGGTAGTGACCATCGATTTGGATCAACCTTTTTCAATGGCATCTCGAGTATCGGTGCCGAGATGAGCATTCCAGCATCAAGTATCTGGTGGAAGATTGGCGATTCTGCGCGACTTCAAAATCGTTTGGTGAAAATTATTGCTTTTGCCAGTGTGGAAGACGTGATGGTTTCAGATCTTGAAACAAAAGCCATTGAACAAGTATCTATCGCCGCTCTCGAGATTGCCACAGATTCTAAATTGTCGCGAAAAAAGCTGGGTCAAATTCCAGAAGAGGCTGGTGACTCTTCAACCAAGTCCAGTGGCACAGTTGTTCGTACAGGGGAGGTTACGCCTGAAGACTGGACGCTCGCAAAATCACGTTTTGCAGCAATTGAACCACTTTTGAAGGCAGGACGTCAACGAAGTCAAATTGTCAAGGATAGGGCAGATGAAATTGGAGTCCATTTCACAACGTTGTATCGCTGGTTAACAACCTATGAACGTGATCCAGACCTATCTTCGTTGCTTCCTATGAAGGCATATCGTTTGCCGATCACGAAACGTATTGATCCAGCCGTTGAAGCCATTGTTACGGCTGCGATTCGGCAAGTGTATTTGAAGGAAAATGGAGCTTCAATGCGAGCTTTAAATCAAGAAATCAAAGAAAAATGCGAGACCGCTCAACTTCCTGCACCAAGTCGGTACACGGTTCGTCGTCGGTCTCTTGAGGTGAGTTTGTATGATCGCACCAAAGTGCGTGAGGGTGCCAATGCTGCACTTAAATTTGATACAGTGAAAGGGTCGCTGCTTGGAGCAGAGTATCCTTGGGCTGTGGTTCAAATGGACCACTTGCTTTTGAATATTGAAGTGGTTGATGACGATGGATTGCCTGTGGGTAGACCATGGGTCACTCTTGCTATTGAGACGTTCAGTCGAATGATTCTGGGATATTCTCTGGATTTTGAAAAACCTAGTGCTTTTGCTGTTGGGACTTGTTTAATCAACGCTATGTTACCAAAAGAAAGCCTGATACAACGATTTGGTGTTCGAGGACGATGGCCATGCTGGGGTAGACCTGAAATACTTCATGTTGATAACGCCAACGAATTTCATGGTGAAATGCTGACTCAGGCTTGTAAAGATTACCGAATTGAATTGCGTTTCCGCCCAGTCAGAAAACCACAATATGGTGGACATATTGAGCGTTATGCTCGTACTTTAAAATCATATCTGACCGATGTCCGTGGTGGCACGAAGAACAATGATTCCCGCAAGATTGGCGGACAGAACGCCGAGAAGCAAGCTGCACTTACCTTATCTGATTTGGAAGAATGGTTGGTGACTTATATCGTTGAGGTCTATCACAATGCAAAGCATGAAGGTTTAGGGGCGTCACCACTTAAGGTGTTCGAGGGAGCTTTGCTGGGTAAACCCGTTAAAACCGAACTTCTCATTGCCAAGTCAACACTACCTCGAGGTGTGCCCAACCGCGTTCTTCCAGAAGAGGCAATGACCCTACGCCTGAATTTCTTACCCTTTATAAAACGTACCATTCAAAGCAAGGGAGTGCGTTTTGAAAACATTTATTTTTATCACGATGTGTTGAGGCGCTTTCGTCGTGAAGGAAAGACGGATTCCTCCGAGAAATTGGTTTTTCGAAATGACCCTCGAGAAGTCACCCTTCTTTATTTTCAAGACCCTAAATCTAAAGTGTGGTACACGATTCCAACTGCAACGCCAGGTCGCTTGCCCACTTCACTTTGGGATTATCGAGCCTTCAAAGAACGTCTAAAAAGCGAAGAAAAACCTTACGATGAAGAAGCTGTATTTCGAGGCATGAAACGCATGCGTGAAATTGAGCGACGAGCCGTGCAACAAACAACTTCTAAAAAGCGAACGCGAAAAGCAGCACAGAAACGAGCCACCAACAAAGCCAATATGGACTTTGAACAGAAGCAAGGTTTGTTACCAATGACCCCTCAAGCTAAATTAAAACAACCAGATGTGCTTAGATCGAGTGTTTGGGAAAACGAAGTGGAAGCATTTGAGCACATTGAGGTTTCCACAGTTTCATCATTTAGGTCTCGTGATTCACGGAGGAAAATATGATGGAAAACCCGAAAAAAGGCAACCAAAAATCAAAGAAACCCACTTCAGCACCGAAGCCACCTGTCGATTATTCGCATCTGAATCCAAATGTCATTCCAGCGCTTTCTCTTCCTCCAGACGAACGGAAAGCATTTGCTAGAGCTGAACGTTGGTTTGAGTATCCAGAGGCTACACGAGGGTTAAAAAAATTGAAGAGTCTCTACAATCAACCGCGACGCTCGAGAATGCGACATTTGGCGTTGATGGGGGACACCAACAGTGGGAAGTCAAGGTTGCTTGAGAAATTCGCTGAAAGTCTGGCAGAAGACAACGGAAAAGTAGAATCAGTACTCATATGTGTTGCGCCGCAATCGTCGAAATTCAGTAAATTGTTAACGAGCCTGATCCATGTGCTCGGTGGAGCGTACAACACGCGAGATGATGAAGAAGTGCTGATCTGGCGTATTGAAACCTTGGTGAAATCAAAAAATATTCGTATGCTTGCACTTGATGAAGCACATGGACCAATTCACGGTTCACCGCCAGAGCAACGTTACTATCTATCGAATCTGAGGCGACTTTCGATTCTCCTTGGAATTCCTTTTGTTTTGATTGGGACTAGCGATGTTATGAGTCTTCTTTACGTTGACCAGCAGATTGCCAATCGTTTTCAGCGCTTTGAATTGCATCGTTGGAGTCAGGGCAAAGAGTTTCAGCAGTTGCTGCAAAGCTTTCAGAAGTCATTGCCTCTTCCAGAGCCGAGTAATCTCGCACATCCTAAAATGGCACAACTGGATTGTCAAGATGTCGTGGACATGAAGTTCGGCTTTTGATCTTTAGCCCA
>CAXTTL010000078.1:0-19171 GCA_964247135.1 uncultured Deinococcales bacterium | reverse complement strand
ACGATCTCGAGTGACGATTTTGATACTTGGGTGCAACTTCAACCACGTGGTTAATGTGGTTGCCGCACGGTCAGGCAGTAGGTCAACAACTTTGTTATTTTCGTGATTGACGATGATCGTGCCGTAATCTCTACCTTTCTGGAAAGCGAAATCATCAACGCCAATGATTTTCAATGCTGCATTAATCACGTCTGGAACGATTGCTTGATGAGCACGACGTAAAAGAGTGGACGGACTCGAGGTAAAACCAAAGTCAGGAATGAGACTCGAGGCTGGACTCGCACCAATGTGCAATGAGGTCGTCTCAAACAGCGTGGTTACTCGGTTGGTAGTACGAGCATATGCACTTAATCCTTGGGCGAATCGTTCGCAGAAAATGGTTTGGGAACACTTGCGTTTCCGACAACGAAACCGTCGGACGTGCAACGCCCATGTGATGCTCGAGTCAGCAACGGGTAAATCTTGGATGGTTCGCGTGTAGTGACTGTGAACGCTCGAGCTGATCGTTCCGCACTTCGGACACTTTGAGGTGGGTTGCTGGCTGGTGATGCTGGCTTGTAGGTGATGCTCGACCTCGTTAAGTTGCTCGAGGTTTAAGAATGGGATTCGGGCAGTGAGCAGGGGTAGGAGTGCGTCGGTGAGGCTCATGCCTTATGTTGCTACTTTGCACCAAAAGTGACGAACAACCACTTTTGTTGGTTCAGAGTTCAGACTAAACGAAGGAGTCTGAACCATGTCAAAAAAACCACGAGAATTCACTCCAGAATTCAAACAACAAGCCATCAACCTCGTTCTCAACGACAAAGTACCACCAGGTAAGGTCGCTCGAGATTTAGACATTGGCACTCAGAACTTGAAACGCTGGATTGGCATTCACCAGCAGAGCATCCTCGAGCAACGCCCAGCGTTTACTGGACGCGGAATTGCAGCACTGACCGAGCAAGAACGACGTATTCAAGAACTCGAGCGGGAGAACTACATTCTTCGTCAAGAGCGTGAAATTTTAAAAGCGGCAGCGAAGTTCTTTGCCAAAGAAACGAAATGAAGTATTTGTTCATGGAAACGAATAAGAAGCGCTTCGAGATCAACATCATGGCACGCGTTTTTAACGTCACGACGAAAGCATTTTGGATGTGGAAAGGACGAGGGTTAAGCCAACGAAAGCAAGAAGATGCTGTGCTACTCGAGGAAATCAAAATTATTCACGCGAAAAGTGATCGAGTTTATGGCTCACCACGCATAAAGGACGAACTACACGACGTTAAAGGCAAACAAGTCAGTCGTGCTCGAGTGAATCGGTTGATGCGCCACGCTGGTTTGCGAACGAAATTCAAACGAAAATATGTGACCACCACCAAAAGCAATCACACGCACGGTGTCGCTGAGAACGTACTGAATCGTGATTTCAAGGCAGAGAAACCAAATCAAAAATGGGTGACCGACATCACTTATTTACCAACAAGTGAAGGCTGGTTGTACTTAGCTGTGGTACTAGACTTATTCTCGAGAATGATCGTGGGTTGGGCGTTCTCGTCAAGTCTCGAGACGAAGTTGGTGCTTGATGCGTTGGAGAGTGCAAGACGAAAGCGAAAACCAAGTGCTGATGGGGGTTTATTGCATCACAGTGACCGAGGAGCACAGTACGCGAGTCTCGAGTACCGACAAGCATTAGCAGCGTTGAAAGCAACGTGTAGCATGAGTCGAAAAGGAAATTGCTGGGACAATGCGGTGATGGAAAGTTTTTTTAGTACGTTAAAACTCGAGTTAGACTTAAGAAAACCGATTGGAACTCGAGATTTTACGCATGGGAAGGTGTTTTCGTGGATGGAAGGTTGGTATAACCGTGAACGTCGTCACTCGAGCCTGGGGTATTGTTCGCCGGTGAAATTCGAGATGAAATACTTTTCTGAACTCTGAACCAACAAAACCCTTGCAATTTCACACCTCTAGTCATGGCCGTCCACGGAGGTTCGTACACATCGGCTTATTTTGACCTGCCAGGTCACTCTCTATTGGATCGTGCAACCGTCAATCGCATCCCAATCATCGCTCTGATCGACCAGGGTATGGCAGCACCCCAATCCTTGCGACTGGCGAGTCCGGGATTTGGGGACAGGCGCGGTATCTTACGCAGGCATTGAAGCGAGCCTGAACGGACTATGGGGCGGGCACACGTGGCATTGTTCTCATCGGTCACTCGATTGGCGGTGCAATCCCGGCAGCAATTGCAAGCGAACCCGACGGGCTGCCACTCCTGGGCGTGGCGGTGTCTGGGGTCGGTCTACGGACGCCAACCGAACACGGTCCGATGTGGAATTCACTGCCAAACCTTGCGCACGTTGACCTGGCTGCCGAGATCAAGGATAACGTCATGTTCGGTCCAGAGGTCAGCTTCGATCCCGAGATGAAGTCGATGAGCCACCATGCCGACGCGCCAGCCGTGCGTGCGGAACTCATCGATATCGTTGGCGGCTGGCAGGATCGCGTCAACACGGTGCTCGCAAAGATCACGGTGCCCTTCCATTACCGTTAAGCCGATACGGATCACCTCTGGATCGTTGATGAGCAAGAGGTTCAAGGGTTTGCCCGTGCGCTGGCAAACTGGCCGCTTGTGGATGCAGCCATCATGCCAGATACAGGACACTGCATGGACCTTCACCACGTTGGCAGTGCTTTACAACTACAGCATCTCGGGTTTGCAATGCAGTGTGCCAGTTAGGGGCTGGTTTGAAGGGAGACCAACTCGAGATTTTTTTCAGCACGAAGTACACCTTCCACGTCTAAAACGTCCACTGTTACGCTCCGTGAAGGTTTTTTGCTCTTTCATTGCTGCCCAAAGCCTTGAGCGTTTGCGCCAATCCATCCTCAAAAGAGGTGCGCGGAATAGCCCCCACCTCGAGTTCGTATTTTGTCCCATCAAGCATCAGGGGTTCTTCCGTCAGGTACATCATTTCTGACATTTCCTTGAAGGCGGGAACGAACAGTCCAAGCAGGTTAACCGACCTGCATCCCAAACCGAAGACTGGACTTCGGCGACCCAGGTGTTTCTGGCAGATTTTGATGATGTCATCACCGCTGATCGGTTGCCCTGGATTGTTCCAATTCTGCCCGTAGAATTCGTCACGTAGCGCGATATTGACAATCATTTTGGCAGCGTCAGGCAAATAAACGTATTCTCGAGGCACGCGAAGACTGCCAATAAAAATTGTTGGTGTCCCCCGAACGAGACCTTGCAAAGTCGGGTCAAGAAATGCCATCTGACTGGTTGGTCCGTAGTAATCGGGCAGTCGGACAATGGTCGCTCGAGCGTTCTTCCAACGGCTCGAGTGTACCTCGTGGGCAAAAGCCAGTTTCGCTTGACCCTTTCGGGTGTGTGGGTTCATTGGGTAGGTTTCGCCCACCGGGTGTCCTGGCGATCTTCCGTAGACGTAGACGCCGTCCACGAAGACGACATTTTTCCCGGTCTGTTCGGCTGCCGCCATGACCGAAGCGGCGAGGACGGGCAGGGTCTCGACCATGCCAATATAGCCTCCGTTGGCGCATTGGAAGACCACATCAGCTTGTTCAAAGGCAGAGATCATGGTGGCGGTTTTGTAAACATCACCCTCGACGCATTCCATCAGAGGTGATGATCCCCAACCGCTGACCAATGTTTCCAATTTTTGACGATTTCGTCCGAACAGGATGGTGGGAATGCCTCGAGCCAACAACTCGAGTACAATGGCTTGACCGCTTCCGCCAGTTGCCCCTAAAACCAATGCTTTCATATGTTCCCCCTTGAACACTTCCAGTGTAAGAAAGGCTTTCGTTGATAGATTACTGGTAAAAAAATTATACCTCAAGATTGCTTTGCCAACTCCAAAGTAAATCCTGTACGGCTTCCACAGCAAGCTGTTCTGCACGTTTAAATCCGATGTTGGGTAATATTCCCATACATGCCATGCCATGCAAAACCCCAGAAATGATCTCAACGGTTTTTTGGACATCCAGCAACACGATTTCGCGGTCTTCAGCCCAGCTTTGCAAGACCTTGGCGGTCAGTTGGCACATGCTCAAGGCGGCATTCGCCCGTATAAAAGGGTCTATGGTGACTCCACCCATTCCGTGCATCAATTCGTAAACCCTGGGATGAGCTTGAACAAAATCGAGGTATGCCCGAGTGAGAACCAGCATATTTTCGTTGGCATCTCGAGTCTCAAGTGGGATCGACATTGCAGCCTCCAATGCCAGATAACCTTCGATTACCACAGCGTTAAGTGCGTCCTCCTTGCTGGCAAAGTATTGATAGATGATTGGGGAAGTGTACTCAATGTGATCGGCAATGCGCCGAATCGTGACCGCAGACCAACCTTCGCTGGAAGCGATCTGACGGGCTGCGTCAAGAATGCTTGCTCGAGTCACTTGTTTTTGGCGTTCGCGGCGTTCTTGAGTTCCCATTTCTTTCGCCTTATAAAAAATCTATCTTCGATAAAGATATGTTGTTGGTCGGATTTTGTCAAGGGCGACTCGACCATTTTCAGCTACCAACCCAGTTCAAGGCGTTGCGATGTTGGACGCGCTGACGAGCGGCTATTCGTCGTGCCGAATCCGAGGGAATTCGGCGATCCGCAGTCATGCACAGCCGTATGGGACGAACTGAACGCAACGCGAACGAATCCAAGCCGCGCCACTCGAGATATATAATTCGGCGACAGAAGGCGAAACCCACCGCGAGCAACGTGCCATCAACGCCTTGGAACGCGTCTGGCTCGAGTGCCTGCCGCCCGAATTTCAGCATCAACTCGACGAACGCATCGCTCGAGCCGTGACGCTGATTCGCACAAACATGCTGCAACCGCTGTCGCTCGCGGAACTCGCCGCGCAGAGTCACCTTTCGCTCTCGAGGTTCGCGCACCTGTTCACGGCGCAG
Organism: uncultured Deinococcales bacterium; assembly: GCA_964247135.1. Taxonomy (GTDB): domain Bacteria; phylum Deinococcota; class Deinococci; order Deinococcales; family JAAFIG01; genus JANXTZ01. The sequence goes on along the minus strand of CAXTTL010000078.1, from coordinate 14,262 downwards.
GTCGGGCGAAGTCCGCAGCAATTTCTCGAATCGACCCGCCTGCAACGTGCGGCGCAGTTGCTGATTGCCACCTCGAAGACCGTCTCGAGCATCGCGCTCGAAGTTGGGTTTGGCGATCCGCTGTACTTCTCGAGGCGGTTTCGAGCAACCTACGGTTGTGGTCCACGTTCGTACCGCAACCGAAGCGACGGCGTTTCCTGATGTCCACGAATTTTTTGGGGTTCATTTGCAGCGTCGCGGTTCACTTGGCGTTGAAATCTTGATGCTCGAGCCACGCCCCTGGAGTGATGTTGTACTGTCGGTAATCCCGCATTGGCGGATCAAAAACCGTACCCTCCAACTTTGGCGTCAACGTTCCCTTCCAGCCAAACGGAAATTCACAATCGAAATCGCCCGCCTCGTTGTAGACCACACACGCCGTCTCTTTGCCTTGCTTGTCCACAATCCCCGATTCGACGCTCGCCCGTAAGTACAGGCTCTCGCCAGGCTTGACGACCCTTCCCCGAATGAAAATACGATCCAAGTATTTCTGCTTTGTGCCCTTCGCCATCGCGGTGATATCAAACCCTAGCCCTCGACCTGCGTTAAATTTCTCGAGACCATTTTTCACCGCATCTTCGACACCTGCGGGCAATGCGTTCGTCCACCAGTTCATCAATTCGGAGTACACCCACACGTACTCATCGCTGTTTTTTAAGCCAAGGTAAATATTATTTTCGAGCAACTTCAAACGGTCCGCATCTGAAGGCGCGTAAAACCCGAAGTAGCGCGTCGAATTGTTCGTGTTGACATGCGTGTCAATCGAAAGGGAATTGGCAAAGCCTGTCAGTTGCTCTTTTGGTTTGATTTTCAGCCGAAAACAAGCGGATGGCATCATTAAAATCGTTGCGCTCGACGGTGTAATCCTCCTCGAGCAAGTTGAAGTAAGCGTTTTCGTTGCCGTCAATGAAGGTTTCACCTTGAGCGCCATCCATCCAGCCTTCCATAAACGGAATATACAGTGGCCACGACGAACTCGTGACGGCTCCGCTCCAACCGATCTGACGCGAGATCACGCTTTGTGCCCAGAGCGTGATGATTTTCGCACCGGGCAGTTCCTCGTGAACCACCCGAATAAAATCGCGCCCTCGAGCACGCACGATGCTGGAAATTTCGGCGTAACTTTTGGTGTTGTACTTGGCGGGATCGTAATTCCAGGGATTGGGTCCGTAGGCTTCGGTGTCGAAGAAAAAGCCTTTGAAGTTGCCAACTTTCGCGGTGCGTGTGGTCTGCCGAACGTTCTCGAGCGCGGCAGCCCAGTCGTTGTCGTTTTGCCAATTCCAGCCTGTCTCGTGGCGGGTATCCATGCGAAAAAAATTATCGGTCAGGGTTCCGAAGTTGGTGTCTTGAAGGTTGTCACGGTCGTTGCTGAATTCACCCTCGAGGTACGGGGTTTTGTTAAAGATGTTGGTTCCGACGTTAAAGAGCATGGTGATGCCCGCAAAGGGTTTTTGTTGCATACTGACAATGTTTTGGCGCACGAAATCGCTGCGTGGGTTGTCCCAGCCGAATTCGATTAGTTTTTTGCTCGGTGCACTCGAGCTTGGCGGCACGGTCGCGCCGCCTGCGGTGATCGGAGCGCTCTGACTCATGTTGCAACTGAGTACGTTTAGGGCGACGCCAAGGCTCAAGAGTACGATTGCAGTGTTACGAACCATGGCTCGAGTATAGGTTTGTGGTTTCTGTGAAGTCTGTAGGATTCATCGAATTGGTCGCAGTTTGCCCTCACGAGTCGGCTTCGCGCCATTAAGATTATTTAAAACCATGTGCAACCAAGTACCCATCACACAGCAGGGCTTTTATCAATACGAAGATTTTAAACCTGAAGAATTGAATAGACCTTCGGCGTTTTAGTGCATAACTCAAGATATGTTGACCGTTCAGTGCCTCAAACGCAAACCCAAACACTTCAAATCATCCCCTGCAAGCGACCCAAGCCCGTTTGCGCGAGTAGCCCGCCAGGTGCTGTCTTACGGGCAAGAAGGTGATTCTATCCGGGTCAAGAAATGATCCAAACCTGTCAGCGATGCAGATTGAAGGTACGTTTGGGCGGCAAGAAGGGCGGCAACGGAAATGCAAGCTGCTTTGGTAATCGCAGGCTCTCCTTGGGTGAAGTTGAGCACCAGGAAAATGATTTTGTTGAGATCGAATTCTCTCATGGTATCTTTACAAGGCTTGGATTCCACCACACTCGAAATCCAAGCCAGTAGTTCTTCGGCGGATAGCCCGTCTCACACAAATTTAAATTATCGTTACGGCAGATTCAAAGCGAACTGTATAAAGTGTTGAAGATTGACGCGACCACTGCCAAGATTCAAGCCGAATTGGGAATCTTTAATCGCTAAATTATCGGCAGTATAGCCAATTGCATTACCTACAACAGGCAAAAGCAAGGACAGATACGTCCGTTGTCCGAGCGCCAAGGCAAGCCCTCCGGCGATGATGGGCGCAGCCATGCTGGTTCCAGTCCAGCTCGCGACCCTCAAGTTTGGTGCCGGAACAAAAATATTCTCGCCGGGGGCAGTCACTTCGACGTTTCCATAGGTCGAAAACAACGATTTCTTATCGTTCAAATCTGAGCTGGCAACACCGATGGTCATGTCGCCCCAAACGCCGCCAGTTTTGGAGGCATAGGCAGGAAAAGTCACGTTGGTGTTGCCAGTATTGCCCGACGAGGACACCACAAAGACACCGTTTTGGGTTGCCCAATTGATTTCGGCGTCCAAAGACGTTAGGTATTGCGAACCGAGCGAAAGGTTGATGACTTTTGCACCGTGAGCGACAGCCCAGTCGATGGCGGCAACCACGCTGTCGGAATTTCCAGAGCCGTTCGGAGCCAGAACCCGCAACGGCATGATTTTGGCTTTCGGAGCCACTTGCGCCACGATACCGGCGACACATGTACCATGACCATAACCCTTGCTCGAGGAATTCACGTAGACCTCTTGAGGTTTGGCATCGTTATCGACAAAATCCCACATGTCTTTCGGAGCGACCAAACGATTGGCAAATGCTGGATGATCAAGATCGATGCCCGTGTCAATCACGGCAACAATGACTCCGATGCCGGCTTTTGGAGCCAGACCCAGGGCTTCGGGCAGTTTGATTGTCTTCCAAGTTGACGAGTTCAAGCTGCTGGTCGCATTTGTGGGGAGGTCGGCGGTTAAGGCTGCGCCGTAAACACTCCATCCTGATGCCCAGCTGGTCCAACCGCTCATGTTTGAATTGACGGCGGATGCGTTGCTGGTTTGTTGCTGAGATTCCAAGGTGTTTTCGTTGGGGTCGGAGGCGGTGAACGCCTCACGGCTCAGGCGGGCGGCACGGTCTTGACTGAGTGCCAAGACGGACTCACCGGTTTGAGGGTGGAAGGTCAGGACTTTGGCATCGTATTTGCTTTCCAACGTTGCGGCTGTTTCACCTGGTTGGATGTTGACCGTCATCAAACGGGCAACGCTGGTGTCAATTGCCGGCAACTGGGCACAACCAATTAACATGCTTGGTAAGCCAATCAGGGCGAAACCCAAGACTCGAGAGAGCAACAACTTTGGTTTGGATTGCTTCATGGTACACCTGCTTTCTTCCGTAGCGTCGGTTTATGAGAGGTTAATTGAGACTATTACCATTTCGAGAAGACTCGTAAACAGGGGTATGTTGCAATATTGAACATCACAGAATTATTACAAAAGGTTTTGCCTTTTCTGACGTTGGGCACGATCTTGTAAAGCTTTGGCGTTGTAAACCAAAGACTCCAAAAGCACAAGTCTATTGTCAAGTACAGCGATTGGGGTAAACCATTGGGAGACAAAAGTTTGGGTTACCAAACCAAACCATGACCTTGACTTCCTCTAAAGATTGTGATTTAAATAATGGTAACGGTTACATTTTAGACCCACCGAGGTGTCCCATTTACACCATTGTTGCGGTATCCAAACATGCAGGGGTTTCTGTTGCCACGGTTTCTCGCGTGCTCAACAACTCAGATGCGGTAAAACCGTTGACTCGAGAGAAGGTGCTGAATTCGATGCGGGTATTGGGCTTTCGTCCAAATGGTGCCGCACAGGCTCTGGGCGGTGGACGCTCTTTTGGTGTGGGGGTGATGGTCGGCGACCTTGGCAGCCCATATTTTGGGCAGATGCTCAAGAGCATCGAAGAGGTGATTCGCAGCGCAGGATTGCACGTTTTGGTTTGCAACGGTGGATACTCGAGCGATCTCGAATCCAAAGCCCACGAATTTTTGCAGCAGCGTCGTGCTGAAGCCTTGATCGTCCATGTCGAACTTACTTCGGATGAACAATTGCGGGCTTGGTCAAATGATCGTGTGCCATTGGTGGTGATTGGACGCAACGTGCCTCAACTCGCCGGGCAATGCGTGTACTTGGATAACGAACAGGGCGGACTGCTGGCTACGCAGTACCTGATCAGCCGTGGACATCGACACATTGCCCACATCACCGGTCCGCTGGTTCCACCCGCCCACATCGACTCTCGATCGCGGTTGGACGGCTACAAGCAGGCGCTCCAGCAGCACAATTTTCCGTTTCTCGAGGATTATATTGTCGAATCCGATTTTACCGAAGACGGTGGCTACCGTTCGCTGGTAAAACTCTTGGGTCGCAAACTGCCGATCACTGCCATTTTTGTTGGTAACGATCAGATGGCGGCAGGCGCAATGCAAGCCCTACAAGATTCCAATTTGCGTGTTCCAGAAGATATTTCGGTTATTGGATATGACGATTTGGTTTTCTCGAGGTACCTCAATCCCCGACTAACCACCATTCGTCAACCGTTAAATGAGATGGGGCGAGCGGCGGCAGTCTTGGCGTTGAGGGCTTTGAACCTTGCCACTGAACTGGTGGCAACTCGTTTTATGCCCGAACTGGTGATTCGTCAATCCGTGAGAGACATGTAATTCTGCAATATCCATACTTTAAAGTTTTTTGTTTTGGCAAAATGTAAACGCTACCATTTTCTTTTTCAGGCTTCACCAATCGATCTATGCCAACCTTCGCCCTCTCAAGTGCCAATCGGCACACCACGCTACAAGGAGATTGTATGAAAAGGAAAGTTATTATTGCCACAAGCTTTACGCTCCTCACGGCATCGGTCACGGTGATGTTGGCACTTGCAGCCCCGACCAAAACCGACGTTCGCTGGTTTGTCGGACTTGGCGCCGGTACGGACGAGCCAACCATCGTCGCCCAGAAGAAAGTCGTGGACGATTTCAACAAATCTCAGGACACGATCAACCTCAAGCTCGAGATTGTCGATAACAAACAGGCATACGACACGCTCGCCACGCAAATCACGGCGGGCAATGCCCCGGACTTGGTCGGACCGGTTGGGGTGAGGGGACGCTCAGCCTTCCCAAATGCCTGGGCTGACATGACCCCCCTCATCAAAGGCGCCAGTTACGACCTGAGCGACTACGACAAAGCCCTGGTGCGCTTTTACAACCTGCGCGGACAGGGACAAATCGGCTTGCCATTCGCGGTCTATCCATCGTTCATGATGTACAACAAAGCGCTTTTCGACGAGGCTGGTCTGAACTATCCACCGGCAACCTATGGAAAACCTTACATTGACAAGAGCGGCAAAAAGCTACCTTGGAACATCGAAACCATGAGTAACCTCGCCCAACAGTTGACCGTGGACAAAGACGGCAACGATGCGAACAGTCCAAAGTTTGACCCCAAAACCATTCAACAATGGGGCTTTGGTACGCAATTTACCGATCTTCGTGGCAAGCTCTCTTTGTTTGGTGGCGGTAATTTCGTGGATGCCAAAGGCAAAGCCGTGATCCCAGCCCACTGGCGCGAGGGCATCAAATGGTTACAAGACGCCATGTGGAAAAAGCATTTCTACCCCAACGGCGTATACGGTGCCAGCGCCACCCTTGGCGAGGGCAACTGGTTTGACTCCGGCAACTTGGCAATGGGGCAAGAGCACACTTGGTTCTTTGGTTTTTGCTGCCAGGGCGCCGTCAAAGGCAAGTGGGCTTTGGGTGCATTGCCCACAAATGCCAAAGGTAAGGTCACCGCCAAACTCCACGCCGACACCTTCTCGATTCCGCGCATGAGCAAGCACAAAGAGGAAGCCTTCGCGGTGCTTTCTTACCTCCTGAGCGCCAAAGTCTCAAATCAACTGGCAGCCATATATGGTGGTATCCCCGCCCGCAAGAGCCTGCAGGAAAGCTTCTTGAACGAATTTGGCAAAAAGAAATTCCCAGACATGAAAATCAACTGGGGCGTGGTGAGCGCCGGTCTCAAGTACCCAGACAGTCCAAATCATGAAGAGGGAATGCCCAACGTGCGTGAAGCCAGCGACCGTTACGAAGCCTTTGCGACCAAACTCAACAACGATGCAAACCTGAACCTCGATGGTGAGCTGAATAGCCTGGTCAGCGATTTGCAAAAAATCTTTGACGCCACCCGTAAATAAACCAATCGGCTCGAGGGACGAGATCAATCTCGTCCCTCGAGCCTCAAAATTTTGGCTGTGCTCGAGCCATTCGGAGGTTCACGTGACAACCCTAACTGCAAGCAACCAAAGGCGTAGCCTCGCGACAACCGAAGCCATCTGGGGTTACAGTTTTATCAGCCTTTGGGTGATCGGTTTTCTGATTTTTTATTTTTTCCCGATGATCGCCTCGTTTGTGTTTACCTTGTTCGATTTCACACTGACCGAACCCGATAAGGCGCAGTTTATTGGGTTTGCCAATTGGAAACGTCTTTTGTTCGATGATCCCCTGGTCTGGTCTGGCTTGTGGGTGACGTTTAAATTTGCCTTTATTTCCTTACCGATTGGCATGTTTACCGCGCTTTTTATCGCCGTGCTCTTAAACTCCAAGCACCTGATCGCTCGAGATTTGTTCCGCACGCTGTTTTACGCCCCAACGATGGTTCCTGCTGTGGCAAGTTTGCTGATTTGGAGCGGTTATCTTGATCCAACCACGGGTTGGTTGAACCGTTTGATCGAATTTATTTTTGGTTTTGACGCCTCTGGCGCTCAGGGGATTCGTTGGTTCGACGATCAAAACCTGGTTTACGTTGCCTACACATTGATGGGAATTTGGGGTATCGGCAATGCCATTTTGTATTACATGGCGAGCCTGCAAAACGTTCCGACCGAACTGTATGAAGCTGCCAGCATCGACGGCGCGAGTTGGTGGCGGCAACTCTGGAACATTACATTCCCAATGATTTCACCTGTGATTTTTTACAATCTGGTTTTAAGTGTGATCGGATTATTGCAATTTTTCATCACGCCCTACATCTTAAACGGCGGCAGTGGCTATCCGAACGGCTCGACGTATTTTTACATGATCCATTTTTTCAAACAGGCGTTTGGATTTCTCAACATGGGCTACGGGGCAACCATCGCCTGGTTTATGTTTTTGATCGCACTTTTGATTACCTTGGTGCTGTTTGGCACATCGAGGCGCTGGGTGTACTACGCTGGCGGTGACAAATAATGCAGAACGTTCAATACGCCACAAGAAGACCGAAAAAGAAATCTCAAGCCAAAGCCAGACAAATTCTGGTGCTGAAAACCGCAACTGGATCGTTGACCCTGGTGATTTTGTTGATGTATTTGCTGCCATTGGTTTTCAGTCTGGTCGGCTCATTGAAATCCAAAGCCCAAGCCAGCGATGCCAACGCGCCAATATTGCCATCGGTCGCCCAGAAATACGCCTACCAGGGCGAAGAATTCGATATTTATACCGTACCGTTCGAGTTTGGAAATCGCGAGTTGGCGCTGATAAAGCCTGGGCGCAGCCAAAGTTTGTTCATTGATCCAAGCAATCCAGTCGCAGGGGTCATCGTTTGGCAGGGCGCTTGGCGCACCCTCAACCCAGCGTATCGCACCGCACCGCAGTGGGACAATTACCCAAAAGCCTTTAACTTCATCAACTTTTTACGTTTACTGAGTTATACCCTGATGTACGCCGGTATCACGACCATCGCCGCCGTTGGATCTGCCGCCTTGGTTGCTTACGGATTTGCACGGTTTCAATTTCCGTTCAAAAACGCTTTCTTTGTGGTGCTGGTGGCCACGATCATCTTGCCGCCGCAAGTCACCAGCATTCCCACCTATGCCCTATTTTACAAACTCGGTTGGATCGGCTCGTGGTTGCCACTGATTATTCCGCAATTCTTCTCTAATGCCTACAACGTCTTCTTGCTGCGTCAATACTTCATGACCATCCCTCGAGAGTCTGAGGAATCCGCAAAAATTGATGGCGCAGGACCAATCCGAATTTTCTTCTCGATCATGCTTCCCCAAGCTTTACCCGCCCTGATCGCCGTTGGATTGTTTCACTTTTTCTTTGCCTGGAACGACTTTTTTGGACCCCTTATTTACCTGGCGGGCAATGACAGCGTCAATCCACTGTCGCTCGGATTGTTCAGGTTTAACGGTTTGTACAGTTCAGAAAATCAACTGGTGCAAGCCGCCTCTGTTCTGACCATGATTTTACCCTTAACCATTTTCTTTTTTGCTCAACGCTTTTTTATTCAAGGCGTGGTGGCAACCGGGGTGGACAAATAAAGCTCGAGTTTGAGGCATCGGAGAGACACATGCAAACCCTTGAAAAACAAGTTCCCACCCCCTGGATTTCGGCTGCCACCCAAGCTCGGGTCGCACAAATGACCTTGCTCGAGAAAATCGGGCAGATGACCCAGGTCGAGAAGAACAGCCTCAAGCCGGGAGATGTTACGCGTTTGGCTTTGGGTTCGGTACTCAGTGGTGGCGGCGGCAATCCAACGCCGAATAATCCCGAATCGTGGCGTGCAATGGTCGTAGCGTTTCAAGAGGAGGCGCTCGCCTCGAGGCTTGGCATCCCACTGCTGTACGGTTCCGACGGCGTTCACGGGCACAACAACATGGTCGGCGCAACGATATTCCCGCACAACATCGGTCTTGGCTGCACACGAGATGCCGACCTGATCAAACGCATCGCTCGAGTCACCGCGCTCGAATGCCTGGCGACAGGTGTGCGTTGGGATTTTGCGCCAGCCGTTTCGATCCCCAGGGACATTCGTTGGGGTCGAACCTACGAGGGTTACAGCCAGGACGCAGGCATTGTCCGAGAACTCGCAGTCGCTTACCTCGAGGGCTTGAAGGGCGAAGCTTGGGATTCTCCAACGGCGGTACTGCCATCTGTGAAGCATTTTATTGCCGATGGCGCGACCAATTGGGGCACGTCAACGCGCTCAGATCGCGTCAACCTGGAGACAGACCGCACGCTGGCAATCGCCACGATGGGCGAAGATTTTGTCGCGCTGCTGGATCGTGGCGGCTGGCAACTCGATCAGGGCGCAAGTACACTCGAGGAAACCATTTTGCGTTCTGAGGATTTATCTGCTTACGCGGCAACCATTGCCGCAGGCGCCTTGAACGTGATGGTTTCGTACTCGAGTTGGATGGGCACGCGAATGCATGAGCACAAGTATTTGCTGACCGATGTCTTAAAAGGTGAGCTTGGCTTCCAGGGCTTTCTGGTGTCTGACTGGGAAGCAGTTCAGCAATTGCCAAGCGACTTTTATGGCAATGTGGTTTCTTCGATCAACGCTGGACTGGACATGATTATGGTTCCGTTTGATTACCTGAGTTTTATCATGACCCTTGAACAAGCCGTTACCAAAGGCGATGTGTCACTTGACCGAATAGACGATGCGGTCAGTCGCATTTTGCATGTCAAAGAACAACTGGGGCTGTTTCAACATCCACGCACCGACAAAAAGTGGCTCGAGCAAGTTGGGTGTTCAGAACATCGCCACGTCGCTCAGGAGGCAGTCAGAAAATCATTGGTTTTGTTGAAGAACGAAAATGTACTGCCCTTATCTCGGGATACACGTTTGCTGGTGGCTGGTGCTGCCGCGCATGATATTGGTTTGCAATGCGGCGGCTGGAGTATTACCTGGATGGGTGGAACTGGAGCGATCACACCTGGTACAACGATTCTCGAGGGTTTGCAGTCCATGGCAGCAGAAAATGCTGTTGTTTACAGTCCCGATGGAAATCTCGAGCAGCATTTTGAAGTTGGTTTAGTCGTGCTGTCCGAAGAAACCTATGCCGAGGGTATGGGTGATCGCATCAGTCTGGAACTGAACACCGATCAAAAACTGTTGCTTGAGCGGGTTCGAGCGCGTTGCGGGCAAATGGTTGTCGTGCTGCTCTCGGGGCGACCGTTAATCGTCAGCGATCAATTGGCACATTGGGATGCGTTTGTGGCTGCCTGGTTGCCTGGAATCGAAGGCGCAGGCATAGCCGATGTGCTCTACGGGCAATATCCGTTCACGGGCAAACTTGGATTTCACTGGGCGAAATCTCATGACGACATTCCGTTGACACCCTCGAGCCAAGCCTTGTTTGAGCTGGGCTTTGGTTTAACCACCGACAGCGAGTGGTATTGATGAAAATTCAATTTTGGTGGTTCAGTTCAATCGTCTTGCTCAGCCTGGTTGGCCTGGTTCGTGCCGACACGCCAAAACAAGCTGAAGTCTGGCTCAGCAGCTTTGACGGCGGTAGCAAACTCGAGCGGCAAGAACCGTTGCCGGTGACGACTGGGCGACTCATGGATGCAACCATCACAGTCGATGCCAACATCAGCTTTCAAGAGATTGATGGTTTTGGGGCATCGCTGACCGAATCTTCGGCGTGGCTGATGGCGAAAAAGTTGACACCCGAAACGCGCGAGAAAACCTTACAACAACTCTTCAACCCCAAAACGGGCATTGGCTTGAGTTTTTTGCGCCAACCGATGGGCGCCTCCGATTTTGCGCTCGGCAATTACACCTACGACGATTTGCCAAACGGTCAAACCGATCCGCAACTCGAGAAATTTTCAATTTCACACGACAAAGAATCGATCATACCGATTTTGAAAAGAATCCTCGAGATCAACCCCAAGCTTAAAATCATGGGCACGCCTTGGAGTCCGCCAGCCTGGATGAAAACCAGCAATTCGGTCTTCAATGGTCGGCTCAAACCTGGCGGCACTGTCTGGCTGGCTACGTATTTTCTCAAGTTTATTCAGGCTTATGCTGCCCAAGGAATAACAATTTATGCGATCAGTTTGCAAAACGAACCGTATTACGAGCCGAATACCTACCCTGGCATGTTCATGTCTCCGCAAGAACAGATTGAGGTTATTAAGCTGCTCGGTCCCATGTTAAAGGCGGCAAACTTGAAAACCAAAATTCTGATTTGGGACCACAACTGGGACCACCCCGAATATCCAAAGACCATCTTGGAGGATAATGACGCTCGAGCCTTTGTTGCGGGGACAGCATTTCATTGTTACGCCGGCGTGCCGAGCGCACAATCGTTGATCCAAACCGCCCATCCCGATAAAGAAATGTACTTCACCGAGTGCTCGGGCGGCGCCTGGTCGAAAAGTTTTCGCAGCAACCTGCAATACATCGCGCAAAGCATATTGATAAATCCGATACGAAACTGGTCGCGCACGGCAGTGATGTGGAATTTGGCGCTCGACGAAAATTATGGACCTCAAAACGGCGGCTGCCCAAATTGTCGAGGGATCATCACCATCAACCAAAAGACAGGCATTGTTGATTACAACGTTGAATACTATGCGCTCGGACAAGCCAGTAAATTTGTGCAAGTCGGGGCAATACGCATTGCCTCCGAATCCAAAAGCTCCACCATTCAAACGGTGGCGTTTAAAAATCCTGACGGCACGCTGGTGCTGTTGGTGAACAATTCAGTGCTTTCCGACGAAGATGTAACGATCAGCGACGGTGGTCAATCGTTCAAATTTAGCGTTCCGGGGAACGGCGTGGTCAGCTTCATATGGCAATGATTCGGGATCAAAACCCAAACATTAGGTTCGATTTTGGGGGTGAAATTAGACCCAAAACGCTAAACCCACCTTGATTTAGAAATGGCTTCTGCTTGTTTAAATACAATCACAATCTTTGAAAACCCGGTGAACCATTTCTTTCAACCAACTCCAAAATCTTTGTGAAAAATTACCAAAGGAATTTCAGTTGAGCACCGCTGTGAGGTTGATTGACAAGGCTTAGAATCGTCCTGGCATGAAAAGCATCGTTGGGTTTTTTCGTTTCAGTCCAAAAAGACCTATTTTTAAAGGTATTAAAATTTAATATCTTTTGCGCAAGAAAAAATTCGGTTGTTGGAGGTACAGATATTGCTTGTGCTATCGTCTATTTTTTGTTGTTCTCGCCTCATAGCCTCTCAGGTGAGCTGATCAACCAGCCAATCCAAGATTGGCAACTCGTGTTTAAGGAGAAAATATGAAAAAGTTTCAAGCGTTGATGGGGATGTTGTTGATGTTTAGTTTGTCTGCCTGTGGTAATCTTTCTGCGCCCGCCGACGTGTCTGACACCGCCGCCCTCGCTCAAAAGCCAGCAAAGCCGCCAACGCCCCCAAAGCCGCCTGTACCCCCAACCACACCGAGCACCAGCAACGATGTCCGCGTTCAATGCTCGTTTGACGGTACGATTTCGACTTGCGAAATCGCAATCAACGGCAAGAAACAAGTTCGGACTTACGAGGGTCAGGTTTCGATCCGCACCAGCACTGTAGCGGGCACCGCCGTTGTTCAAATCTTGCGAAATGGCGTGGTGATCGACGAAATTCGCGGCTAAAGCCATTCAGTGATTTGAAGTGTACTCAGAAAGTGGTACCTGGGTTTAGGAACCAAATCCCCCATTTCAGATCACTTTTTAGTGACCTGTCCTGTTTGAGCCTTAACCCTTCAAAGTGTGCAGCTTTAAATTTGACTGACGTTTGACAACCATAACCGTTTCGTGTACTACACGTTCTTAATACTTTGCATACTCGAATGTGACCGTCAAAAAATCAGTGTGTTTTTACCAGCACCTTCTCGGGTTTTAAGTTAAAACCCGAGAATTTTGACTTTGATGCGCTCGCCGATGAAGTCTGCGTACACCACAGCGCCTTGCGTATCCGTTAAGACAATTCTTGATCTCACTTCAGCGTTTCCTGACTATAAGAGACACCTGTCTTGACCCCAAAGACACAGCTAACGGGCTTGGGTCGCCTCGCGCGAAATCGTTGTGCAAAGCGCTGTAAAGTCCACACCAGCCAAGTTATGCTCTTGCCCTTAGCCGAAAACTGGAATTCTCGAGAGGGCTGTGGTTGCTCACACCAACAGTGAACAAAATACGGGCATCACGGCAAACATCTTCTGCTGTAAGCGGCGTACCACAAGCGTGTCTCGAGAACCGATACCAAACTTCTCGGGTTATTGTCTTGGGTTTGAATCCGCAACGGTCTGGCAAGCGTATCTGGGGATGGAGGCATCAAACTCCATCATCCCTGTTGTTCGTCAGTCACCCTGAGATCTCAGCGTGGCGCCCGTGCTCGTAAGGCTATAAAGGAGTGACCTATGTTGAGTATATTCCCAACCTTGCTATCCCGTATTGTGCTGGTCGGTGGTCTGATGACGCTCGCCGCCTGCGGTCAGACGCCTCCAAGTACATCGACAGTCGAACCGCTGCTCAGCGCATCGGTAACAAACCAGTCCACAAGCGTTGCCCCACTCTTGCAAACGGGTCGAACCTATTCATTCCGTGTTCCAGGCACGACCAACCGTTACCTTGCCCGAGACGCCTTTTTGATCAAACCCTTTGGAGCCTACCCTGTAAACGCGACGGCTTCGAATGATCTCTACTCGGCGCAGGCTGCCGCCGCCTGGGATGTCATTGCGGGGGTTGCCGATAAAAGCTGTATCTCTCTGGGGATTGTGCAATTTGCAAACACCTACCTCCAGGGAAGAGGATTCACCTCACCGGAAAACAACTATGCCAAGCCTGTGGATTACGGACTGGTCTGGAGTGCCCCCTCCCAAAACGCCACTTTTGACAAAGAGATTACGTTTTGCGTCCGACCAGGCTTAAGCGGACTGAACGGGTCGCTGTCGTTGGAATCCAAAGCCTATCCAGGTTATTTTCTCACCCACAAATCCAACAACACCATCGCATTTGAGGCGGCGGCAACGAGCAGTCAAAAGCAAGACGCGACCTGGGTTGCCGAATCGAGCTTGTTTAGCCGCTAACACCCAACGACGGTTGATCCCATCGGAATTGGCTTCCTCGAGCCAGTGGGCGACGATCTAAACCAAGTACATTCGGGATAAATTTGGATGATGCCTCAAATCGTTACCCCGACCTCCGCGCCCCACGCTTTGCGGGGTATAACCCCGTGAACGCGGGG
>CAXTTL010000077.1:0-19227 GCA_964247135.1 uncultured Deinococcales bacterium | reverse complement strand
CCGGCAGGCACTTCAGGCTTGGCGGCTCGAGGTTTATCATCCGGTTACAAACGAACTCATCAAGCTCGAGTGCAGTCCGCCCGAGGATTTTGTCAACGCTTGGCTTGGGGTGGGTGGCGTTTGGAACACCCCTGGCGCTGAGAGTTGATGGCTAAGCTGAGCTTAGCCTGAACTCACCGTTTTGCGGTAAGGTTTTGTGATGTTCAAAGTGTTGCCCCTTTTGCTAATACTACTGTGCTGCACGTCTCTGAATGAGATTCAATCCCGAACCTACCGGATGGGTTTCCAAAACCTCCCACCTCGACCCGATGTGAATCAAGCGGTGCAGACCCTCGAGCTTTGGACCAAACGCTCCGACGCCGCCATTTTTCATATTGCTATTCCCTGGAAGGCTCTGCTCGAGGGCAAAACGCCACAAGAACTTTTGGCGGCAAATGAATTGCCCGTGGCGAATTATTTTCGGCAAAAAAACCTGATGCTGGTCGTAACGTTGGACATCACCAATGGTCTGAACCGCGCCGAGGAGGCGCCAGAGTTGGTGGCGGCGGGGCGAAGTTTGAACGAAACCGCGATTCAAAACCTCTACCGCGCTTACACTTTGGCGGTCGCTCAGTTGATTCAACCCAGTTATCTGGGTTTGGCGGCAGAAACGAATTTGATTCGGTTGGCAAATCCAAGTCTTTATGCGGCGCTCGTTCCGTTGGTGAATGCCGCCGCAAACGATGTGACGAGGCTAGCGCCAAACATCAAACGTTTTGTCAGCCTTCAAGTCGATACCGCCTGGGGGCGTTTCCAGGGAACGAACGTTTTTGTTGGCGCAGAACAAGACTTTCTCGATTTTCCGTTTTTACAAGCCGTCGGACTTTCCTCTTACCCGTATTTGGCGCATTACAACACGCCCGAAGAGGTTCCGCTCGATTACCTGTCAAAGGTGATCCAAGGTCACAAGCTGCCAACCTTGCTGGTCGAGGGCGGCTGGTCCTCGGGTTCTGGAACGGGTTTCAATTCAAACCCGAACCTGCAAGCCAGGTACATTCGACGAATGGCGGAACAAGCCGATCAAGCCAAACTCGTGGGGGTTTTTCAATTGCAATTTGCTGACCTGGACGGCAAAGCGTTTTTTCCAGACGGCAACCTGCCCAGCAACCTCGAGCCATTTTTGCATTTGGGTTTGGTCACCAGCGATCTCGATCCCAAACCTGCCTTGGCGGCTTGGGATCAATTGTTTGCCCGCGCCCTGCGTTGAATCGGACGAGCCAACGCATTAGAAGGTGTTTATGAAGGTGTCTCGAGTAGGGCTATAAGCTGCTATATGTAAGCCAAAAACCGATGTTCCTTAGAGCTTATCGCTTAAAGCTTATAGTCAAAACAACAACAAACCACCGCCATATTCTTGTTCCAATCGACTTCATCAACACGTTCTTAGTTCAAAGCCCGTGTTTCCTTTGGCAACTCTCCGCCAGCATTCATTGCGGTTGCCGCATCTTGCAGCGCCGTGAGTGCCACCCTTTGCGTGAACGGTCCGGTCGAAACCCGAGCCACACCCAGCGCCTCGAGTTCTCGAGCGGGCAGACTCTTTCCTGGCACGCTGATGACGGTCAGTTTTTGGGGTCCGAACGCTTCGACCAGCAATTTGATTTCGTCCCTCGCCACCAACCCTGGCACGAAAACCACCGGAGCGCCAGCCTCGAGAAAGGCGAGTCCACGGCGAATTGCTTCATCCAAAACTTGGCTGCGCGGGGCGTTGGCATCGGCGCGTATCAGCGCGTCGGTGCGGGCGTTGAGAACAAAATCGATGCCAGCCTCACGTCCAGCAGCCAGCACCGCTTTGACCGCCGCGACCGCCTCCTCGAGCGGTTTCATTTGATCCTCGAGGTTGCCGCCGACCACACCGGCGGCGATGGCTTTTCGTGCCGTTTCGCCAGGGTGTCCGTAACCGGCTTCAAAGTCCATGCTGACGGGCAGATCGACCGCCGCGACGATGCGCCGAACCATGTCGAAATGAAGCTCGAGCGGGATGTTCTCGCCGTCTTTGTAACCGAAGGTCGCGGCAATCGAATGGCTGGCGGTGGCGAGTGCCGTCGTGCCTGGCGTGGCGGCGACAACCTGTGCCGAGACGACATCCCAGACGTTGGTCAGGCTGAGGATTTGCGGGGCGGTGTGAAGCTCGAGCAGGGTGCGTGCGCGGGTGGCAAGATCGATCATGGACTCAATATAATCCATTGCCGTTTATGGGCGTGTCATGGTCGGTACATCAATCTTTTACCCGAACTTGAAAGCGATCAACGAAGCACCGAGCCTTTCAACGCACAAAACGCGTTAAAACCTCGAGTGGCAAACGGTGGTGCGGCAAGCCATCTTCGACGCCTCGACCGAGGGCAATCAACGCCGTGACCTGGGCGTGTTCGGGAATCTCGAGCAGGGCTTTGACCTCGGCTGGTTTGAAGCCCAGCATCACGCTGGTGTCGTAACCCAAACCCCTGGCGGCGAGCGTTAAATACCCGATGGCGATGTAACTCATGCGGGCGGCAAATTCGGTGTTCGCCTCGACGGGTTTGGAACCGTAAGCGCGGTCAACCGTCGCCTTGTACTTTTCAAATTTTTCGGGGTCAGCCAGCACTTCGGGACGTGCCAACAGTTCGGTCGGCTGATGAAATTCAGCGCCGTCGGCAACCACGGCAATCACCACCGGCGCACTGCCGACCTGCTTTTGACCGTTGGCGGCAAGCTCGAGCTTGGCTTTCACTTCCTTGTTGGTCACGACCACAAAACGCCAGGGCTGCATGTTGAAAGCACTCTGGGCGAGGCTGGTCAAGCGCAGAATCTCGAGCAAATCGGCTTCGGGCATTGGGGTTTGCTCAAATTGGCGCACGCTGCGGCGGCTTTCGATGGCTTCTTTGACGGTGGCGGCGGCTGGTCTCAAGGTCTGGGTCATGGGGCGGATTGTAACGCGGGATTCTGGCTCGAGACGTGCTTTTGGCTACGTTTTTGGTGTTACTTGCAAAACACAAACCTTGGACTTGGCTGGCTGGGCAAGGTAAACTCGAGCTTATGGATTCAAACTTAAAAACCGAATTGATCGCCGGCGTGACCCAAACGCGTCTGGCAGAACTGGCTGGAATCTCGAGCGCGACGTTACGCAATTACGAAAAAGAGGGGTTTTTAAAAAGCTTTGATCGTGAAAACAAAAAAGTCTATGACCTGGACGCCTTTGACGCGCTCGAGTTGGTCAAGATGCTCCGCTTGGAGGGTTTGAGTCTAAAAGAGATCAAGCTCAAAATTGCTGGCGGCAGCGAAGCCGAAAAACCCGTGACCATCAATGGCAAAGATGCCGAGGCGCTACGAGTCGAAATCGAGGGCTTGCGGGCAAAACTGGCGGGCGAACGTGACAAGTTAAAAGAGTTGTCGGACAAAATTGGCAAACGCGTTTTGAAGTACAAAAACGAAATTGTCCTGACGACCGAGGAATTAAAAGCGATTGCCGAATTGCGTCAGCAAAACGTGCGCCGTGCGCTGCAAGTCGAACGTCGCGCCAAAGCCGTGGTTGCCAGTTTGCAATACAAAAAAGCTGCGCCGAACGTGATTCGATTTGATTTGCCGCAAAAAGTCAAACCTGGCAAGAAACGCAAATAAGCTCGAGCGAATACTTATCCAACTGCAAAACCCGTGTCTTTTCTGACATAAGGCGGATGAAACGCCAGCACGATATCGCTTGGCAGTATGTTTCGCTCGAGCAACGCACCCACAGGGTCCAAATCGGTATTGTCCTGATGAACCCAAATCTTGTTGTCTTTGACTTCCAAGTGCATCACACAACCATAAACGCGACGTTGACCAAGCCAACCCAAGCGCATCCATTGAAAATGATTTTCGTCTTTGTCGACCAGCACAAAAGCAGGATTGTCTTGGGTGCGGTGACTTGCACCCAAGGAAACATAATACTCGAGCAATTCACGAACAATTTGGCGCAATTTCACGGATTCCATTGAATAACCTCCTCTGTTTGATGGCTGAAAACAATCAAACGCAACGATGTTCGTTCACGAATGAGCCGAGCAAATTGTAGTTCAAACAATTCTTGAAAAATGTTCTCAGGAATTGCCAAGTACACCATGCGTTCAGGCTCAATTTCCTCGAGCAACACACGGTAATTGGTGAATTGACCAACCGCCTCATGAAGTTGATGCTGCAATGAACGCCCAAGAAAACTTTTGACTTCAACGGCAATTAATTGCCCTTCTCGTTCAGCCCCAACCAAACCTTCCGCACCAAGATCGATTTTGTACGCACTCGAACCAAACTCGAGTTCGTAAGGGTCGTGCGTGATGTGCCAACCATCTTTTTCAAGCGCTCGTTTGACAATATCGTGGTAAAAATCTCGAGCCATAATCTAGCGTAACCAGTTGTGCCTCATCCTGCAAGGTCAAGGCGCGTCTGTTGAAGATTGTGTGCCTTATTGATGAAAGCGCCTCGAGCAGTATTTAAGATAAATCATGCTCAAACTCGAGATTAACCAGCGAACTTGGGAAGTGCCAGATTTTCAAGCCTCGGAAATGCTGGTCTGGGTGCTGCGCGACACGCTCGGGCTGGTTGGAACGCGTTACGGTTGCGGCGTTGGCGTTTGCGGCTCGTGCAATGTGCTGATTGACGGCGTACCAAAACGTTCGTGCCAAACGCCCACTTCTGAAGCTGTGGACAAGAACATCACGACCCTCGAGGGGCTGGCAAAAGGTGAGGGTGACAAACTCGAGCTTCACCCCGTGCAAGCCGCGTTTCTCGAGAATCCATTGCAGTGCTGCTGGTGCATGAGCGGTCACATCATGAACGCGGTGGCGTTGCTCGAGAAGAACCCGAACCCAAACAGCGAACAAATTGACAACGCCATGAACGAAAATTACTGCCGTTGCGGCGGTTACAACAACATCCGCAAGAACGTGGCTCGAGCCGCCGAAATTGCGGGTGGTCGGTCATGAAAACCAAAAAAGCACCTTTGACCCCAGAGCAACGCTGGAAGATCACGCGCCGCCGCTTTTTGATCGGCACGGGCAGCCTCGGTGTGCTGGCGGTTGGCGGTTATTTTGGCTTGAACGAGGGTCGCCCAGCGCTGGTTGACCTGCTCGAGAAGGGCGGCGCGTCGCAACCCGTCAAAATGCCCGTCCCAAACCTCTGGTTTGAACTCAAACCCGACAACAGCATGGTTTTCTACGCGCCCAAATTCGAGATGGGTCAAGGCATTCACAGTGCGCTGGCACAAATTGCCGCCGAAGAACTCGAGGTGGATGTCAAACAACTGACGGTGCGTCAAGCCGATTCGAGCAAAGGTTTTGATCCGCAATTGATGTTCACTTTTGGCAGCACGTCGGTGAATGGGCTTTTCACGCCCTTGCGTGAAGCCGCTGCGACCATGCGCGAAATGCTGCGGCTCGAGGCGGCAAAACAACTTTCGGTCAGTGTGAACGAGATCGTAGCGTTGCGCGGTGAGTGTTTTGCGCGGCAAGACATGACCAAGAAATTGACTTATGGGCAGATCGTCGCCGCCAAACAAAACGATTGGGTTGTACCCAAAGAAAAACCTATCCTCAAAGTCCGTAAAGCCTTCACCAGCATTGGGCAGAACACTCCACGCGTGGACGTTCGCGCCAAACTGTTGGGACAACCCGTTTATGGTTATGACGCTCGAGTTCCAGACATGCTTTACGGCGCGGTCGCCCGACCGCCACGTTACGGCGCAACCCTGAAAAGTGCCAGCGCGGGAGAAGCAGCGAATCAACCTGGCGTGACTAAAGTCGTGATCGACCTCAAAGCCAACTTCGCGGGCGTGGTCGCTGACACCCGCACCCGCGCTCGAGAAGCCATCAAATTTTTAACCCTCGAGTGGCAGGGCGGCACGAACGTCAACCAAAGTGATATTGATGCGATGGTCACGGCTCGAGATGGCGATGGCGTGGTGATCAAAAAACGTGGCAACGTGGACGCGAACATTTTGACAGGCACGCAAATCACCGCCGAATACCGCACGCCATTCGCCGCGCACGCGCACCTCGAGCCGTTAAACGCGATGGCGCACGTGCAAGCCAGCAAAATCGAACTTTGGGTTCCCACGCAATTTACCAGTGGCGACACCAAGGGCGTGCAAGAGGCAGTGGGCGGAGCAACACGCGAGGTCATTGTTTACCCCATGCAGATGGGTGGCAGTTTTGGGCGCAAAGGCTCGCAAAGTGCGGCGCTCGAGGCGGTTCGATTGTCGAACGCCGTGGGCAAACCCGTGCATGTCGGTTGGACGCGCGAGGAAGACATTCAACACGGTTTTTTTCGTCCGCCCTCGCACACCAGACTTCGTGGCAGTTTAAGCAGCGACGGACGGATTAACGCCATCGATCAAGTCACCGCCAGCGGCGATATTTTGTTCTCGGTGATTCCGATTCCAGAACCCATCAAAAACCTGATCGGCTTTGATTTTGGCGTCCTCAGCGGGCAACTCTCGCCTTACGATTTTCCCAATTACCGCGTTCGCAGCCACCGCCTCAACCTGCCCGTGCCGACAGGTTCATGGCGCGGATTGGGTGTGTTCCCGAACACCTTCGCGCTCGAGAGTTTCATGGACGAAATGGCGTTTGCTGCCAAAACCGACCCACTCGAGTTCAGGTTAAAACACGTTCCAAATTCAGAAGACGGCACGCGCTTAAAACGGGTGCTCGAGGATGTCAAAATACGTTCCGACTGGGCAAAACCACCAGAACCAGGACGTGCTCGAGGCGTGGCATTCTCGAGTTTAGGCAAGACTTTTGTCGCGCAAGTGGCTGAGGTTTCGATTCTCGAGAAACGCATTGTCGTGCATCGCGTGACCGTTTCGATAGACGCGGGTTTGGTCGTGAATCCTGCCAATGCCGCACTGCAAGCCAAAGGCAGCGTGGTCATGGGGTTAAGCTCCACACTGCTCGAGAAACTGACCGTGAAAGACGGGCTGGTGGAACAAGCGAATTTTAAGCAGTATCCGCTACTGACCTTAAAAGAAACCCCGCCTCGTATTGACGTGAACTTTCTCGAGGGTGGGAATACGCCCTACGGCATGGGTGAACCCGCGATAGGACCGATAGGGGCAGCCGTGGCGAATGCGGTGTTTGCGCTGACGCAAAAACGGATTCGGGATTTGCCGCTCGAGTTGTGAAAACACGAGTCCAAAATGCTCGAGGGCAGTTTTAAAATGACGCAGTGAAAAGTTACACTGGTTCATGCAAGCAGGATTAAACCAAACAGAAATCTACAACAAATCTGGAGTTAAAGATTTTGTTCGTCCAGCGCTGGATTCTAACAAGGCTTCTTTTGTTAAACGCTCAAGAGTCTCAATTGATCCAGTAAACTGGGCATCCCATTGGGCTTCGTCTTCCAATTCGGCAAGCAACCATTCAGCGATACGATTCTGCTCCTCTAAAGGCAGACGCTCGGTTTCTGTGACAGCTTTCTCGAGTAATTTGGTCATATTCGGCAATTATAGTAGCACCAATTGGAGGCGCATGTGATTTCTGAAACAACGGCGTTGTTTTGGAAAGCCTATTACGCCCTTCCAGAAGACGTTCAATGGCAAGCGCGTGAAGCGTACCGTTTTTTCCGCAGTAACCCTCAGCATCCTGGTTTGCAATTCAAACAAGTCGTGCCAGCCATTTCGCTGTGCTCAGTCAGGGTCACGCGTGGTTACAGGGCGCTCGGGACATTACAGGGCGATAAAATCACCTGGTTTTGGATTGGTGGACATATCGAATATGACCGTCTGATCCAATCTTTGCGCTGATTTTTCACCTTCATTTCAGGTTGATCTCGAGCCTCATCTCAGGTCTGGGCGCTAAAGTGGTCGTATGGTGACCACGATTTTAATTGTCGAAGATGATGCTGGCGTGCGCGAATCCCTGGCGCTGGGTTTAAAACTCGAGGGCTACACCGTGCTCGAGGCGGGTGATGCTTCGAGCGGTTTGCGCTGCATGGCGCAGCAACCCGATCTGGTGATTTTGGACGTATTGCTGCCAGGCTCGAGCGGTTTTAGTGTTTTGACCGAAATTCGTTTGCGCTCGAGTGTGCCCGTTTTGATGCTGACCGCCTTGGATGAACTCGAGTACAAGCTGAAAGGCTTGCGCGGCGGCGCGGATGATTATGTGGTCAAACCCTATTCGCTCTCCGAGGTGCTGGCGCGAATCGAGGTCTTGTTGCGGCGCAGCAAAACCGAATCGGGCAAACGTCAGTTCGAGGATGTCACACTTGACCCAGAGACGATGGAAGTCTGGCGAAATGGCAAGCAAATTGAGTTGACCGTCAAGGGTTTTCGGTTGCTGTCCGTGCTGCTCGAGCATCCCAAACGCGTGATGCCTCGAGAAACCTTGATGAACCTGATTTGGGGCGATGAGGTTGACCCGAACACGCTGGATGTTTTGATTGCTTCGGCGCGGCGGGCACTTGGCGAACCAAGTTTGATTCAGACCGTGCGCGGTGTTGGGTACGCCTTAAAGCTCAAGGAATCAGTACAATCATGACCTTGCGAACTCGAGTTTTATTGTGGTTGCTGCCAGCTTTAGCGGTGCTTGCCTTGGGTCAAGTGTGGTTGTTGAATTCATTGGTGACTCGAGATTCAGGTGTAAGCAATACTGTCGCGCAAAACTCGAACAATCCTGCGGGTCAAATTGGTGTTCCAATTCAAGAATTCAACAACAGCGCGAAGCCGCCAGCAGCAACCACGGCGGATACCGTCACCGCTCCCGCGAGTGTCGAAAAAACGCAAAATCAAACACGTCTTGCCACAACGCCAAACTCGAGCGACGCCAGTTTGTCGGCTGGCTCGAGCAGCAAAGTCGCCACACCGTCGGCAGTCCCGATCAAACCAGTTGCGGCGCCAAGTCCTGCGGTCACAACGCCAACAACTCGAGCGGAACAAGCAAAACCTGGTGCAAAACCGAGTCCCGCACAAATTCAAGCCGCTCCAGTGATACCGAGCAATCCAACCGTGCCAGCAGCCCTTCCGACAACGCCAGCCTCGAGTCCGCCTCCCATACTCGAAGGCGTAACCTCGAGCAGCGAAACCCGTGCGCAACCTGTGGATGACAAAGTCAATCAAATTTCAGAACTCAAACAACTTTCAAAAAATTCGACGGTGTTGGTGCGTCAACGCAATGGCAACCTCGAGTTTGAACGTATTTCCAACCCAAACAATTGGATTTTACTCTCGAGCGTCGGATTGTTGATTCTGGCGTTGCTGCTGGGCGCGTTTGGCGTGCGGCGTTCGCTGTCACCGCTTTACAGTTTGGCAGCCGAGATCGAGCGCCGCAATGCCAGCAGCCTCGAGATGATTGCCGTGCCGCCACTGCCCGAATTGCGTCCCGCCGTGAATGCCCTGAACCGTTTGCTGGCAGACATGAATGATACCCTCGAGCGTCTCAAAACCCAGGAATCCAGCGCCAGACGGTTCGCGTACAATGCCTCGCACGAGTTGCGAAATCCGCTAACCGCCGCCAGAAATTATCTCGAGGTGCTCGAGCGTCACCCAAGCCGCACCGAGGCGACGCAGGGCGCTTTAGGGGCGTTAGACCGCACCGAACGAATCCTCTCGAGTTTACTGCAATTGGCACGGCTGGAAGGGCAAGGCATACCCAAACGCGAACGCATCGACCTCTCGAGTTTTCTGGAGGCGCATTTCGATGTGCCCGTTCAAGGACAGGGCGAAGTCTGGGCAGAACGCGATTTGCTCGAGTTGAGTTTGGAGAACCTGGTGAACAATGCCAGCCATCACGCGGGCGGCGCGAAAAACATTCGCGTCGAAGCTCGAGCCGACGGTACTTGGTTGTGGGTCGAAGACACAGGACCAGGTTTTAACGCCGAACTCTTGCCCAAAGCCTTTGAGCCGTTCGCTAAGCTGGGTGCAGGCACTGGACTGGGCTTGGCAATCGTCGAAGCCGTCGCTCGGGTTCACGGCGGCACTGTACACGCCGAGAACCGCACGGAAGGCGGCGCTCGGGTTGGTTTGAGCATCCCCGCGTACTTTGTATCAGTTTGAAATCAGGTGGATGCACAACACATTTCAGGTCAAGCTGTAACACTTCAAACTCGAGTACCATCAACCCCAAGCCTCTCGTGAAAGGAATTTTATGAACCCGAGAAACCGTTTTTTCTGGGCTGGAATCGTGACCGTCGGACTTGGTGTTATCGGCAGCGTGACCGCATTTTGCGGGTTTTACGTCGGACGGGTGGACGCGAAACTGTACAACAAAGCCTCGCAAATCATGATCGCCAGGGACGGCGAACGCACAACCATCACGATGGTTTCGGATTATCAGGGCGCGTTAAAAGATTTTGCGCTGGTCGTGCCCGTTCCCAAAGTTTTAAAACGCGCCGAGATTGGCATCAACGACTCGACCATCATCGACAAACTCGATGCTTACAGCGCCCCGCGTCTGGTCGAATATTTTGACGCCGACCCGTGCAACCCGCCGCCGCCAATGGTTGCCGAAGATGCCGCCAAACCCATGTCAGCGCCAGCCACCAACATGCAGGCTCGAGGCGAATTGCAAAAATCGCTCGGTGTGACCGTCGAAGCCAGGTACAGCGTCGGCGAATACTCGATTGTGATTCTTTCCGCCACGCAATCGGACGGACTCGAGACCTACCTGTTGCAAGAAGGTTATAAAATTCCTGCTGGTGCGAGCAAAGTCCTTGCGCCGTACATCAAGGCGGGCATGAAGTTTTTTGTGGCAAAAGTCAACCTTTCAAAAGTGGACTCGAGCGGCTTTATGAAACTGCGCCCAATTCGGATGTCGTTCAAATCCAAAGGTTTTATGCTGCCATTGCAACTGGGCATGATTAACGCGAACGGCACGCAAGACCTGACTGTGTACAGCCTGACGCGCAAAGGACGGGTCGAAGCCGCCAATTACCAGAATGTTAAAGTCCCAAGCGATAAGAACATTCCAGAATTTGTCCAACCCAAATTCGGGGATTTTTACGGCGCAACCTTCAAAAAAGCCTACGAGCGCGAGGGCAAAAAATCGGTCTTCCTCGAGTACGCCTGGACGCCAAACTCTTGTGACCCGTGCGCCAGCGAACCACCAGATGTCATGCAGCTTCGCGCCGCAGGAGCATTCTGGCTTGCCGAAAACCCGAACGACAGTGTTTTCTTCACGCGCCTTCATGTGCGATACGATGCCGCAAACTTTAAAGAAGACCTGATGTTCAAGCAGACCGACAACACCGAAAATTTTCAGGCGCGGTACATCATGCAGCACCCGTTCAAAGGCAACACCAACTGCGGGCAACCAGGCGAGCAATACCGCAAAGATTTGAAAACGAGGCTCGAGACTGAAGCGCAAACCACCGCCAATTTGACGGGATGGAGCATTGATTCGGTACGGCAGCAAATCAAAAACTTCCGTTAAGATTTTGGGGTTTGGTGACGCTCGAGGTGATCTCGAGCGTCCTTTTGTTTGGAATCGAAGGCGCGGTAGAATGCCAGAATGCTGAAAGCCTTGCAACTCGGGAATTTTAAATCTTGGCGTGAGGTGAACGCACTACTTGCGCCGATTACAGGATTTTTTGGCACGAACAGCAGTGGGAAAAGCAGTTTGTTGCAGGCGTTGCTATTGATGAAACAAACAGTGGAAAGTTCAGATCGAGGGCAAGTTCTTCAATTTGGAGATAATGCCGAAAAACATCTAACACAACTTAGATCGTTCCAGGAAACTATTTTTAGAAATAATTTGAATCTTTCATTAAAACTCGAGGTTGACTGGGAAGATAATTCTACATTTAACAATGAGGGAATAACCGACAAATTAAAATTTACTGTGGGAATTTCACAGTTTAGCTCTCTTTTATATATTAAATCGAACAATTATATCTTAGAAATGGATGGCACGAAAACATCATTTGGATCGCCAAATTTTAGTCTAGATACAGATGACTCCAAGACGATTCAACGTATTCACTCGCTCTCCCGAAATTTTCATAGAGTTTCAGCTAGTTTTCTTGCTGAACAATTTCAAATTCAGAAAAATACCACATCCATTGAGTTAAGTCTTGAGTACATGCTCAAGGGTATCCAATATCTTGGACCATTGCGGGATTTTCCAAAGGCTACTTATTCATGGTCTGGTGCTGCTCCTTCAGACGTAGGCAAACAAGGCGAAAACACCGTTGCAGCACTTCTCGCCGCTCGAGTTGGTGGGAACAAAGTTGGTGATATTCCACTCGAGAATTACATTGCGCAAAAACTTCAAGACCTTGGTTTGATTGACAGTTTCAGGCTCGAGGAACTCCGCGAAGGCACAAACATCTTTCGGGTTTTGGTTCGTCGCACACCAGAATCTCCTGAAGTTTCGCTGACCGATGTTGGCTTTGGTGTATCGCAAGTTTTACCCGTGCTGGTGCTGTGCTATTACGTTCCCGAAGGTTCTACCATTCTGCTCGAGCAACCCGAACTGCATTTGCATCCAAGTGTGCAATCTGGGCTGGCGGATGTTTTTATTGATGCGTACCAAAAACGTGGGGTGCAAATTATTCTCGAGAGTCACAGTGAGCATTTGTTGCGGCGTTTGCAACGGCGAATTGCGGAAGAAATCATTTCTCCCACCGATGTCAACCTGTACTTTTGTTCGCTCGAGAAAGGCGAATCGAAACTAACAATGCTGGACATGGATGAGTACGGCAACATTCGCAATTACCCGAAAGACTTTTTCGGCAATGATTTTGGCGAAATTGCAGCAATGACCAAAGCGGCAATGGAACGCAAAAAGGCACTTTCTTCTTCATGAATGCAGTTGTCATTGATGTCAACGTTTTGATCGTTGCCAACGCTCGAGAAACCGAACAAGCAACACCCAATTGTGTGCTGAATTGCGTGTCGGCACTTGAAGCGGCTCGAGAAAAGATTGTTGTTCTGGACAGTTTTGGTCTGATTTTTGGACAATATCAAAGGTACAACAGTTTTCATGGTCAACCTGGTTTGGGGGATTCGTTTTTTCGTTGGTTGTATCTCAACCAAGGTGATACCGCACATTGCGAGATTGTGTCTTTGACGATTGAAGAGCATTCTTTCTCAGAAGTTCCTGCTGCTTTACGTGGGTTTGACCCAAGTGACCACGTGTATATTGGCGTTGCCAATGCCAGCATCAACAATCCAACCATTTTGAACGCCACCGACACCGATTGGCACGAATGGCGTTCTCAACTCGAGCGTCATGGCTTTCAAATCAAATTCTTATGCCTTGATTTGATGACCAAAACTCGAGATTCCGTTACTTAAAACAACGCCATTTGCGCCACTGATTTCTTCTCTTCTGGCAGCGCGTTCAATTGCCATGAAACGTTCGGTTTAAACTCGAGCCTGTAAAATACTGTCATGACCATCAAAGCTGTTTTTTTTGACGTGGGCGAAACCTTGGTGAACGAGGAACGCCAGTGGGGTTTGTGGGCAGATTTTTTGGGTGTGACGCGGTTCACGTTTTTCGCGGCAATGGGCGCGGTCATCGCACAAAACCTGCATCACAGCAAGGTTTTTGAGATGATCAAGCCAGGTTTTGAACGTGCTACCGCCAACCTCGAGCGGCAAAAATTGGGCATCCCAGACGAAATGCAGCTTTCAGATTTTTACCCTGACGCGATTCCGTGCTTGCAAGCCTTAAAATCTCGAGGGTTCAAAGTTGGACTCAGTGGCAATCAACCCGCTCGAGCCGAGGCGTTATTAACAAGTTACGGCTTGCCTGTGGATTACATTGCCAGCTCGAGTTCGTGGGGAATCGAAAAACCAGACCCGCGATTTTTTCAGAAGATTCTCGAGATCACCGCGCTCGAAGCCCATGAGGTTGCTTACGTCGGAGATCGACTCGACAACGATATTCTCCCCGCGCTCGAGGTTGGCTTGAAAGCGATTTTTGTGCGGCGTGGACCTTGGGGGGTTATTCACGCCACACGCCCAGAAGTGGCTCGAGCCAGTTTGCAATTGGATTCGCTCGAGGATTTGGCGAACAAGCTTGCGGCTCTTTAAATTTTCTCGAGCAAGTTCTTGATTCCGTTTTGATGGTGCGTGTTGTGATAAACGATAAAAAACACCATCTCTCGGCTCGAGAGCAAGCCCATGACAGGGTGCGGCATTCCCAGGTTCTCGAGGTTGGTTTCGTCAAAATGCTCGAGTGCGTTGTTGAAATTGGTAATTGCATTTTCAAAGTTTGAGATCAACTGGGTTTTGTAAGCTTCCAAATCTGTGTGCTCCTCGAGCGTGACACGGCTGCCAAGTTGCCGCAAAGTTTCGCTGGGCGTGTTCTTGAGGGTTTCCAAATAGAATTCTCGCATGGTGGCAAAGTCTCTCGAGGCGGTGGCGGGTTCGCGTTTTGGCAGCACGCCAGCGTTCAACAAGCCTCCTGCCACCCGATTCACGGCGCTGGTGATGTGCTGAACGTGGTATCCCACCGACCAGCGTTCGCTCGAGCCATCAAAAAATTGTTCGCTGGGAATGTTTTCTAAAAAAGCTGGAATCTCGAGTTTCTGAATTTCTAACGCGGCGATGATTTCTGATTTGGTGTGCATGAATCCTCCAATAAAAGACGAACGTTCGTGTTTTTAAAAATGCAAAAATTATACTGATGCTCGAGTGATCAAAGCTTTCACCGCCTTTTTTGCCATTGACACGCCGTTTTGAATGCCAAGACTGCGGTAAATGATGGCGCCAAAACGCAATGACATAAACTCGAGCACAAAGCTTGAAACGTTCAGGTCGGATTGCAATTCGGCTTGTTGTTTGGCGGTTTTGGTTTCAGATTCCAGGTAAGCAATCAGGCGTTGATAATTCTCGCGCACGGCTGCCGCCACCTCATCATTTTCAAGGTCGTCAAGCTCGAGAATGGCGTTGGTAAAAAAACAACCGCCCTCAAAAACCCGACCCTCGAGGTACTTCCACCAGGCGGCATCGAAGGCTTTTAAACGCGCCAACCCAGCCGATTTTTTACGGGCAGGAGTGATGACATGCACAATCATCAGTTCGCTGGCGCTTTTCACAACCTCGAGTTGCAGGGCGGTTTTGGATTTAAAATGCGCCGAGATGCCGCCTTTGCTCATGCTGACATGTTCGGCGAGCGAACCGATGGTTAAACCGTTTAAACCATGCACGGACGCGAGTTGAACGGCGCGTTCAAGAATGGGTTGGCGCTGGCTCGAGGTTCGCACACCAAAAGATTACAATACGAACGTATTTTTATCAAACGTGAACGCCGAAAAATTTAAAAACCCAAAATGTGCCAAAACCGACCAACACCGTCAGCCACAAGACTCGAGTGCGCCACGCCACGAACGCGGCAAGTACGGCAGCAACGATACGAATCGTGCTTTCGCCTTGATCGCCAGGAATGGCGGGAATAATAAGTGCGGCAAACACCGAGATTGGCACAAACCGCAAGAACCGCAACCAAAACGGCGGCAACGGTGCACGCAACATCAAACCCGCCAACCTCGAGCCGAACGTCACCGCGCACATGCCAAGAAACACCAACAGAATCTCGAGGCGCAAACTCATGCGACTTCCCTGGTATTGTCCTCGAAATTCGGAAGTTCAGGTGGTTCGGAACGGGTCAACCACGCGCCGAGCAAGCTACCGATGACGCCGGTGGCAAAAATGGAAAAACCTCCAGGTAACACTTTAGAAAAAACCAATGCCAGAACCCCAGAAATGACAGCCACGACCAAATCATTTCTCGAGCGCAGCAATGGCACGATAAGCGCCGTGAACGACAATGGAAAAATAAAATCGACGCCCAGTTTTGCAGGATCACTAATGATCGAACCCGCGACTGCCCCAACAAGCGTAAAAATATTCCAGGACACGAACAAACTGAGTTCGCAACCGAGCAAGAAATCAAAACTGCGTTCACCGCTCGCCATGACCACGCCGTAAGCCTCGTCGGTTAAAAAATACGCGCTGAACACGCGTTGTGAATTGGAAAGTTTGATTTCGCGCCCAAGCGATAAGCCGTACAGCAGATGCCGAACGTTGAGTAAAAACGTGGTGAAGACAATGGTCAAACCACCCGCGCCACCGGCAAAAGCGCCCGCCGCCGAAAACTGACTCGCACCAGCGAAGACCAGCACGCTCATCAAACACGTCTCGAGCACGCTCAAACCCGCCGCCCGAGCGGTCACGGCGTATGCCAGGGCGAACGGGATCACACCAAGGTAAATCGGGAACATGGCTCGGAAACCTCGAGCGAACACTGAAAATTTCACAATCGATTCTATCTCGAGTTGACTCGAATCAGCACGTCAGGAATGCTGCCTTTTGAAAGAATGTCGAAATTCACCTTTCGGGTTTTAAAAGATGAGTTAGGATGAGAACAGTGGCACGCGCATTGATTGTTTCCAGCAACCCAGTCGTCACAGATCAACTCGAGTTGATGCTGGGCGATTACCAATGCCTGTTGTACCGCAGCGCCGAAGCGGCGCTCGGCGAAACGCACACTTTAAACATCGACAATGCCCCAGACCTGGTGATCGTGCATTACGACCTGAACGGTTCGCTCAGTGCGCCCGAAGTGGCATCGTTGCTGTCGCGCCGTCCAGAAATGCGTCACACCTGGATTGTCGGGCTTGGTCCGCTCGAGACGGCAACCGCGTTTTACATGGCGGGTTTGGAATCTTTCGAGATTGAACCGCTCGATGGGCAACGTTTTCGGGCGCATTTGGACGGGGCGATGCGCTCAAAATCAAAACACCGTGAAACCCTGAGTCGCGTGCAAAACATTGAAAGCAAATACGATTTGTTGCTCGAGGATGACCGCATGAAGGACAGGCTCACGCACATGTTGGTGCATGATCTGAAAAACCCTATCGCGGCGGTCATGGGCGCTCTGGATTTGGTGCGCATGGACACCCAGGCGCTCCTTCCGACCAAACTTTCAAGCCTGTTGCAAATGGCGTTCGACGAATCTCGGCATTTGCTGCACCTGGCAGCCAACATTTTGGATGTCCGCAAAATGCGTGACGGCAAACTGAATTTGACCAGCAAAATCCTGACCGCCACCGATTTTGCGGACGTGCTGAAACTGGCGCTCGGTGATGTCGGAATGCAGGGTCAAACCCGTAACTTGCGCTTTATCGTGCCCAAAACCCTGCCCGATTTTAATGCCGATCCCGAAGTCTTGCGCCGCGTTTTTGCCAACCTGATCTCGAACGCCGTCAAACACACCCGCGATGCGGGACGGATTCAAGTCGAAGCCAGGTCCAAAGACGCACTCCTGGAGATCACCGTGCGCGATGACGGCGAGGGTATCCCCGCCGAGGACATCGAAAAAATCTTTGCCGATTTTGAACGCTCGAGGTTGACCAACACCACCCGTTTTGATTCGGGCATGGGTTTGGCGTTTTGCAAACTTGCCATCGAACAACACGGCGGGCGAATCTGGGCTGAATCTGAACGCGGTCAGGGCGCGATTTTTTACATCAACATGCCACTGATTGCTTTTGAATTTGACGACGGCATCGAACTCGAGGACGTTGTCGAGCTGATCGATTAAAGTTTGCATGAACAATTCGTGAAAGCCGTATTCTCATCAAAACTTACAAATCTCCGTATCCTGAATTTACGGAGGCACACTTTATGGTGCAAAGCACATTGCGTTGGCTAAACGATTCCCTCTCGAGCTTGATCGCGCTTCTGATCCCAATCTTGCTGGTGTTGTTGATCGTCCTGGCGGTGCTTTTGATTGCCAGTTTGGTCTTGTACGCCATTGACCGCGAAGCTTTTGCCAAAACCAGGGATTGGCTTTGGAATTATTTGCGCTCGAGCTTGGTTTGGTTGCCGGTACTGTTGGCGGTGTTTGCGGTTGCCGTGGGTTTGGGCATTGCCCGCCAAGCCGTGGGTTTGAGGTTCTCGAACCAGCAAAACGCCCAGTATTCCAGCCGCGAAGACCCGAGCGGTGGGCAAACCGTGCAGTACAGTCCAAGCGTCAGTTACGACAACACCATCAGCTATACCCGCACCTTTGCCCTGCCGCCAGACATTGCCAAACGACTCGGCAACGATCCCGCCCAAGCCCTCGCGCCGTACATCAACAACGATCCGAACAGCCAATTTGTACGCAAGGTCGACGATTCGTTCGTGAAAAAAGCTGGTGCCCTGTTGTACACCCGTACCCTCGAGGTGATCCAACGCCTTCCCGTGGCGCTCGAGAATGCCGAGGTCGCCGTCAATTTTGATTTTGGTGACATCGGCGCGGGACGTTCGTATTACCGCGCCAATTTTAGTGGCAAATACACGTTCACCAACCCGCTCGAGAAACCCACCAAGTTGCGTTTTACTTTTCCGCTGCCCGACGGTTCCGGCACGCTCTCGGACTTCGAGATGAAAGTGAACGGGGTTGTGGTCACGCAATCTGACCTCAGCCAAGGTTATGTCTGGGAAGGTGATGTGGCGGGCAAGCAAAAAGTTGAAATTGCTGTGAAATACCGCAATCAGGGCGCTCAAACTTGGAATTACGATTTTGGCGCTCGGCGCGAGCCGATTCGCAATTTCAAACTGAACGTCAGCGCCCCGAGAGCCGTCAAATTCTTGCGCGGCAGCCTGTACCCGACCACTCAAAACGGCACGCTCGAGTGGAAACTCTCAAACGTCATCACCTCGCAAAGTGTGGTTTTAAGCTTCCCTGAAGGCAGTTTGCGCGAAACCTTGACCAAAGTCTTTAGCTTTGCGCCACTTGCAGTTTTAATCATGATCGCCTGGGTGATCGCCTTCGCCTGGCGGCGCCATTGGAAGCTCGAGCCTTCACGGGTGTTGCTGGCGGTGCTTGGCTTTGGTTTTGGCTTTGCCGTCAACGCCATGTTGCTTGGCTACACCTCGCCCGCAGTTGCAGGCTGGCTCGGCGCGATTCTTGCGATTGTTCTGGCGGTGCTCGCCCTCGGACTCGAGTTTGCCCTGCCCGTTGCCTTCAGTGCGCTCGCGCCACTGTGTTTTTTAAATGTTGGCAACGCGGGACTCTTTTTCAGCATGATCGGTCTGATTTTGATACTCAGCTTGATGCCGTCAGGAACGCTCGAGAAACTTTTGAAAGCCCGAGGTTCGAGTAGTTCACCAAAAGATTGAAACTCGAATCTGAGCCGACTCAAATTCGGAACCGATCTTGTTTTAGCCTCTACAGCGCCTTGCATATCCGTTGACGCGCTTCTTGACCCTTAAAGCAGCACCTGTCTTGACCATAAGATGCACCTAACGGG
>CAXTTL010000076.1:4879-19239 GCA_964247135.1 uncultured Deinococcales bacterium | reverse complement strand
AGGGTTTGACACCACGATCTAAACTGGCGGGTTTGTTGTGGTCCGAAGTGACCGATGAGGCGGCACGGCGCAATTTGCGGCGCGAATTGCACCGCCTGAAAAACGATTCGCCCGCCTTGAACGACCAACTCGAGGTGTCTGAGCACAGTTTGGGCTTGCGAGCTGGGTTTCAGACCGATGTCGGATTTTTTGAGCGCTCACTCGAGGCTGGTCAGGTCGAACAGGCACTCGGCTTTTACAACGGCGTGTTGCTTGAGGGTTTGGAACTCGAGGGCGCGACCGAATTTCATGACTGGTTGACCCAAAAACGAGAGCGCTTTGAGCGTTCACGGCGACAAGCCATGCTCGAGCGTGCCGAGCTTCTTGAAACCAGGGGCGAGTGGCGCAAGGCGCTCGAGATTCATCATGGGTTGCTTGAATTGAACTTGTTTCAGGAACGCACCCACCGCGATGTCATGCGTTTGTACGCCTTGCTCGGAATGCGTGAGGCGGCGTTGTTGCAGTTTGAACAATGTAAGACCATGCTCGAGACGGAATTGGGTCTGACGCCCTTGCCCGAAACGCTAAAGCTGGCAGCCAGCATTCGCGCCACCAAAACGCTCGAGCCTCAAGTGAAAGCCCAGCCTTTGAGCCAAGCGCAATTCTTGACTGTGCCACTGATTGGACGATCTGCAACATGGGCGCAAATGCAAGCGGCTTGGCAGGCTGGAAAACCAATCGTGCTTTATGGCGAACCAGGCGTTGGCAAAACGCGCTTGATGCTCGAGTTTGCAACTTCACAAGCTGCGTTTGAGCACATTATTGGACGACCAGGCGACACGGTTGCGCCGTTCTCGACCTTGACGCGCAGCCTGCAAAACCTGCTCGAGCGGACCGAAACCCTGTTGCTGCCGAGTTGGATACAAACCGAACTTTCGCGGCTCGTGCCAAGTTTGGCGCCCGAGTTGCCCGCCCCAATCTCCTCGCCCGAGGAACGTTTGAGGTTTTTGAAGGCGCTTGCCGAATTTGTGATGCTGGCTTTGCAGGACGTGCCAATCTTGCTGGTGGATGATCTGCAATTTTTTGACGGCGCCAGCTTTGAAGCCGTGCTGTACCTGGCTGGGCGATTTGCGGCTGTCTCGAGCGACAAGCGTGTGCTGTTGTCATTTCGCGCCAATGAACTCTCGATTGATGCCCAGACCAAACTCGAAGATTTTATCCTCTCCAGCCAAGCCGAACCCATCGAACTCGGAGCCTTGCAAGAAACCGACACGCTCGAGTTGGTGAATAGACTGATCGGTTCGAGCGGCACCGGTTTGTTTGGACAGCATTTGCACCGCGCAACTGGCGGCAATCCGTTCTTTGCGCTCGAGACGATCAGGGCGCTCTTCGAAGCAAATTTTTTGCGACCGACCCCAGAAGGGGTCTGGATTCAAGACCAGACTGACGAACTGCCGATCCCGCCAAGCGTGCGCGAAGTGGTTTTGCGGCGCGTCAAAATTTTGGGCGCGGCAACGGGGCGACTCTTGGAAGCCGCGAGTTTAACCAACGACGGCTTTGACCTCGAGACGCTGCGTGGCGCAACCGCATTGTCCGACTGGGAAGGGCTGGAAGCCCTCGAGTTGGCAATCTCGGCGCGGGTGCTTGAGCCATTTGGGGAAGGTTACAGGTTTAGCCACGACCTGATGCGCAGCGCCCTTGCCGAGAACCTGAGCTTGGCGCGAAAAAAATTGCTGCACTCCAAACTGGCTGCCAGCCTCGAGAGACTGAACGCCGCCCCAGCCAGCATTGCCGATCACCTCGAGCGGGCGGGACGGGCGGCGCAGGCGGTGGCGTGGCGTCTGAGAGCCGCCGAAGCCGCCAGACGGGTTTACGCCAACACGGAGGCACTGGCGCAGTATCAGTTGGCACTGAACGGGGCAAGCGACAAAGTTCGCTTTGAAATTCATTTGGCTCGGGCGCAACTTTTTGAAGCACTCGGACGGCAAGCAGAGCGTCTCGGGGCGCTCGAAACGATGCGTGAAATTGCAATAAGCTTAAACGACCCGCCTTTGAAAATTGCGACGCAACTCAGGTTGGCACAACATTACAACAGCCTGCAACAACATGCTCAAGCCATCCAGACCATCAATCAACTTTTAACGCAGAACCTCGAACCTGGTGAGCTTGCCTGGGCATTGCTCGAGCGGGGCAGTGGATTGTTCAGGATTGGTCAATTGCAAACGGGCAAAGCCGACCTGCATTTTGCCCTTAAAAATGCAAACCTGCTCGAGCCTGAGACGCTCGGTGAAATTCACAGTAAATTGCGAGCGATTGCCCTTTACGAAGGTGATTTTCAAAGTGCTGAACAGCACACCATATTGGGTTTAGCCCTTCTGGAAAACACGGGAAATCTGGCTGGGAAACTCGAGGCGTTGACTGCTCTTGCCCGTATTGCCACCAGCCGAGGTGATGGCTTGGGTGCAATTCAAAAACTAAAAAGCTCGCTCGAGTTGGCACAAAAAATTGGGCATGTCCCAGAACAGGTTTTTCCCCTGACCTGGTTGGGGTACAACCATTTGCGCCTGTTTTGTTTCAAAGAAGCCAGTCAAAATATTGAACAAGGTTTAATGTTGGCAACCAAGAGCGGAGATGTCTTGTGGCGCAGCAGTTTGTTGTGTTTGCAAGCCAAATGGCACGCCTTGAATGGTCAACTTGGACCGTCGTTTGCCAGCTTTCAAATGGCACTTGAGCAAGCCAAGATTGCAGGTGTTGCTTCAGAAATTCTGGCGCAGAATCACCTGGCAGGATTTTTATTCGGAATTGGGCAAACCATTCAAGCCAAGGCGTTGTACCAGCAAGCGCTTCAACTTGCCCTGAACAGTGGCAGTATGGCTTATGTCTGTTCGCTCGAGACTGGGCTTGCCAAAACCGAACTCGAGCTTCAAAACCCTCAAAATGCTGCCCAGCATCTTGGCGTGGCGTTTGAGCATTTTGGACGCAGTGAACAGCAAGAAAAAGACGAAGTTTGGCTGATCCAAGCAACCCTTTGGTTGCAAACTGAACAATCGGACAAAACCCTTGCGCAACTCGAGTCTTTAAAACCTTCAGTTTTCCCAGAAGCCAAACTGCAACTCTTGAGCCTCGAGTTGAAAGCACAACACACTCTGGATTTACAGCCAGACCTCGAAGCTGCATTCCAGGTGCTCGAAACCAGCCCACCATGCCTCGCCAGCCTCGAGTTGCGCCGTGTTTTGATTGACATGCTCGAGCCTCAATACGCCCTCGAGTTTCGAGCAAAAACCAAAATTATCTTGCTCGAGATGAAAACTTCACTCGAGGAATTTCCAGAACTTCAAAAAAGCTTTGCCACCAAATACCGCGACCTGCTCGAACTTTAAAACCACGCAACGCCCGCGCAACGCCGCTTAATCTAAGCTCGAGCGCGGAGGTCGTTGATCATGAAAAAACTTTGGAAGTTCTTGCTGGCTGTGCTGTTGATCATTTTGGTTGCCTGTCAAACCGACCCACCAACCCAAACCGATCCGTTGTTCAAGCCCGAAAACACTTTTGGTGGCACGGTTCCCACAGATGCCCAGGTGGTCACGCCAGAAGAATTTAAGACGCTCAGCACCACCGAAGGCTTTTCGATAGACACCCTCAAATTACGTGCCGAGCGCAAAGCAGCCACCGCCGCAAAATTCAAAGCCGATACCGATGAGGTGAAACGCCTCGCAGCGCAATCTCCTGCCTACAACAAAGCGCTGACCGAGCCTGACACCACCGATGGCACGTTAAAAATCTTGCCCGACGGCAATTACCTGATTACCGTTCAAGGCAACAAAGGTGCGTTTGAAGTTGTGACCGACGGCAAACGTGCTTTGTACGCCGACATGCTCGAGTCCCGAAAAAAGTTTGAAGATTTGAGCGGTCAAATCAGGATTTACCGCACCGGTTACGACGAGCTTGCCGAAAATTTACGAACAGGTTTGGTCACGCCCGACAGTCTTGCGGGTGCGAACCTCGAGACGATTTTAAACGCCAGAAAAGCCTTGGGTGAGCGCTTAAAAGACAATCCATTGGAACTCTTGGACGCTCGAGCGATCAGCTTAAAATCGCGCAGCATTGCGCCCGATGCCAAACCTGCGGGTTACCCAGCCTCGGCAAACCTCGAGGAGGGCGCTGGCAAAGGCATCGACCATGAACACGACGAGTGCAACACCGCAACCGATTTTGGCTTGGCAAAAAATTTTTGGTGGCGACAAAAGTTTTACGCCACCAGCGTCAAAGCCCAAGGACGTCGCGGGTCATGCGTGGCGTTTGCGTTGGCGGGGGCGCTCGAGACTCGGATTGCGATTGAAAAAAGCCGTTGGGTGAATGTCTCCGAACAATACCTGTGGGGCAAGATTGCCTCGGACTGGGACGCTCGAGAGTACGGGGACGGCACAATACTGCCCAACCGTGCCGAGGATTTTTTCGAGCAGAATTTTGCGCTGCCACTCGAGCAAGTCTGGAATTACAACACCTCCAGAAAGCGGGTCGATCACGAAAATGACGAATATTACAGCTCGAGCTGTGTTGGTTACAGCGAATTTTGCTCGGACGCCTCGCACCAGTTAAAAGAAATTTGCACCTACCCGCCAGGCGGTGACCCAGTGTGTGGGTATCACATGCCGCCCGCCACGGGTGAAAAGTTTAAAGAATCCGAACCGGACACGATTTACGACTGGTACAGCACCGGCAGTTTGCCCGTGGACGAAATGCGTTCCTTGTTGCGTCACGGACACCCGATGGTCGCCGGAATCCTGGTGAATTTTGGTTTTGACCACCCAAGCCCAAACGGCTTTATCACCACCCTGACCGACATCAAAAACCGAGGGCGACACGCCGTACAAGTGGTGGGCTTTGTCTCCGATAGCGATATTCAAGCCCACCCAAACCTGCCGGGCAACGTCAAGGATGCCTCGAGCAATTCTGGCGGTGGATATTTTATCGTCAAGAATTCTTGGGGTTACTGCTTTGGCGATGCGGGCTATATTTACGTGCCGGTAACTTGGGCAAAAGAGTATTTCACGCAAGTCACGGTCTTTGCCTCCAAACCCAGCGCCGAATTTAAGAGCACGCCCAATTCAATTCCAAGCATTCAAATCACCGCGCCCACCACAAACTCGAGCTTCCCATACGCGACCGTGACCACCTACACCGCCAATGCCAACGATGCGGACGGACCCGCGCCAACCGTGGTTTGGACTTCGGATATTGACGGCACCATCGGCACAGGCTCGAGCATCAATTACGGTTTTGGCAGTCCGGGCACGCGCAAGATTACGGCAACCGCCACCGATGACAAAGGCGCAACCGCCAGCGCCACCATCACGGTTACGGGTGTCAACCAAGCGCCCAAAGTCTTCATTGACGCGCCATTGCCTGGCGCTGTGATCTGGGCGAACAGCACACAGGTCACGTTCAAGGGCAGCTCAATTGACGGCGACGGGATTTTTGGCGAATTGCCCTGCACCGCCCTGACCTGGAAATCGAGCAACTCGAGCGACGTGCTTGGAGCGGGCTGCGAATTTACGGCGCAATTTGCCACGACCGGTCAGCGCACGATCACGCTGAAAGGGACAGATGCCTACGGTTTGACGGGGACGGCAAGCGTGGTGATCAGCGTCACCACCAAACCCTTGGCGGGACCGCCAGCAGTAAAAATTTTATCGCCAACGGCGGGACAAACATTTCCGAATCCCAACACTGCCATTCGTCTCAGTTACTCCAACGATGACCCAGGTGGTACGCCAACCACGCAATACACTGTTGTCTGGAGCATCAAAATTGGCAGCACACAAACCGTGGTGACGCCCAAAACTTGCAAATTGCTCAACATTCCATTTGCGTGTTTCAGCCCTGCCGACTACGGTTATGGCGCCTCACCAGCCGCCTTCCTGACGCTCAAATTGTCCATCACCGACGATGAGGGGTTAACAGGCACAGACACCGTGCTGATTAGCGTTGGCGTTCCA
Organism: uncultured Deinococcales bacterium; assembly: GCA_964247135.1. GTDB lineage: Bacteria > Deinococcota > Deinococci > Deinococcales > JAAFIG01 > JANXTZ01. The sequence continues at coordinate 13,261 of CAXTTL010000076.1, read as the reverse complement.
GGTTAAGACTCGAGGTTGGCATAAAATCGCTCTGCTGCCCGAGATTGGCAATCCTGGCGTCACACCGATTTACACCACATTCAAAGCGCAATCACGCAACTCGAGCACCGCCACCTCGAGCACCGTCACCCGCAGGTTTTACTGCCCGAGTCTGGGCGCTAAAGTTTGGAATATCACCTTGTGGGTGGCGGTGGTTTGCACTGGAATTGGCTATTTGCTTGGCACGATTTTCAGTGCTGCAGTGCTGCTTTTTAAGAAAGGGGTTCAAGAGAAAACAAGCCCTAGCTGTTTCTCGAGCCTTCACGAACTCAGGCTTCAGCTTTGACCATCGTCGGGCGCATCAACAACACTGGCACGTTGGCGTGATGCGCCACGCCCTCGCTCACACTGCCCAGCAACAGGCGTTCCATGCCAGCTCGAGCGTGGGTGCCCATGAGGATCAGATCGGCGTGAACGTCTTTGGCGCTGCCCAAAATAACGTTGTGAATCTGGCTGGTGTTGGCGTGCAAAATACTGGTTGTGGGCGTTAATTCTGGGCACAGCGCCACGGCTTTTTGAAGTGTTAACTTCCCCGTTTCCTCGAATGATTTTGACAAGCCTGCGGCATCAAAAGCGCCGTATGTTCCAAACGAATCGCTAAACGGCATTGGAACGTCCTGTACGACGTGAACAAAGTGCAATTTTGCGGGCAACTCGAGCGCCAGTTTTTTGGCGCTCTCGACGATTTGAAGACTGCTGAGGGTGCTGTCCAGGGGAACAAGAATTCGTTTAAATTCTGCGTTGGTTGCCGCCCTGGAAACCATGACTGGAATGTGTGCCATCCGAACCACGCGCTCAGAAACGCTGCCCAGCAGCAGCCGATTCAAGCCTTCTCGAGCGTGGGTGCCCATCAAAATCAGGTCGTAATCTTCGTGGTTGGCTTCCTTGGCAATCGCATCGCCAAGGTGCATGTCAAGGTTTTGCAAAAGCAGCTCATCGCTAATCACGCCTTTTTCTACGGCGCGGTTTTTCCAGGTGCCCAGCAACCCTCGAGCGTAGGTGGTCGTGTCGAGTTTGGTCATGACGTAAGTAAAGGTCACCCGAGCCTTGATGCGTTTGGCAAAGTCCAAACCCATCAGCGCGGCTTGTTCGCTGCATGGTTCGGGCATCACCGGAATCAAAATATGCTTGAACATCTTGCCCTCACTCTCTGTGACCGACAAAGGCTCGCAGTACGTCGGTGGTGGTGATCACGCCGCGCAGTTGATCGCCGTGCATGACGGGCATACCGCCAATGTTGTATTTCAGCATTTGTTCGGCGGCGTACTCGAGGCTGGCATCCTCGAGCACAAAATGAACGGGGTGCGACATGATTTCGCCGACCTTGATTTTGGCGACCAGGTAATTGATTTCCCAGATCGAAAGCGAGGTCGCGTCCGAGGGCATGGCGTGTTTCACGTCTCGGTCGGTGATGATGCCGACAACTTTTTGGTGGTTGTCAACCACCGGCAGGCGTCTGAAACCGCCTTTTTTCATCAATTCGCTGGCGGCGGGCATGGTGGTGTCTGGATGCACCGTGACGGGGTTGGTGGTCATGAATTCGCGGACTTGCATAAGAACCTCCTGAACAAAGTTTAGGTTTTGCTCGTTACCAGGGCATTACCAGTCCCTCGAGCGCAGTTCGTAATGCCTCGGTAATGCCGTTCCTCCAGACTTGGCTGGTGAAGGTTCTCTCGAGATGGATGCTCGAGAACCCCAGGAGGAAAACCATGTTGATTGCCGATAAGCCCCTCAGTTCAGCGCCAAGTTTTGTCAGCAACGCCCGTTTGCTCGAGTGGGTCAAAGAAACCGCAGCGCTCTGCAAGCCAGACAAGGTTCATTGGTGCGACGGCTCGCAACTCGAGTACGACACCTTGTGCGAGCAGATGGTCGAGAGCGGCACGTTTATTCGCCTGAATCCAAACTTGCGTCCGAACAGTTTTTTGGCACGCTCAGGCGTGAACGATGTCGCTCGAGTCGAGGAGAAAACCTTTATTTGCAGCCTCGCCAAATCCGACGCGGGTCCGACCAACAACTGGATGGCTCCAAAGCAAATGAAAGCGGTTTTGACACCGTTGTTCGACGGCTCGATGCGCGGTCGCACCATGTACGTGATTCCGTTCAGCATGGGACCAGTCGGTTCGCCCATCGCGCACATTGGCGTGCAAATTTCGGACTCGCCTTATGTCGCAGTCTCCATGCGCATCATGACCCGAATGGGCAACAAGGTGCTCGAGGTGCTGGGCGACAACGATTTTGTTCATTGCTTGCACAGCGTCGGAATGCCGCTCGAGCCTGGGCAAAAAGACGTGCCCTGGGCTTGCAATCAAACCGACAAGTACATCTCGCATTTTCCAGAGGAACGCAGCATCTGGAGTTACGGCAGCGGCTACGGCGGCAACGCGCTGTTGGGCAAAAAATGCTTTGCGCTGCGAATCGCCAGCGTTCTGGCGCGGGACGAGGGCTGGTTGGCGGAGCACATGCTGATTCTGGGCGTCAAAGACCCAACGGGCGAAAAAACCTATGTTGCGGCAGCCTTCCCGAGCGCCTGCGGCAAGACCAATTTCGCGATGCTGATTCCGCCCAAGCTATTCTTGGACGAGGGTTGGGAAATCACCACCGTCGGCGATGACATCGCCTGGATCAAACCTGGCAGCGACGGCAAAATTTACGCCATCAACCCCGAAAATGGTTTCTTCGGCGTCGCCCCTGGCACGAACACCTCGAGCAACCCGAACGCGATGGCGAGCATTGAAAAGAACACGATTTTCACCAACGTTGCCCTGACCGATGACGGCGACATCTGGTGGGAGGGCATGACCAAAACCCCGCCCGCGCACCTGATCGACTGGACTGGGCAGGACTGGACGCCCGATTGCGGACGCAAAGCCGCGCACGCCAACTCGAGGTTCACCGCGCCCATTTCACAATGCCCAAGCATTGACCCAGAAGCCGATAATCTGGCTGGCGTGCCGATCAGTGCCTTTATTTTCGGGGGTCGCCGCTCGAGCGTCGTGCCGTTGGTGTACCAGTCTTTCAACTGGAATTACGGCGTTTATGCCGCCGCCACCATGGGCAGCGAAATGACGGCAGCCGCCGCAGGCAAACTCGGTGAGGTGCGGCGCGACCCGTTTGCCATGCTGCCCTTTACCGGTTATCACATGGGCGATTACTTCAACCACTGGCTGAACTTCGGGCGCAGCATTCACAACCCGCCGCGTATCTTTAACGTCAACTGGTTTCGCAAAGACAAGGACGGCAATTTCTTGTGGGCTGGTTTTGGCGAGAACATGCGTATTTTAAAATGGATTGTCGAACGCGCCCGAGGACACGCCGCCAGCATCGAAAGCCCACTGGGTTGGATGCCAACCTATGAGGACATCGATTGGCGCGGACTTGATTTCTCGAGGGACGATTTTGAAAACCTGATGAGCGTTGAGCGTGAAGCATGGCAGCGAGAGATCGTCGGTCACGACGAATTGTTCTTTAAACTTTACGACAAGCTGCCCAAAGAATTTATCTTTATCCGCGAACTGATCCTCTCGAGCCTCTGGCGTGCGCCCGAACACTGGGGTTTGGCACCAGAGTAATCCCCTCATCCGTCAGCTTCGCTGACACCTTCTCCCGCAGGGAGAAGGACAAAACCCCTCGAGCCACACGTGTAGAGCAATAAAGCTCCCTTCTCTCCCAGGAGAGAAGGGTTGGGGATGAGAGGGAAAAAGTTTGCGCATCTCGAGTTTCACAAGGAGACATCATGTTGGGGTTGCTCGAGCAAAGTCCGTTGTTGCTGTTGTTTTTGGTGGCTGGAATTGGCTACCCGATTGGGCGTTTGAAATTGGCTGGTTTTTCGCTTGGGGTCTCGGCGGTGTTGTTCACGGGTTTGGTGTTTGGTTCGCTGGCGAGCGACATGAAGTTGCCAGAAGTCGTGTATCAGTTTGGTTTGGTTCTTTTTGTCTACACGATTGGTCTCTCGAGCGGACCTGGTTTTTTTGCGGCGTTGCGGCGCAAGGGTTTGCGCGATAATTTGTTCGCGCTCGGAATTTTGTTTGCGGCGGGCGCTGTGGTGGTTTTTGCCAGCCTGCTTTTCAAACTCAGGTCTACCAGTGCCGCTGGCTTGTTCGCAGGGGCTTTAACCAACACCCCAGCCCTCGCTGGGGCACTCGAGACGCTCAAGTCTCTCGCCCCCAAAGCGCTTCTCGAGCAGGTTTTGGTCGAACCGGTCGTGGCGTATTCGGTGGCGTACCCGATTGGGGTGATTGGAATGCTGCTGGCAATCGGTTTGTTCGAGCGCGTCTGGCGTATCGATCAAAGGCTCGAGGCGAGCAAAGCTTCAGAGTTGAAGGGTTCTTTTGAGGGCATCACGCATCAGAGTGTGGTGGTGACATCATCAAACTTTCAGAGCCAGCCGATCACACAAATTGCCAAAGAACGCGGTTGGCATGTGGTGTTTGGACGGTATCAACACGCGAATAACCTCAGTCTGGTCAGTCCCCAAACGCGCCTGCAACCTGGCGACGTCATCAGTTTGGTGGGTTCGCCGTCTGAGGTGGGCGCCGTCATGAACGAGCTGGGCGAACCCAGCTTAGAGGCACTCGAGTTAAACCGCTCGAACCTCGATTTTCGTCGGGTGCTGGTTTCCAACCCCAGCGTGGCGGGAAAGAGCTTAAACCAACTCGAGTTGCCACAACATTTTGGCGCGATCATCACGCGGGTCGGGCGCGGCGATGTGGATTTGCTGCCAAGTAAAGATTTCAAACTCGAGTTGGGAGATCGGGTGCGGGTGGTCTGTGCGCCAGATCAGATGAACGGGGTGGCAAAAGCGCTGGGCGATTCGTACCGCGCCATCTCGGAGATTGATGTCATGACCTTCAGCGTCGGCATTGCGCTGGGCTTGCTGCTCGGCGCGATCAGTCTGCCGTTGCCTGGTGGCTCGAGTTTAAAACTTGGCATTGCGGGCGGTCCATTGATTGTGGGTTTGATTTTTGGGGCGCTCGGTCGCACCGGCTCGGTGGTCTGGCAGTTGCCGCACAGCGCCAATTTGACCTTGCGGCAACTGGGCGTGATTTTGTTTCTGGCGGGCGTCGGCACGCGTTCGGGCTTTGCGTTTGTCAGCACCTTTGCGGGTGGCGGCGGCATACTGTTGTTTTTGATCGGCGCTTTGGTCACGTGTTTCACGGCTTTTTTAACGCTTTGGGTGGGTTATAAAGTCCTTAAAATTTCGTTTCCGATGTTGACTGGAATGCTGGCGGGCATTCAAACCCAACCCGCCGTTCTGGCTTTTGCCAATGAACGTGCCCAAAATGACTTGCCAAACATGGGTTACTCGAGCGTGTACCCGATGGCGATGATTGGCAAAATTTTGATTGCGCAGTTGCTGCTGACGATCTTGCGTTAAAGATCACAAAACCTCGAGCGTCAAGTCGCTCGAGGTTCTCAATTGCGACTTGAGTTTAGGTGAGTTTGATCAGTTCACCGAACACGCCTGGGCAAGAACCATCCGAGGTCAATGGGCAATTGAGGGTTAAATGCTCATTTGGTCGGCGGTTGCAGATGCTTTCACCGGCTTTGATGCGTTCTGCCAAATCCTTGGTTTCGCCCATCGGCGTGTCGTCGAGTTCTTCGCGCAAGAAGTTTAAAAACCGTCGGTAATGTTCTATCGAGGCGTACTTGCCTTCGACCACACTTAAACAGGTCATCAATTTTTGATGGTAATTTTCGCCGATAAACGGATCGGCTTTTAGCGCCCTCACCAGAGCGCCGACCGCCGCATCGCAAGAACCGTGATCGCAATAAATCAAACTCAACTCGAGCGCCGCACGGACGTAAGCCGATTTGTACTCTTCGCGGGCGGCACGCGCCCAATCGGCGTGCTCGCCAGGCAGGTAATCGCCGTGGTACAAATTTAAGACATGCTGATACAGGCGCTGTCGCACGGCGGGTTCGCTGGTGTGGTTGGCTTGCTCGAGGGTCAAATACAATTGATGCACGTCGGTCGCCATCAAGACTTCGCTCGAGAGGCGGTAGCGCCCAAATTCTTCTTGCAGCGCGTCGGATCGCCCAAGAGCCGTGCGAACGCGGTGAACGGTCACCCGAAAACGGTTGTTGGCGTTTGCGTCTGGTTCTAAGCCCCAGAGTTGCTCGAGGATTTCTTCTTTGCGGCAACCCTCAACGTGCGAGAGCAGGTAAAAGAACAATTCTTGGGCGGCTTGGGCGTGCCACTGGGCAGGAACGTCGTCTATCAGCACTTCGCTTTTTCCAAGGGTGTTGATCTCAAGTTTGTTCATGGTCTGACCTCGGGTTTCTGAATTGACGTGTCTGAATCGTTGTCTGTTCAGTTTTCAACCTCGAGATTACAAAACCATTACAACGCCTTGCAGCACAATCAGAATTCACGGTAATGGCTTTGTAATGCTCGGGTTTCACAGTAACCTTATAAATATTTCTTACCCTACAGCGTTTTTCGATTCATTAACAAATTGGGTTGTTGTTCTTAAAGGCTGATTCATGTACCGACACATCCTGATTCCCCTCGGCAATGACCCGTGCAGCCAAATTGCTGCCAGACACGCTTTTGACCTCTCGAGGTTGCTCGGTCCTCGGGTGACGTTGCTGCATATTCAAAATGAAACGTTGTTGCATGTTCAAAATGAAACGTTGTTGCATGTTCAAAATGAATCTGACGAATTGAGCCAAGAAGGCTTTTGGCTGACCGAACTTGCCAAGCAGGCACGGTTTGAACCTCAGATTCGCCTGGTCAGCAGCAGTGACAGTGTTGCAAAGCTCATTCTCGAGGTGGCGAAGACCGAAAAAGCCGATTTGATTGTCATGGGCACGCACGGACGGGAGGGCATTGAACGTCTGCAACTGGGTTCGGGGGCGCAAGCCGTGGCTGGCAGCTCGAGCATTCCGGTGCAGATTGTTCCGGTGCGGGTTCAAGCGGCGCACGGCTTTATGTAGCGTCGGAAAGCACGGCTTTGTGTAGCGTTGGACAGATTGCACAGAGGCGTTGAAATCTCCTCAAATGCTCGAGATTCCTGCCCACAGTGACCTTGAAAGTCGCTCGGGTTTAAAAGTGCCTTGACGATCAATGCAAGCTACATTTGATCTTCATTCAGTTAGCCCTCAACTTATCATCAGCCGTAGATTTTAGCCTAAGGCACGAAAGCAAGGGAGAAGATATGACCAATAAAACTTTTATTGATGACGCAACCAAGGTTGCCAAAGACGCGGTGAAAAGCGCCAAGACATCAGCGGGTATAGCCAGTGAAAAAGTGAAGGCAACCACCGAACGCGCCAAGGCGGCAGTTCATGAAGTCAAAGCAGAGGCGAGCGACAACCCGATCACCAAAGTCAGTGAAAATATAAAAGCTGGTGTTGGTAAGGTCAAAGCGGCAGCCCATGACGCCAAAGCAAAGACCAAGTAGTTGAGTCACAAGTCGTTAAATTAAAAGTCATTTCAATCAAAAAAACGCAACACCCACATTCCCAACCCAAGCCCTCAACCGTTATTGACATGGACCTCGCGCCTCAAAAGCCGAACTCGAGGTTTATGATCGAAAGGAATCTTATGCAACCACGTTCCATCATTATTGCTCTTGCAGGTTTACTCGCCCTCAACGCTCCCGCCCTCGCCGATGGCTTTTCAGTGACCGTCGATGCCCCGATTTCGCCCAATTTTAGCATTGGCACCGGACTCAATTACAGTTACGAGGTCATCCCAAACCTGTTCGTTGGTGGCAGCTTAAATCTTGTTTTTGTGCCCAGCGCACCTTCGAGCGCCCAATTTGGACTCGGCACCCGAATCGGCGCCAAATACATCATGCAAGTGATTGATACCAGCAAAACCTACGTCAACGTTTATACGGGTGCAGGTGTGAACTTACAAATTTTGCCATCGCCAGTCTCGGTCAGTGCAGACGTGAATGCGGGGGTTTTTGGTCGTTACGGCGTCGCCGATTTTGTCAAAATTTACGGCGGCATGGACGGTGCTTTGGCTTACAACTTCAGCGTTGGCGCATTGAATCCCTCAATCAGTGCTTACGGAGGTCTGAAATTTGAACCCATCGGTGCGCTTTCGCTTTACGCCCAGGCTGGTGTCGGTTACAACAACATCTCGAGCGTTGGAACCTCGGGCGCAGGTCTGGTTTATGACATCCGAGCCGGTTTGTATTACGACATTGTTCCGCAATTTCGTTTGGGCGTTTATACGGGCTTCAACGGCGGTTTCTTGCTCGGGATTAGCGGTCAATACACCATGAAACCAGGCACGCTCGCCACCCCAGGCAATTACCTTCCTTAAATGTTGGTGCACATGGTCTTGATCTCGAGACAAGACCATGTGATTTAGACAAGACCATGTGATTT
>CAXTTL010000076.1:0-4779 GCA_964247135.1 uncultured Deinococcales bacterium | reverse complement strand
TTAAGGACCCTCGGCTCAAGCTCGGTTTGTTGTGAAAATATTCGTACCAAAAGGAGATCATCATGAAAAAACCACTTATCGTTGGACTGATCGTGGCATTCGCCCTGACCATTACTGGCGCTGTCGCAGGTTTGACCGCCGCCAAAGCAAGCGCCCAAAGCCAAGCCCTCGTTTATTACAACACCGCCAAAGAATTGGCAGCCCAAGGTGCAATCGCTTACCCAGTCGCATTTATTGACTTTTCGCTCTGGAATGACGCCGTGAACAATGCCGCCGCCGCCGTGCAGAATGATCCAGAAAACCTGATGTACATGCGTTATCTGGGCGAGTTGTACACCACCACCCAATGGTGGTCAGAGGGCTACAGGGTTTGGAAAGAACTGGAAAGCAAACAAGCGCTTGACGCTGAAGCCGCCGGCTGGGCTGCAAAAACCGCCGCCAAAATGGGTTACCTGCGTTTGCAACGCAACCTCAAACAAGAGGCGATCCCTTATTTGATCGATTCATTGCGTTGGAAAGAGGACGCTCAAGTTCGGGCGCTTCTGGTACGTGCACAAAAGTAAATTGATCTTTCAGCTTTTTCTTCCTAGGTGCCGTCATAGCTTGCTATGACGGCACGTTTTTTTGGTTTTTAAGCGTTTGAAAGCGCGAAGCTTGAATGCCGCCGGGATTTATGGGATAAGAATGAAAGACAAAATCTCACTTTCGGGATAGGGTAAACCATGCAAAGAATTTTGAAATTGATCTTCGCAATTTTGGTTTTCGCAAGCTTGGCATTTGCACTCAAATCAGGCGACATCAAATGGGTTTTTGCCTCGAGCGCCACGAATTCCCCGACGCTCGGTTTGGACGGCACGATTTACTACGGTGGCACGGACCAAAGGTTTTACGCCCTGTCCTCGAGTGGCAAACTCGAGTGGAAGTACGATGTCGGCGGTATTGTCAAATCGAGTGCCAGCATTGGTCCTGACGGCACGTTGTACTTTGGGTCTTACAACAAATCGTTTTACGCCCTGACGCGCCAGGGAAAATTGAAATGGAGTTTCGCCTCCGGCGGCGATATTTACTCGAGTCCGGCGCTGTCCGAAGATGGCACGGTGTACTTTGGCAACAGCAACGGCTCGTTGTACGCCCTGGATGCGCAGGGACAGCAAAAATGGCAGTTAAAATTGGGCAAATCCATTTTCTCTTCGCCCGCCATCGCCAGCGACGGTACCATTTACATTGGCGCTCACGACAAAGCCTTGCACGCCATCAACCCCGACGGCACGGAACGTTGGAAGTTTCAGACCGATAGCTTTTTGTTCTCTTCACCCGCCATTGGCGCGGACGGCACGATTTACATCGGCTCGAGCGACTCGTATTTGTACGCCGTGAATCCTGACGGCACCGAGCGCTGGAAGTACAAAACTGGCTTTTACGTGCTTTCCAGCCCAGTTGTTGCCGCCGATGGAACAATCTACGTCGGTTCGCACGATAAAAAACTGCACGCCATCAACCCTGACGGCTCGGTGCGTTGGACCTTTCAAACCGACGGTTTTGTTTCCTCGGTGCCGGCTTTGGCGGCGGACGGCACAATTTATTTTGGATCGTTTGACAATTACTTTTACGCCCTTAACTCGAGCGGCGAATTGCTGTGGAAGAAAAACCTCAAAAACCGTGTCGATGCTTCGCCCGTGATTGCCAAAGATGGCACGGTTTATATTTCTGACCAAAGCGGTACCATCACTGCCATTAGCGGCACTTCGGGTTGGGCGATAGCGCCGTGGGGAAGGTTCAAAGGCGGCACCCTGGGACTCGGGCGGGCGCTCAGCGCGGCACAATCACAAACCTTGTTTGACAGCGAAACCGCACCTTTGTCGGCGGCGATCACGCCTCAGGTCGTCACCTCGAGTTCAGCAAACTCTTCGGCAAACACGAATGCTCTGGCATCCAAAGCGATTTTTGTCTCGGGTACGATCATGCTGCCCGTGCGGGAGTTGGCGGCGCTGGTCGGCGCTCGAGTGAGCAAATTTGTGGCTGGAACGGCAACCATTGAAAGACAACAGTCGGTCATCAACCTCAGCCTCGGCAAAGCAGGACCTGGCTACCGCGCCCCCATTTTGTACAACACCAAAATGTACGTCCCGCTTCGCGCCTTGAATGGTTTAAAGGGCGTCAGCATCGCCTGGAATGGTGCCGGCAAAAGCGTCATGGTGAATGTTGAGGGTCAACTCACCGAGATCAAATTGGATTTGAGTAAATTACCAAATGTGATCGCCAAATAAATTTTGAGGCTCGAGCAATGCAATGTTTCACCCAGCCGATTTTTTGGCTGGGTGAATTTTTTATTTTATGGTTTGAACGTTTCTGATACCAAATTGCGGGGAACAGTCATGCTTTATCGACTGTTCCCCCGACCAACGGGAGTGGCAAAAGTACGGAATCAACGAGGTTAACGGAGTTATGGAGCGAAGCGGAATAACGGAGTGTTCTCGTTAATTCCGTATGAGACTTCAAAAAGCATTTTGATGCTCGAGTTTCAAATGTCCTGGTAAGGTGAGCCGTGCGCACCGTCGGTTACAAGCTCTTGGTACACACCCTAGAAAAAATTAAACAAGCCAAGGTTTTTATGCCTGTCAAAAGTGCTTCAATCTTTTGCCGTCAACTTCAGCCCAAATTCAGCAAATCCTAAGGGACGGCACAATTCAAAATCTTAGAGTCCTTGTATCGCTCGAGCTTGACCGCTGAGGTTGATAATGAATCTCGAATTGAAATGTTCTTAAGACGTTTTGAGATCAAAACTCAATTGATGCAGCACCTGTGCCCAGAGGCTGCAACGCTCACGTGCGCCCAGAGGCTGCAATACTCACGTGCGCCCAGAGGCGGTAATGCTCGAACTTACGGAGGTCTTATGAGTAAGATTTTGTTTGCGATAGGAACACCCAAAGATTGGGCGTTGTATACCCCAGATTTAATTGCTCACGCCCGCGCGTCTGGCAGCTCAGTTCATGTGCTCGAGGTGGATTCGCCGCTTGGAACGGGTTTGTTTACCTCCAACAAACCACCCGAAGACGATTCGTATCCGGCGCCCGTCAATGAAAACGAAAAGACCGAACCGGTACATCTTGATTTGAAAGACATGCCCGAGGACACGGCACTCGTCGCCTTGGAAACCAGCGCTTTTATGAACACCGTGGCGGATTCCTTGCGTGCCAATCACTTGGAGGTGACTGCCGAGTGGGTGCCGAATTTTAACCTTGCAGAACTTGCCGATTATGCTCTTAAACACGATGCCGATACGGTGGCTTTGATCACCAGGGGTTGGTGGACCAATTTCATGGAGGGCGACATTCGCCCAAGCCTGAAAGAAAAGGGCTTGAAGGTGATTGATCTTAAAGAAAGTGATGTGATGCCAGTCCCCAAAGAGGCTGATGCCATCAATCCGGCGGCATGAACCAAGCTTCCAAGCTCGAGTTTTTGGGTTCTTTTTTGGCTCGAGTCCTGATGTTGCAGGCGCACAACCGAGGGTCGAGAGAAATATTGCCCTTCAACCCCAAAGCCAGCCAATGCTCGAGCGTTGAACCGAGATTTGAGCAAAACAGAGCATCATTGTTAACCTTGAGGATCAACAGAAACGTGGATTAAAACCATGACCAGCGTCCGAAAATCTTTTCCTTGGATCAATCCCGTGCAAGTCAAATCGTTCGCGCCAGGTGGCAATAATTTGCCGGTGCGTGATGCCATCTTCAGTCTCGAGCGGCTCGAGCAACACGCCACCGAGTTGGCAAATACCCAAACCTTGCTGATCGACCCTCGGCGGGGTCGCGGTTTGTCCAGACGGGTTCGGGAAAATGCGCGGGTGTTGACCGAATCGTACCGTTCGATTGTGGCGGCAATTCGCTTGGAACGTCCGATTACCCCCGCCGCCGAATGGTTGGTCGATAACTTTTTTGTGGTCGATGAGCAACTGCGCGAAATTGTCAAAGATTTGCCGAGCGGGTTTTACAAGAAATTACCCAAACTCCAAAACGGTGCCCTCGAGCGTTACCCACGCATTTTTGGGCTGGCTTGGGAATTTATTGCGCACACCGACAGCCATTTTGATTTGGATGCCTTAACGCGGTTTATTGGCGCCTATCAGCAAACCACGACCCTCGAGATTGGTGAGTTGTGGGCGTTGCCGATCACGCTTCGGATTGTGCTGCTGGAAAACTTGCGACGAATTTCCGAACGGGTTGTGGCGGCACGGACTTGGCGCGAAGAGGCGGATGCCTTTGCCGACGAGCTGCTGGGACTCAATGGTCGTTTGGCGCAACCGCTTTGGATGATGTTCAAGCGGCTCGAGCGCCGAGAATTGCCGCGTCCGTTTGTCGTGCAATTGATTCAACGGATGCGTGACAAGGGCGAGACAGCCTATCAAATGATCCGTTGGCTCGAGCCGCGCCTGGCGGCTTTGGAGACCACCGCCGACGAAACCGTGCGCGAGGAGTACCAATCGCAAACCGCCTCGAGCGTCACGGTGCGCAACATCATCACCAGCATGAGGCTGATCTCGAACATCGACTGGGCAGATTTTTTCGAGTCGGTCAGTTTGGTCGATACCGTTTTGCGCCAGAGCACTGTCTTCACGGCATCCGATTTTGCCACCCGCGACCGTTACCGTCACGCCATCGAAGAGTTGGCTCGAGGTTGCGATTTTTCTGAGGTTCGGGTGGCAGAGCACGCGATTGGCTTGGCGGCTGGTGTGCATCCAACTCAGGGCGTGAACGATCAAACCAAAACCGATCCCGCCGAATT
>CAXTTL010000075.1:0-19420 GCA_964247135.1 uncultured Deinococcales bacterium | reverse complement strand
GACACTTGGGATTGGGACGCGTAAGGGTCCGATGCCACTGGCGCTGAATCAGGATTGTTGGCTGAAGGGCCGGCAACCGCAGGTTGAGTCGAGGCTTCAGCAGGGTTTTGAGCTGTGGCTGGCGTCAAAGGCGCTGCGCTTTTCGCATTAACGCTAGGTGATATCGAGTTTGGATCGGTAACCACGCTTGGATCAGACACCGAAGAAGTAGGAACAGGTGTGGTCTTCACGGATTTGGTTGCAACACCAGGTTTACCCGCAAACGAACTCATGACGGTCGGAACCAAAACAAAGACCAACACAAACCCTGCAAGCCACGCACTGACTTTGGCGCGAGAGACGACAAATTTACCGAGTTTTGCGTCCCACTTATCGACTGCTTTATGCACCAGATTGGCCAATCGAGCGCGAGTGTCAACGTGCGCGACCTCATCGGAAAAGAGTGGTTCTTCTGGATCAATGCCTGGCAAATCTTCATCGATCAAATTCTGCTGCACCCGATCGCTCCACTCGGGATGCTCGTTGTCAATCGTGTTCAAAAACACCGCAAACGCTTTGGCATCGTTGGGGTTCGGGACGACGATTTGAAGTTTCTGCTGGATTTCCTCAATAAAATTTTCATTCAGTTTCATACTCCAAGAGTAGCCCCGAGCTGCAAAGGAGAAAAAGCATGAATCACAAGCACACCGATATTTTCGCCAATCTTCAAGCCCACATGGTTGTCAAAGGACAACAACTGAACCAACGCCTCGGTCGAGTGGTCGATTCACACCTGGACGCGGAAACCAAAAGCAGTATGAGCAAAGGCGCAAAGCATGGCGCAGCAATTGGCGCGTTGATCGCTGGCCAAATGGCTTTCGCCCAAGCACCTAGCACCACACCAACGCTATTAACCAATACCAGCACAGCACTCTGTACGATAGCCGTTGAGTTACAAGGACCAATTGGAGTGGTGTTGATCATTCTCATGGTCATCGCTGGCGGGATCAGCTTTGCCGTAGGCGGCAAAAAAGCGATGTCGTACATGATTGGCGCTTTCGGTGGTGGTGGTGTCATTTTTGCTGCAAAGAGCCTCGCGGGGATGTTCATCCCAGCGACAACCACCTGCAAATTGAGTTAAGCCATTCATTCCGTTACCAGAAAGCCTGGAAAATCATGATGCGAATGCGGGTATATCGACTGACGATTGCCAATACTTTTTTAGGTCTGGAAGCTTGGCAATTCGGAGTGATTGGCATCGGCGCCATGCTGGCAATGCAATTTTTTCAAACCATCATGCCAGCCGGGGCAGCACCACTCGCCGCATCAGGAATTTGCGGCTTCGGCATCCTCAAATTGGTGACCATGATCGGCGCGAAATTACCCGGAAAGGCAACCATGCACTTGTTGCTATGGATGCTGCAATCAGACCGTTACGTTCATAGATCAGACACCAAATCCGTACCTTTGCTCCTCCCAAGCCGTCAAAAATAAAGGAACACAATGACCGCAACGCTATCGAAAAACAATTTTTTCACCAAAACCAGAATCGAAGGACTCAGTGGTCTATTGCCTTACTGGCACATGAACGAAGGGATCAGTTTTCTCGAAGATGGACGCTGCGAGGTCGGGGCGGAAGTACATTTTCCGCCCACGACGTTTATGACCAACGGCGGCCTAGACTACTTGTGCCGTTGCATCAAAGGCGCACTCAGGTCAGGTGTCAAAGGCGGCGAACGGATGCGCTTGATGATCGAGGTTGGACCCGCCAAAGACAACAAAGTCAATGAATACGAAACCCTGATCGAAAGTCTAAACCCAATCGCCAACTCAATGTCTCAAGCACGTGCCACCATGATGCGAGACCTGATCAACCAAGAAGATCAAATCCTCGAGTGGCGAGCCTGGATCACCGTGACCGCAGGATCACAACGTTTGGGCAACAACACCCCAAGCGTACCAATGCTGGTGCTCTCAAAACTGATCCCAGCCCTGGCAACCCGAACCCACGTACCGTTCTCAGAGCGTGAATATGATGAGCGTGTCGAGGCAGCGACCAACCAACGCGAACGTTTGATGAGCTTTCTGGACAATGGCGGACTCAGTCCAAGAGCCATGACCACCCAAGACATGTTCGAATTGACGTGCCGCTACTTCAACCCCGGAATGCGCAACGTCAAATGGCCAGACTACAAAACCACCTGGCAGGTTTACCCAAAAGACCAACTCGAGCAACACCCCCACCTCAACCCGCCAACACTGCGCAGCCAAATTGCCAAAACAGCCTTCAACAACGCCAGCTTGAGCGAACTTGAAATTGGTTGGAAAAAAATTCGAATGCTTTCGCTGAGCAACGCACCAGACGAAACGATTTTCGGCATGTTAAACCCGCTCCTCTCGAGCGGACACCACATGTGGCTGGTGATCGATTTTGAACACGAAGAACAAAACCTAGCCATATCCAGGCTCAAAGGTCAAGCCAGAAAATTCTATTCGGCAGCCGCAAACAGCGAGGCTTACGTCGATCCTAACGTCAGGGTTGGTCTGGGTGAAACAGAAGCCGCCATCGAGCACATCGCCGCCACCGGCGACCATGTGTTTAGGGTTGGATGCAACGTTATTATCGTCGGAGACGATTCAAAAACACTAGAAAAACAAATAAATTCCGCATTTTCAGCAGCAGCCAACGTGCCAGGCAACCCGTTCAGCCCGCTCACCTTCGGGCTGCTCGAGCCATTTATTCAATCCGCACCACTCAGCGGCAACATGATCGATTACCGGGTCAGCTTGTTCGAGACAAGTGCCGCGCATTTTTTTCCAATCGGCTCACCTTGGAAGGGTGCCAAAAAACCTGTTGCCCTTTTTCAAAACGATTGGAAGGGATTCACCTCAATAAACCTATTTGATCCAGAGTTTGCCAATTACAATTTTTTTATCGGCGGCGGAAGCGGACAGGGCAAGACCTTCTTCGCCCAGTACCTTTTGACCGAACACTTCCGTGATGGCAACACAGACCTGATCATCGTGGATAAGGGTGCGGGATTTTCAGAAACCGTTAACGTTCTCAATGGCGCTCGAGTTGACCTGCAACCGGGCAGCAAATCACGCATCAACCCATTTGATTTGCCAGACGAACGGTTGCAGGATCACCCTGACAACGAAGAAGGACCGCTCGGAAACCTCGGACCTGATAACCATCACATGGCATTGCTTGTGTCGAGCCTTCAAGCAATGAGCCGCGACGCAGCGCCAGATTCCGCCCCAAGTGCCAAGCAAGTCATCATTGAAAGTGGCGTCAAAGCCATGTACCAGGCGGCAATCGACGAATTTGCACTTGAAGGCGGGGGCTACGTTAAAGTCATTGACCCAACTCGGTGCTACATGAGCAACTTCGTCGAAATCCTTGGGAGACTATCTAAGGTCGGTAGCAAAGCGACGGATGAAAATGACATTGCACTGGCAAACGCCATTCAAACCAGTATGCAAATGTGGACAGGCACAACCTTGCTCGGCAGTTTTGTCGATGGACCAACAGAAATTCCGATATCAGACAACCCGGTCTTGATGTTTGAGACCAACGAACTGTACAACGTCGAACAACTTCCAGGCGTAGCCATCCTGCTCATGGCGTGGTTAATCTGGAAGATCGTCCAAAAAAACAAAGCCCGCAAGAAAATCGTCATTTTCGACGAAGCTTGGAAAGCGCTGCAAATCCCCGAAATCGCGGCGTTCCTAGTCGAACTCTACCGGCGCATCAGGCGCTACAACGGCGCGGTCGGATCAATCTCACAAGAGCTGGGCGACTTCAACATCGGTGCCGGCGCGGGGATCATCAGCAACACCACCAGCTTTTTTCTGCTCAAAATGCAAGACGACCAAGTGCGCACGGTCAAGGAAATTTTGAAACTTCCAGACGGGGCGATCCAAAGCTTCATGTCACTTCAACGCGGCGAGGTGCTGGTCTGGATCGACACCCTGACCGGCAAGCAGGGCGGCAAAATCTGGGTCAAACCAACGCAATTTGACCTCTGGGCGTTCACCACCAACGCCAACATGATGGCAAAACGAGATATTGCCTACGACAACTTTAAGGGTGACAAACTCAGGGCGCTGCATGCGCTCAGCACAGGAAAGGAATAAATGAAATCCAAATCGTTCCAAAAAATTCTAGCGGTCATCATGATCTTTTGCGCATTTGGATTCTCGAGCCAAGCCAAAGCCCAAGACCTCCAAACCATCCTCGCCACCGGCTGCACCATCGGCAGTTATGTTGGTGATAACTGGAAGTGGATTTGTCGCTTGACATCCATTTACAACACCGTCCAATACTGGGTGACCAATGCCGAAAAAGAGGGCACGTCATTCTTGCAGAATTTGGGAGGCGATCTCTTAAAAAACGGTTTACAATACCTTGGCAGCAAGGTGGACACATCTGAAATATCGAACATCCTAAATCAAGTGGATAAAACGATCTCGAGTGCGCCCTACATGTTTGAAAATGAGATATCACGGCTGGCGACCGAGGCACTCAAAAATGGCATCGACGCGATCATCGGTCAAACCAACCCATTTCCCACCAATAGCGTGCTCGCGCATCAATGGGACTTGGTACGCGTCAATCCAATTGTCACCAACCAGCAATTGCACGACAAACTGACCCAAAGCCAAAACTTTGAAGCGGCGGCTCAAGCGGTCGGAGCGGTGAAGCAATCTAAAGACGGTTTTGCAAAACTGGCTGGCGACGACACCGCAGAAAAACTTCAGTTGGACATGAGTATCGACGAAGGTCCACTCAAAGGTGTCGCGCCAAAACTGATCGAGGATTCAAACACCGCCGTCAGCACCAGATCGGCGGTTCAAACCATGACTCGCGGGATCGCCTCGATGATCAGCGAAAACGCAGCGACGAATGCCAACGTGGTTGGTGCCATCAAAGCCCAAGTTCAACAACAAGCGTTAACCACGCAGGAACTTGGAATCATCGCCAGTGACGTTGTTGCCAAAAGCCAAGAAGAGGCAGGCAGTTTCGACCTGGCACTCACCGAGATGACGGGACATGCCGAAGACAAAGGCAACGAAATCCAAGTTCAAACCCAAACACTGGGCGAATTGATCCTAAAGACAAAGGACACATCGGCCATGTCTCCAAACTGGTAATTGACTCACTTATCGCTCGAGAAAGGAACGTCATGGTCTTTGAAACAATCTGGAATTTATTCCCAAACCCAACAACCTATTTGACTGAAACTGTTGATTTGATCGCGTCATCAGGAATCGTCGAGCCATTCAACAAATTTTGTTTGTTGATCATCATTTTTGGCGTGATATGGGGAGGATATCGAATTGCGGTTGGAGGTGGAACGGATGAACTTAAAGGTTTGATGCTGCGCTTGATTTTGGTTGGCGTATTGTTTGCGTGGACCACAGAGGGTGAATGTATCAATTATGCAACGTCAATCGATTACACTACAGGTCAACAAGTTACATACTGTACAAATCGTCAAAATTTACCTCATATCGTCAAACAAACTTGGTACGACACCTACGCATGGTCGCTCAATAAATTTGCATCACCCGCGCTTGATAAAGCACTGGTTGAAAGCGAAACATTGGGTCAATATGCAACTGGGTTACTCGGTATTGCCATGATTGCCAAAATTGGCGGAAAGCTTGCAGTCGATGCCGCCATCCAAAAAGGTGTCGCCAAGGAAATCGCCAAAGGTGGTGGCAAAGCAGCCATCATGGCAGCAGTCGATGGCTACGCTAACATGCTGTCGTGGATAGGTTTGGCAACTTTGCCACTTATCCTAACGCTATTTTTGATTGTCATGACCAGTGGAATGGCAGTCCTGTTTGGAAATGTTCTGTTGCCCTTTTTTGTTGCCTTTATGATCTTTAAGGGAGAAATGGGCGTCAAGATGATCAGCACATACATGAAAATCATGTTTTCGAGTTATTTTGTAGCGCTTTTTGTCCCTGCCCTTTTTTCACTTGCGTTAAACATCGGTTTTGTCGGTCCCGCGAAGCACTTTAACGAGCAGATTATCGAGGCTAAACAGCAATATCTGAAAGCGCTCGAGGTGGCAAAAACGATCAACCCCGCAGATGTGGTTCTGGTTACAGTAGATGCTGCAACTGCAGGAGCACCCCGTATTGCACCAGGCGCATCGGGATTGATCGACGCCACCACCAAGAAAATGGCAGACGCCGTTGGCGGATTTTTTACGGCGATTGGAACGCTTTTAATAGGATTTATTATCAGCTTGATCATGATGGTTGTGGGTTTAATCGCGGCAATTGCTGTGATGAACAACGCCCAACAAACCATAGCCGCGTTCTTCGGAGGACTCATTGCTCGAGCGGGGGGTGCTCCAAGAATGGGTCGTGGCGGTATGCCAACACCGAACTTATCCTTTTCAGGATTTGGATCATTGGGCGGGGGCGGAAGTGGCGCTCAAAACAGCGCTGGAGTCAGCGTCAGCAATCCAAACTCTGGCGCACTTGGCAGCAGCAGTTCAACCGCCTCAACCAGCTTTGGTCTGGCAGCAGGACCGTACAGCCAATCGACCAGTATGAGCGGCAACAGCCAACAGAACAACACCCAACAAGGTGGCACCGTGATTGATGTGACGGCGCACCCAGTTGGCGGCTTGCCCGCTTTCTCAGGTGGCAGCACGGGATCAACGCCTAATCCTCCTCGAGTGCTTGGAGGTTAACGATGTCGTCGCCAAAAAACGCCCTCAAGTTCAAACTGATGATGTGGCTGGGCATTCTAGGATTCATTGCCATCATCGCTGGCGTAGGATATTTGAGTTTTAACGCCTTCAACAGCGTTGCACACGAAATGTGGCTGAAAAATTGGGGTAAATATCTAAACGTCACCAACGAATCGGTAATGAAACTCAAATGCTTTATCAACGCCAATTGTACCAACATGATCGGCAAGGCTTGGATGGCTCGAGTTCCAGAATATTACTGGTACTCCATGGTGATCCCGCTGGTCTTCGCCGCATACGCCAAACGCCAACTCAACCAGCGTCCAGCGGGCAAAAACCCAGGTGAAGGACGTTGGGCCGTCATGGGTGAACTCAAGGAATATTTTGAAGGGTCGCCCGACATCAAGCTGAATGGACACTACGGTGTGCTCGTAGACAAAACCAGACAAAATGAAGTTCAACTGCGCGTCCCGCTCTCGAGGCGCTGCGCCCATACACTGGTGGTCGGCGGTATCGGCGCGGGTAAAACAAGCACGTACCTAAAACCCAACATCCTGGCCGACGCGATGAGCGGTCACTGCGCCGTGGTCTTTGACCTCAAATTTCCAGACGCCGATCAAGGACTGCTCGATTCAATCAGTTTCTTCAAAGCCTGGGGACGCGAGGTGAAAGTCTACATCCCGTTCCATCCCAAAAGTCTGCGCTTGCCACTGATCAAAGACATTCACAGCTACAAGGACGCGTTCGATATTGCCAACATCTTTCGTCCCAAAGAAACCAGACAAAAAATCGTGCCTTTTTATCACAACAACGAACGCGCCCTGCTGGCAGGCTTGATTTACGGTTTCGCCAAAGAGGGCAAAAGCGAGATCGCGGAGATTTATTGGCTTTTAAACAATGCGGCTGCGACCAGAAGTTATATCAAACACCGTCCAGAGGTGCTGCGTTTGCTCTCGAGCATCATCGATTTAAAAGACGATATTTTTATCGGCTTGTGTACGGGTCTGGCCGGTGACTTACAAATCTTTACCGATGACAACGTCAACCGTGCGACCAGCCAAGGTTTGCCCGAAGAAACGCTCAGCATCGAAGATTTCCTCGAGCGCCCAGGGCTGTTGTTCATGGGCTTGCCGCAACACGAAATCGAAAATGGCAACGCCTCGGCGCTGTTACAACTCCTCAAGCGAGCCATTGACACCTCAATTCTAAAAGTGGTCAACACCCACAAGGGCAAACTGCCAGTTCACCTCTCGCTCTACATGGACGAATTTCCGAGTTTTGGCGAACTGCCCAACATTGACCGCAACCTGGCGACACTACGCTCTCGAGGCGTCGCCATGCACATCGTGGTGCAAAACACCGAACAAGTAGCAGACCGTTACGGCTCGACCAAGCTCGCCGCGATGATGAACAACAACTTCGGGCAAATGGTCTTGTTTCCAAAATCCTTCTCGCTCGAGCAAGCCCAGTATTGGTCTGGACACATTGGGTTTGAAACCGTGACCGAAATCTCTGAGGGCGAATCGGTACGTGGTGGATTCATGACCAGAGAGCACAGCAATTCAACCAATTACCGCGAAGCCAAACGGTCTTTGCTCAGCCCGGAGGCGATGGCAGAATTTCCCGATGGCGTCGTCAAATTCGTTGGCACCCAGTGGACACGGGTGCATTTGACGCCAATGGAAAACCCACAACATCCGTTCCACGAGATGTACATCAAAATCAAACAAAAATACACCATCACCGATTATGCCAAAACAGAAAATAACCGCATCGAGCCGCAAAGCCCGATTGACTTTAGCACAATGATCAAAAACCCTATCGCGGAGAGTTTTAGAACCTGGATTGAACTGATGCTGCGCTCAATCGTGCCGATGAACATCGATGTCAGCAAAAAAGGCATTTCAACCGTGCTGATCAAGAAAATCGATATCAGCCACCTGAACGTGCCAAGCGAACTCGAGGAATGGAAAGTCAAAAGTTGGGTCGAGGAGACTGAAGAGGGCTACAAGATCACCAAAATCGGTCTGTCACGAATCGAAAAATACAAGGATGCGCTCAAACAACACGGTTCCAACCACCGTTTGTTGCGTTGGGTCAACAGCAACCGTCAAGCGCTGGTTGGGCACACCGCCAACAAACCAGACAAAAAGGCGCTCGGCTTGTTTGAATTCCCTTACGTTTACATCAGCCCCGAAAATGCCAAAAAACTCGTTGCTGAAAACAGCAAACATGAACTCATCGAACGCGACCTGAACCAAGAAAAAACCATGCTGGTGTCCATTCCGGTCGTTCCAAGCATGTTCCTGATCAACGAAAAACAAGCAGAGGCAGTATGAAAATGGCTCTGTTGCCGGTGTTGATGTTTGGACTCGAGTTCGCCTTTGCCCAAGAAGCCACAGCGCGATCAATCCAATCACTGCCGACCCTTCCAATGCCAACCGCCAAATACCTCGAGATGGTGGGCAACACCAAAAACATCATTCTCTACCAAGCGCCAGACATTGAAAACCCACAACTGACCGACGCACTGCTCAAAGCTGCCGGCAGCGCACCTCAAATTATTGTGCTTCTCGAGCGTGAAGCCATGACCAACAAATCACCCGAAGTCACCAGGCTGTTCAACGCCACCATCTTCGTGCGCAACATCGAGATACGGATCGCCAAACAAGACGTCAAACTCGAACCTTTTTTATGGATCAACAACAAACCCAACATCATGTTCAGCGGCGACGCCATTTGGCAAAGCTCAATTGAAATCAGGTTCACCCAAGAAAGCATCATGACCTTCCAACCGTTTTTGAAAGGATTGCAAACCACCGCCTATGACCACTTCACACCGTAAAAACTTAGCGCTCGGTAGCGCAATCATCAGTCTGAGCTTAATGGCGAATCCAATTTGGGCGAACAACATCGTCACTCGAGTCAACACTGCCTCGGAACTCAGCGCGATCATCGATTCGGCTCACGTCAAAATCCTTTTGGTCTGCCCGGAGTTGCGCCACAAACCAATCGCCACCGCCTTGATTCACGCCAACCAACAACGAGGCGTGCCAGAGATGATCATTCTGGATTCGCGTAACCCTGCAGGACCCTCGAGTTACGCGCCTTCGCTCAGCCTGTGGCAAAACCTCGAAATACGCCTGGCAAAAAATGTACGGTACTGCGTAATGGTGATCGATGACGCCGTCGTGATTAAAGGCGACCTACTCGGTTCACCACCAAGTCCGCTGTCCGTCAACAACACCGTCGCCATCAACGACACGCTCGAGGCTCAAAGAATCACCAAGTGGTTTTCAACAATTTGGATAAAAGCCCCAAAGTTTTCATTTGACCCCAACAGCCTCAAGTAAGTCACAAAGAGGTTACCCATGAAATGGTTCGTCCTTCCCGCCGTCATTTTGATGTCCACCATCGGGCTGGCCCAAACACCATCGCCACAACCAGTCCCGCAAACCACTGGAACCGGAATACCAAAACCAGTGAAATCACCAGCAGAACTCGAGGCTGCGCTGTCGCGGGCAACCAAAGAAATCTTGATCATCACCCCTGGGCTAAAATCGATCAACGTCGCTCGGGCGCTGATTGCCATGGGAGCCAAAAATGTCAAGACATTCATCATCGTGGACGCGGTCGATCTCAAAGCCCGAGACTCATACCTCGGGCAACTCAAACGCAGCCCAAACATCTACATCAAAACCATGCAACGGATTACCGCATGGGAGGCGATCATCGACCGCAAAACATTGATCGCCAGCTCGTACCTTGAAACCAACAAGCCCAGCACCATGAACAGCGTTCAAGTCACGATCCCCGAACCAGGCGTGTACCCGCAAGTCTCGAGCTTCAATCAAATCTGGAAAATGGCAAAGGATCTAAAATGACTGCAAACCCTCAAGCAAAACCAAAAACACGCCAAACATCTACACCACGGACGTACTGGAATCTGGGGGCGATCACCAGAGCCATGCTCTTGGTTATCGCCATTTTCGTCGGAGTCATCTTGCTGTTCAAAGGCAGCGTCCTCGGTTGCGTGCTGATCTGGATCACTGCCGCGATCATGTTCTCGATCGAAAAGGGCTTGTACCTGTTCTGGGAACTTAACAAAAACATTGGCGAGGGAGTTGCGGAACTTCAAAACATACGTCGTGCCCTCAACAGCAAAAAGAGCAATGAAGCGACAACCAAAAAGAGCAACGAGGAATGAACCTGGAACGCGTTCAACATAAAGCACTCATCCCACCTGCCATCTCGAGCGGCAGCGCTTTCGGAATTGAGAAGGTCGAGCTGCTGGTCAAAATGCTACCCGGTTACCTTCAAAACATGGTGATCGAAAACGAAGTTGGACTTGATGAAATCCATCTTGACGTGGGCATCAAGCCGAAATTTTGGGTGTCAGGTGAAATGCTCGAGGTGGATAAAATCTTCACCGCTGAAGAACTCGAAACGATGGAATCCAAATTCGGCAAGACCAAAGACGATGGACGAATCGGCATCCCTGGAACACTGCACCGAATCTCGAGGGTGACCAATTCTCAACATAGGGTGATTGGATACACCATCCGAATCGGACGGTTTATTGTAGGGGTGTCAGACTGCTTACGCCCATTCATTGAACGAAACAACATCCTGGTGATAGGACCCCCAGCAGTCGGCAAAACCACCACCTTGCGCGACCTGGTGAGAATCATCGCCTCCGATCCCAAAGAAGCTGACAAGTGTGTGGTGTGTGACACCTCAAATGAAATCGGCGGTGACGGCGACGTGCCGCATCACATGATCTCGCCAGCACGTCGCAAAATGGTGCCGTCACGAAAAGAACAACACCTGACCATGCTCGAGATCGTTGGTAATTACAGTCCCAAAACCATCGTCTTGGATGAATTGGCTTATCCCAGCGAAGCCGAAACCGCCCAAGAGGCCAGTCAAAAGGGTACAAGGATCGTAGCGACCGTACACGGTACATCATTGCGAAGCGCGATGAACAACAAGCGCTATAGAATTATCCTTGGTGAAATCGATATGGCAACGCGACAACGCACAGCCGAATGTGTATTCAATATAGCCATAGAGGTTTTGGGTTATGGCAAATACCTTGTTCATCCCAACGTCGATACAGCAATAGATGAACTACTTGCAGGAAGAGAACCAATTGGGATTCCGGTAGAGTACAAAAGAATGACAAGCTAATCACATCTGAAAATTTAAAGTTTGAGCCATCGCATCAGAAAGTGGCTCAAACTTTATTTTGACCAAACAACAATCCCGACGCGAATGTCTCCAAATTTGACAAAAAGTAATATGTATTCTCAAGTTGAGGCTTTCGGTCTATAATCACAACATGAACATTTTTGAAATGAACCTTTCCACATCTCAACTCACCGATTGGTTGGGAATACCCGTACCAACCTTAAGTTTAAAAAAGTATTTTATGATTGACAATCAAGTCATCACCGTAAAAAGCTCGGCAACCAAACCAGATCAATTGATTCCATTGCACTTAAATTCATTTCGCTCGAGGTTTGGTCTAGTTCCAGAGTCGTTCACGAGTATAGTCGGTGCGGATCACGAAGGCTATCACAACATCCGCCATGAACGGATGACCTATATTCGCAATGTCAGTCAGCTTCTCATGGAATACCGCTGCGTCATTCCAGCAACCGCCTATTTTGCCGTGATCTTACAAAACGCCAAAGCTCGAGCGTATAAATTTTCTTTGATCAACAATGAACCGTTTTTGATGGCTGGACTTTGGACGACCAACAGGCGACCACAAATCCAAATCACCAGTTGCGGTGTCGTCACGCAAGAGGTTACAGAACCAGGCTGGCGAGATATTACCAATCGCGTTCCGTTGACCTTTGATTTCACGGGAGGCTGCGAATGGTTACGCTACAAAAAACGTGGCAAGGGTATTTGGAAAATCAAAAATGCCTTGACTGAACAACACTTCAAGGTCGAGGTGCTGGAATCCATGCCTTTTTCAATCGATGCCAGTCAACTCGAGAAGCCGAAAGCGATAACCAAAACGATCCGACCATAAATCTTTTCGTATTCAATTTAATCAGCCCAGCAAAGTGCCGCTGGGCTGATTAAAATTTAGGTCTATGCATTCTAAAAGTGAAAACCGGCACCGAGGCTGATGTTCAAGCCAGGCGAAACGCCATTGAAAACACTGCTGGCAATGGTTCGAATGGGAATCAAAAGGTTGAGGTCAATCGTGAACGCTGTGGTCAACCAAAAGTTGGCGTGGGCACCAATCAATATGCTTAAGCTTTCACCGCTCGAGGCAATCGGATTGTGGTCCAAACTCAAACCTATTCCGTAGCGCAGTGTTAATGGCACAAAACCCTCAAGGTCCAAATCCGATTGATAACTGGCTTCGAGCGAAAACGAGTACGAGGGGTCTTTAGATTCAAACAAAAGGTTGCTCGAGAAATTCCCCTGCAAGACAATCCCGGTTTCAATATTGGTGCCGATCGAAATTCCGACCGAATAAGGATAACCGTAATTCACGCCAACGAACGTTTCGGCGTTTGCTGGCAGGCAGACGGTGGACCAGGCGAGAGCGAGTAGCACCAGTGTTGTGGTTTTGTTTTTCATCCTTATCAGGCTAGCGAAATCTGAAGTTCGGGTTGAGGGTTTAACACAAGTACACAAACAACGGCAACGCCATGATCTGTCACAGCACAGACGTAAATGCGCCAGAGTATGACATCACGGACGCGCCAAAGCCAGGGCACGAACGGGTTGGTGCGGGCAGGGTAGTTCTGGTGAAACTTGAGCTTGACGAATTACGTCCGCAAACGACTTTGAAGGAATACCGCAAACTCGAGGGCAAGCCGTTCACTCTAGCTGGCAACATCAAAGCAATACCGCGCCCAACTCAATTGCACTTTAAATTTGAACTTTCTGCCATGCAAACCAAAACAATGACCCAAGGCTTATTTAGAATTCTAAAAACTGCCCTCGAGCTGCTTAACCTGCTCGGGGCAAGAGAGGAATAAATAAAACGCGTAGAAGATTTAAACAAGTATCAAAAAATGGTGTTGATTTAAACAAGAAGTTGCAACTAACGACCAGCAAGTAGACTCCGAACCTCGGCACGATCAGGTAAAATTGCTTTACAGCTTCGTACTTGGCAAAGGTTTGACTATTGAAGATGCAAACGAACTTGCTTTTGTCGGAACTTCAGAACCCTTGTAGAAAATCGAGAGATCAAACTCGTGAAAATCTCGACAACTTCTTGTACTTCTTGTACGCCGTAGAAACCGGACAAGGCGCTTCCAGGACGCGTTTGTACGGCGAGGTCTGTGCGGTACTGCTCGAGGCTTCAAACTCGAATTTTAAAGGGGTTGAGTGACCGTTAGACAACCAAGTGACTGTAAAACTTAAGTCGTTGTCGTGACTCGAACGTCTGCAAGTGACGAACCATTTTCAAGGGGTGCGTACTCAAAACACCGATTTTTTAGTACGCACCCCTTTCGTCTCTAGGGTATGACAAGGGGTATTTTAGGCTTTTGCCTATTGAGCCTTTGGTTTTGGGTTAATCCAAAGTTCTCAGTGATCTTTAAGCTGTCTGGTGCGTGGTTGTTGTGGAGTGCTTACTCGAGTAGGCAGGTGTTTTGTCTGGTTTTTGCTTGAGTAGGCAGGGTGCGTACTGGGGTTGGTTGCTCGAGTTTGAGTAGGCAGGTGGTGGTATTTTTGTTGTGTGGTACGTGGTTGTCGGGGGGTGCTTACTCGCGAAGGCAGGGTGGTTTTGGTTGGAAAGGGTTGGGGGATGGTTTTTTGGGGGGGTGCTTACTGGGGTTTTTGTTGTGCAGGTCTGATGTTTTTGGGTGTTGTGAGCAATCGTTGTGCGTGAGAGGGTTTTCGTGGGTGCTTACTGGGTTTTTGTCGTTTTTCCTCGTTGCGTTTTTGGTTTTGTTTTAGGTTGTGGTGGTGAGCAAACTTAAGAATTTGAATCTCGAGGCGGGTTTGTGTTCGGCGACGGAGGCTGCGGAGTTGTTGGCGATGTCTGTGGTTTCGGTGCGGAAGTATTCGTTGGTGTGGTCTGAGCTGACGGGTCGGAAGTTTTTGGTTGGTTCTCGTGGTGAGCGTTTGTTGCCGGTGGGGGTGTTGTGGTTGTTTGGGGCGGTTCGTGATGAGTTGCGGGTCAGTCCTGGGTTGGGTTTGCGTGAGGCTTTTTTGGAGTTGTTGCGGCGGGATTCGGGTGATGGGTTTGTGTTGCTCGAGTTGTCTCGTTTGTTGCGGGGTTTGGTTCGGGATGTGGAGTTTTACCGGGTGGGGTTGTTGCGGGTTGAAAAAAAATTGGATCGGTTGATGTCTGGGGGTTGAGTCTCGAGGTTTGAATTATGTCTTTTTTCAATTGCGCTTTTGAATTTTGGTTTCTCGAGTTTGGATTGGGGTTGTATGGATGAGTTGGTGGATCGTTTGGAGTTTCGGAATCGTTTGGGTTTGACGCCCAAGACGTTTAAGCGGTATTTGGATTGTTATGTGGGTTTGTTTGGTGAGGTGGTTGGGGTGACGGAGCGTAAGGTTCCGTTGTTGGTGGCTGGGCGGATTGAGCGTGCGGTGTTGATGTTGAGGGCTGAGGGGACGCCTGGTTTGTCTTTTGCTGGGGCGTTGGCGTTGGTGAAGTCTGAGTTGCCGGTGTTTGAGGCGGGCGGGGTCGGGGTGCTCGAGGGCGAGGCGTTTGAGTCTGTGGTTGCTGTTGAGGTGGTTGATGTTACTGAGGTGGTTGAGGTCGCTGAGGTCGAGGATGTTCAACATCTCGAGGTTGTGGCACCTGTTGATGTTGCGGCTTTGTTAGTTCGGCTTGGGGCGGTGGAGGCTCGAGCGTTGAGGGCGGAGGCTGACGTTGGGGTTTTGCGTGGAGAGTTGGTGCGGTTGAATGATCGGGTGGGTGGTTTTGGTCGTCGGGTGGAGGCGGTGGGTCTTCGGGTTTTGAGTTTTAAGTTTGAGTTGTTGGCGGCTTGCGCGAGTGCGGCGAGTGCTGATGAGAAGTCGGGTTGGTTGATGTCTCAGGTTCAGTTTCGGGAGCGTTGGTTTAAGAAGAATTTGCCGGAGTTGTTTAAGCGGGTTGGTTTGGATGTTGAGGTTGGTGGGGTTGTGAAGGTGAAGGGTAAGAATATTTTGAGGGTTCAAAAAAATTAGATTCTTTATTTCAAAAACTAGCTCGAGAAGTTCGCTCGAGCAAGGTCAGCAATATCTTGATCGTTTTAGGGGGTAGATGATGGCTGTTGAATTGTCGTTGTTGCCGGTAACCGTGGCAGGTTCGGAGGTTTATTCTCACTCGAGGTTGCATTGCGGGTCTGATGCGGTTTTGACGGTTTAAGTGTTGGGTTTACAAGATCGGGTTGGTGTTTTGGTTGCTGAGAATTTCGTTGGTTTTGGATTTCGTGGTTATGGGGTTTTGAATTGTGATCGTTATGATGCAGATTTGAAACAGGTGTCCGTTTGTGATTTGATTGGGGTGGCAGAGCGGGCTGATATTTGTTGGGGCGTGTTGAGCCAGGCAGTTTGGGCGTATCTTAATTTGCTTAATCCAAACGATGCCGTGGTTTTGTATTGGCATTAGTTTTCGTTTGCAAAATTGAAATTGGAGGTTGGTCTTTAATGCAAATTCCTTTTGGTGCCAGGGTGGACCCGAATTTGTTTGAGGTTCCGTTCTCGCGTTGGGTTGCTGAGCGTGATCGTAAACCCCAGGACAAAGCCTATGTTTTGATGTTGGATCATGACAATGTGGTTCAAGGGCGTTGGCTTGCGAAGTTGGATCGTTGGGTTCTTGGCCGTAACGATCATGTCAATACAAATGTGAGTTATTGGTTGGAGTTTTTGCCCGGCTTTGGTTTTGAGTCCTTGCTCGAGCTGGCTGTGTTGTTGTTTTCGGCGGATTGGTTGTTTGAGAATCCTAGACCAATCCCTTGGGGCTTTGACGCTGAGGAGTTCGGGGCGAAGCTCGAGTATTGGAAGTACGAAGCTCGAGCGAACATTCCGTTCAAAGATGTGTTGGTTTGTTTGAACAAAAAGTTTTCTGACGAGGAGCATGATGCGTTGTGTGATCGTTTGGACGATGCCCTGATCTCGCGTTTTGATCTTGAGTATTTGATTCATTAGCGCTTTTGAATTTGGTTTTGAGGCTCGAGTTTAAAAACTCGAGCTTTTATTTTGGTCTGCGGGTCATAAGAAGTTGTATGTATTTATTTAAAGTTCACGAAAACGAAACTTTTGTGGTTACAGTGTTGTCACATCATGATCAAAGGTTAAGTGTGGTTCAACGCAGTGCGGTGCAGAGTGCGGGGGCGATTGAAGACCTTGTTCAAATGGGGCATGTTTTGATTGAGTCTGATTGGGTTGATGCGTTTGTGAATCCAGAAGCTCAGGGTTTGTTGGCTGAGCTTGTGGGAAAAGTTTGCCATGATGAGCAAGTACCTAGCACGAACTGTATTGCGTTTGATGGTTTAACGTATTTGCTTGGTTATTCGTTGGCGTTGCATGTTCAACTGCAGCGAGCGGGTGTCGATGACCAGGAGGAACGGTTGCGCAATTGGATGCTCGTTTTGATGGCTGAGTACAATGCTTGGAATCCAATGACGATTTTGTGATTCGGGTTTTGGGTGAACAACGTAGCTCGAGCGATGACCCTGCTCGAGCAAGGGCATGGACATGAAACCAATTATTGAAGTGGTAAACATTCGCAATCCTGGCGTTCGTCTCTTGGCTTTGGCAGGTAAGGTTGTGTATTTGGGTCGGGCGCAGGGTGATTTGCCTGCAAGTCCGCTCGGCAATCCTTTTTATCTCGCTGATGCCAACAATGATGTTCAGCGCAAGCAGGTGATTGACCGTTTCGATCTATATTTGCGAAAGCAAGCGGATGCTTGGTTGGCTGGGGATTGCACGGGCAATGCGGTGCTGATTGAACTCGAACGTTTGTATCAAATTCTGATTGCTGAAGGGGTGTTGAAGTTAGCGTGTTGGTGTGCGCCAAAGGCTTGTCATGCTGATGTGGTGGCTGGCGTGTTGAAGGAACGTTTTGATGCTGAGTATTTTGTAATTTAATCAAACTTGTTTTCGTTTTGGGACTCGGGATTCGCTCGGGTCCTTTTTTCTTTTCTTGGGAGGTTCTTATGTGTGCTCAAAATTATTGGACGGTCGGTTTGTGTTTTGCGTTGGTGGTACTGGGTGTGGTCTTTGCCGAGTTGCATTTCATTCGGCTTCTTCGTGCAGAACGTCGACGTTTGAAGGCAGAGATCAAAGACAAGTACGGTTTTGATTTGGATGTTCCCGCTCGAGTTGTCGTGGCTCAAACCAGGTCACTCGAGACTTTGCCTGTTGATTGGCGCGCTCACAGGCTGGAGATTCCGCAGGTTAAAAATTGATCTTCGGTCATAAACGCCGTTGATCGCTTTGAGATGCCAAAGCAGTAGCTCGAGCGGTAAGGCTGCTCGAGCAAGGTGAATGGCATGAAAACAAAATTTGATGCGATTGAAATTTGTGTTGACGTCTGGTTTTCTCAGTGGCGGGCTGGTCGTGAATTGATCGAGCCTGTTTTTGGTGAACTGGTGGTTCTTTGTCAGGCTTTGGTTTCAACGGGCGAGTTGATGTTCGCGTGTTGGGATCAGTGTCAGGTTGTAACCCCGTGGGTTCGGGCGTGGTGGTTGCTCGAGGCTTGGTTGGCTCGAGCGAGTTCAATGGTTTGAGCTTTTGGACTGAAACTCTGGGTTTAATGGTTGCTCAAAGGTTATGTTTCGGCAATTGGTGTTTCGACAGGCGTTTGGGACTCGGACTCTCGAGTCCCTTTCGTTGGTTTCAGAAAGGGGTTTTCATGGGGTACATGACGGTGATGGTGGTTTTGAATGACCACCTGGACGACGCTGATTTGCCTGCAAAATTGCAAGTTGCCCTTGACGTTGCAGCTCGCGGGCAGGATGCCGAGTTGAATGGGTTGAAGGCGTTTCGTTCGTTTCATGCGGATGAAACTCGAGTTTACGCGTTTGGGCAGAATTCGGGTCGGGTGCTGGGGGCTGACGTGATGTGTCCCAGTACAAGTCCGGCTTTTGAAGTTCTGAAGGCGGCGCTTGCCGATTTTGGTTACAGCTTGAAACGAAATTGAGTTTCTCACGGTGCTGAAAGGAAAGCCATGATTTTAATTTTGATTCTTTTGGTCTTTGTTTATGTTGCCACGGGCATTGCGTCGCGGTTGTTGACTGCCGAAATGGTGGTGAAGTCAAGAGACCAGGTTGAGTGTGCTTTTCAAAACGTACTTAAAACGCCTTCTAACAGTGGTTGGCTCGAGGCTGAACGGTTGGGGTTTGAACATCAAGCGCTGTTGGGGCGTTGGGTGTTGTTGTGCCGAATTCGCAGGGTCTTGAGATACCCAATACTCGTGCGACTCAAGTCAAATTTTCTTTTGCGCCTTTTGCTGGTTTTTGTTGCTGTTGCCAGTTCGGGATTGTTTCACTTTGAGAACGCAGTTGAATCCAAGCCTTCGGTTGCAAGCACAAATCCGTACTGGGCAGTCGATGTTCAACATAAACAAACACCTTTGAATTTGGTGCCTTTTGGTTCGGTTGAATTTGTTGGGCGCACCATGAAGACGCGTAAACGGAGAGGCTCGACTCCGCACCCTGCCCTGCTGCCCAAAGGAAAACGTAAAACCTTACGGTCAGAGTCGTGAGTGACCTGACCAATAAACCTCGAGCACGTTTTGAGGTTTCTGAAGA
>CAXTTL010000074.1:6828-19524 GCA_964247135.1 uncultured Deinococcales bacterium | reverse complement strand
TCCTGGTGGATTCCAAAATCACCCATCGAAGGACTCGAGTTCAGCGTGTCATACCGCATTTTGAAAATAGGCAAGAAGACGTTTTACCTGCGCTTTCGCTCTCGAGACGAGTGGCGCTCGAACTGGAGTCCACAGATTGAAACTCGGGTTGGCGCAGATGGTTGGACTCCTGCGGTTCATTTTCCGATTTGGGCGGTTGACCTGATGCGATTCGGCACAGATCAATTGCTGGCGACCGATTTCAATATTCGACCTGGAGTGACTCAACCAGAAGTGATGAATCAATTGCCTGGACAAAGCATCATTGAACCGATTCGAGAATGGTTTGAAAAGTTTGGGACTGATGTGCGTGTATACAAACGAAACGACTAGGTGGTCGTACTTACATTTCACAAATCACAATTGAGTCCTTCAAACTTCCAAGCTCGAGTTTCGATTTTCTGAACAAACGTTCGGGAATCGTGCAACTCGAGCATCAGGTTATTCTGTACCCGTGAAGGTTTTGTTCATTGGTGACATTTTCGGCAAACCCGGGCGAAACCTCGTCTCGAGCCATTTGCCGACGATCAGAAGCAAATACGATTTTGTGATTGCCAACGCGGAGAACGCGGCTGGCGGTTTTGGGCTGAACAAAGATTCGTTCTCGAGCATTACAAAGTCTGGCGTCGATTGCCTAACCTTGGGCAACCATGCTTGGGACAACCGTGAGGTCTTAAGTCTAATTGATGACCCGAGGATTGTGCGTCCAAAAAATTACCCGAGCGGTGCGCCAGGTCGCGGGGCAGCCAGTTTTGATGTCAATGGCGAACGGATCACAGTCACCAATTTTTTGGGTCGGATTTTCATGAACCCCTTAGATGACCCCTTCGCGGCACTCGAGGAAATTCTCGAGCAGGACAATTTGGGTGCGGTGTTCGTGGACTTTCATGCCGAGGCGACCTCGGAAAAGGCGTGTTTCGCCTGGCATTTTGACGGACGAATCGCGGCGCTCATCGGCACGCACACACACGTTCCCACGGCTGATACCAGATTCTTAACCCAAGGCACGGCGTTTCAAACCGATTCTGGCATGACCGGTCCGCAGGACTCGAGCATCGGCATGGGTTTGGATGCCGCAATTTACAAGTTCAGGACGGGGTTACCGCAAAAAAATGAGGTTGCCCCGGGGAAGTCCATTTTCAACGCGGTCGAATTCGATTTGACATACAATGTCGTGACCCGCATGGCGCGTTACAGTTATCTCGAGGGCGATGAAGTTGGCAAACTCGAGGGTGAAATTTTTCAAGGGGTGAACAATGCAAAATGAAACCCGTGACCCACTCGCCCGTGACGTGGACGCCCTCGGACACGTGTTGGGCGCAATTTTGCGCGAACAGGTCGGGAACCGTTTTTATCAACTCGAGGAGGAAGTGCGCGAATTGACCAAACGCATTCGTCTCGAGCCTGAGAACACGGATTTGGTCGTAAAACTCGAGGCGCTGATCTCGAATTTGGGTTTGTTCGACGCCGAGAATCTGGTGCGGGCGTTCGCACATTATTTTTGGTTGGTGAACCTGGCAGAGGAACGTCACCGCGTTCGGCGGCACGGTCTGTTCGAGCCTGGAATTGATCCGCGCACCAACGAGCCGCGCAAGCAAAGTTTGCGCGACACGGTGAGGCAGCTTAAGGCTCGAGGTTTGGATGTCAAAGAAATTTTGGCTTTGATCGCCAAGCTCGAGCTTGGTTTGACCTTCACGGCGCACCCGACCGAAATGCGCCGCCGCACAGTTCGAGCGCATTTGGATGCCATCAGCAATGATCTCAATGACCTCGAGCGTGAAGACTTGCGCGAGGTGGTGCTTGATCGGATTTCGGCGCGGGTCGAGGCACTCTGGAGCACCCTGGAGTTGCACTCGAGAAACCCAACCGTGCGCGACGAGGTGCAGGGTGGTCTGGCGTACCTGGGCAATATTGCCAGCGCCCTGCCCGCGCTCGAGTTTGATTTGCGTGAGGCGCTCGAAGCCGAATTTGGTGTTGGCATTTTGGGCAAACGCAGCACCTTGAGCTTGCCCTTCAAGCTTTATTCTTGGATCGGCGGCGACCGTGACGGCAACCCCAACGTCACCCCGCAAGTCACCCGCGAAACCCTGGCGTACCATGCGGCTCGAGCCACCGAGGATTTGCGAACCAATTTAAAAACACTTTTTGCCCAAGCGTCTGGGCACCGCGCTCGGGTGACCATCGGGCGCGACCTGAGCACGAACGATGAACCTTGGCGCAACGAGATTGAAACGCTGCACGACAGCCTGGGAGAGCACCCGAAACCCCAAGCCGTTCCAGTCCTCGAACGGGTGGTCAATTCGCTCGAGGCAACGGGTTTAAACCGCACGGCAAGGGTTTTTGCGCGTCCAGTCTTGGCTCGAGCCAAAACCTTTGGTACGCATCTGGTCAGTTTGGACGTGCGTGAATTCTCTGGAAATCTTGAAATTGCGGTGCAAGAATTGCTGGCGGTTGGTGGCGCTCACGGGGCATATTTAAGCCTGACGGAGGTTGAGCGGGTCGCTTTGCTCGAGCGAGAACTGGCTTCCGACCGACCGTTGCTGCCCGTCGGCGCAAGCCGATCACACAACATTGCCCTGGCGCTCGAGCCTATCGAGGCGGTGCGCGACGCCATGATCGAAAACGGCAATCAAGCGTTTGGGCGTTATGTGATTTCCCACGCCGAGAGCGTTTCGGACATCCTCGAGGTGTTGATTCTGGCGCGTGAGGCGGGACTCTCAAACGTCGATGTCTCGCCGCTGTTTGAAACGCCCGACGACCTCGAGAATGCGCCGCAGATCGTGACGCAACTGATGGCGAGTCGCGTTTACCGCGCCAAACTGGGCGCTCGAGCGCAGGAGATCATGCTCGGGTATTCGGATTCCAACAAAGAGGCGGGCTTTCTGGCGGCGAACTGGGCGTTGTACCGCGCTCAGGAGGAACTGACCAAAGTCCTCGAGACGGCTGGGGTCGAGCACACCTTCTTTCATGGTCGCGGCACCAGCATCGGGCGCGGCGGCGGTCCAGCCGCAAGGGGCATTCTGGCGCAACCCGAAGGCACCATCGGGCGCGGTTTGCGCATCACAGAACAGGGCGAGGCATTGAGTGAACGTTACGCCAACCCTGCCATCGCCAAACGCAACCTCGAGCAACTGCTTCATGCCTTGCTGCTTAAAGCCAGCGAACAACCCAAGGTCTACCCAGAACACTACCGCACAGCCCTTCAGAGCGCCGCCAATGCCTCGAGCGAGGCGTACTCGAGCCTGGTGACTT
Organism: uncultured Deinococcales bacterium; assembly: GCA_964247135.1. Taxonomy (GTDB): domain Bacteria; phylum Deinococcota; class Deinococci; order Deinococcales; family JAAFIG01; genus JANXTZ01. Next base: position 16,233 of record CAXTTL010000074.1, on the reverse strand, counting down.
CCAAAGACTTCCTGGCGTTCTTTGAGGCTGCCACACCGATCAACGAAATCGCGGGCTTAAAAATTGCCTCGCGTCCAGTTCGCCGCCCTGGAAAGGCAACGCTCGAGAATCTTCGCGCCATCCCTTGGGTCATGGCTTGGACCCAAACGCGAGCCAATATTCCAGGCTGGTACGGACTGGGCGCCGGACTCGCCACCATCGAGAACTTTCAGCCAGGTCTGGCGCAGGAAATGTACCGCGAATGGGGATTTTTCCGCAGTTTACTTGACAACGCCCAGATGAGCCTCGCCAAAACCGACATGGGCATTTTTGCGCGGTACTCGAGCCTGGGCAAAGATAGCAAGACTTTTGAAAGCATCAAACTCGAGTTTGAACGCACCGTGCAACTGGTGAAAAACGCCATCGGCACGGACATCCTCGAGCGAGAACTGCGCTTGAAACGAAGCATTGAATTGCGCAACCCTTATGTTGACCCAGTCCATCACGTCCAAGTCGAACTCCTGAAACGGTATCGCGCCCTGCCCAGCGATCACCCCGACCGTGCCAATTTGGAACGGGCATTGCTGCTGAGTATCCAAGGCATTGCGGCAGGGTTACGAAATACAGGTTAGACTTATGGGGCTGGAAACGCAGTTCATTACCATTCAAAAGGATAAACCATGCCTGAACTCATACAAGTCGTACCCGAATACCACCACCGCGTCTGGGGTGGTCAACAATTAAAGCCAGACCCTCACAAACCTTACGGTGAAGCCTGGCTCGTGTTTGAACGCAACAAAATCAAAAGTGGCAGTTTCGCAGGGCAAACGCTCGAGGAGGTCGCCCGAACACTTGGCACCGAACTTCTTGGCGCTCGAGTGATGGGGCGCACTGGAAGACGGTTTCCGTTGCTGATCAAAATTTTGGATTGCGCGGATTGGCTCTCCATTCAAGTACACCCCAATGACGAACAGGCAATCAAACTTGAGGGAAAAGGTCAATTTGGCAAAACCGAAGCTTGGCACGTTCTGGATGCCGTACCTGGCGCGGAATTGATCGCCGGCGTCAAACCAGGTACAACTCCCGCCGAACTCGAGGCAGCCATTCGGGACGGCAGTATTTTAAGCGTTTCACAAAAGCACGTGGTCGAAACGGGGGCAACCATCATGATGCCCGCAGGCACACTGCACGCGCTCGGACCAGGATTTTTGATTTACGAGGTGCAACAAACCTCCGACACGACCTACCGCGTCTGGGATTGGAATCGACCCGCCAGCGCTGGGCGTGCCTTGCACTTGGCGCAAAGCGTTGCCGTCACCAATCCAAACTTGACAGGTCAGATCAATCATCACGTTATGCAAGCTCAAAAGGCGGTAGAAACCCGTGTGAGCTGCGAATACTTTCAACTCGAGGAAATTCACGGCACGGACATTGATATGGTCTGCGACACCGAAAACTCGAGTTTTCATTCAATCACCCTCACGCAAGGTCGCGCCGAGGTGATGCTGGGCGAATCTCGAGTGACCTTGGGCAAGTTTGAAACGGTGATTGTGCCAGCCAACGCAGGTGAATACCAAATCGAACCACTCGAGCCTTTCATGGCGTTGCGCTCGAGTGTTCCAAACTCTTAAAACCTTGATTCACTCGCTTTAAACTCGCGCTCGAGCAACATTTTTAAAAATGATGCTTCCTCTTTTTTCATATCGTAAACGCTCAAATAAATTCGTTTTCCACTTTTCAACTCGAGCCACAATGCAAATTCTTCTTCAGCAGCACCGTTTTTGTGAAGGTTGACATTGAGAACGTCTCGAATCATTATGCTTCCCATTGGCTGAGGACGAAACGACCAAAAGCGTTTTAAACCATCAAGCTCAATCTCACCCCCCTCGGAATTTATGGCAAGAGAGCACACCACAGGCTCGAGCAATTTCTTTACAGTCCTCAATAGTACCCACAGGGCAGCCACGGCGAGCAGCATCCAAAATAGGTATAAACCGAAAAACTGCCACATGAGTTGTGGTGCCACCCGAACCTCGCCGCGAAAAAATTGCATCAAACCAAAAAACAAACCTGCGACAGAACCACACCCAAACAACGCGACAATCGAAATCAATGGCACATTTCTGAATCGTGACATTCGCAAGTTGCCGATGGCGCGTGGAGGTAATCGCCAATCCCAACCATTTTTGGTTAAATCATAATTCCAAACATAAAATGGAATTTTTTGATCATCTTCAAACTTTAGGAATGGCATATTCAGCAAGGAGTCTGAATCGATTTTTTCATAATCCATATTCAACCCGAGCACGCATTTTTCGCAAGGATTTCTCGAGGGCAACAGCCAAATCCAGATTTAAACTCGAGGCGAACACCAGTAATGAAAACATCTCATCGCCCAACTCCGATTCGAGATTTTTGGTTGGTGTGCACGAACTCAAACTGTAATTCGTGCTTTTCAACACTTCTTTGCTCAAGTTAAAAGCACGGCTGGGGACATCAGAATTCAATTTGAATTCATTGATAATGTCCAAACCGCGCTCGAGAAAATTCATGTTACTTCATTCTTGAAATAGCGTATTCCGCAATTTTCTTGGGAATGTCCACGCCGGTTGTGCTGACGGAATTCTTAAACTCCATCGTGTGATTGACTTCAATCACCATCAAACCTCGAGTTGGGTCTTCCATCAAATCGACCGCCACGACCGCGCCGCTAACGGCTTTCGCGCTGCGTTCGGCAAGGCTGGCGATTTCTGGCGTGACCGGACAATTTTCGGCTTTGCCACCACGGGCAGTGTTGGTGATCCAATGGCTCGAGTTGCGGTAAATCGCGGCGATACACCTTCCGTCGGCGACAAACGCCCGAATGTCGCGGTCTGGTTTGTTCACCACCTCTTGAATGTAAAAAATCTGATGCTGATAACCGCCAAGCACTTCTTTATGCTCGAGCACAGTTTCGGCGGCGTCACGATCACGAATCAGTGACAGCAAACGTCCCCACGAACCCACGGGGGGCTTCATGATGACCGGATAGCCCATCTCCTCGATGACTTTTAAAGCGGTCTCGCCATCAAAACAAACCTGCGTGCGCGGCGTGGCAATACCGTTCTTGGCAAGAAGCGCATTGGTCACAAGCTTATCGCCGCAATTGGCAATCACCAAAGACGGATTCACAACCTCCACACCCCAAGCCTCAAGTGACGCACTGATCGCGTAACCTCGAGATTGCGAGACGCAACGCTCAATCACCACTTTCCACTCGGGCGGTTTGGTGCTGTGAAAATCAAAACTGAGTTGAGGCGCGTACACTTTGTCATACGCCACGCCAAGACCATCGAGGGCAGCGAACAACATTTTCTCGTCCTCGCGGACACGGTCATACACCAGGGCAAGTTCAGCCATGAACGCTTATTCGCCCCAATCCTCTGCCTCTTGCGGGGCGGCTTCGAGCTTGGGCGGCTCGAGGCTGACGACTTCAAACTCTGCGCCGGTCTCGTCGTCAATTACAATCTCGCCAAGTTCTGGATTCTCGAGTTCGATGATTGCGCCTGATTCTGGGTTTTCAAACTTAATTTTTGCCATGTTCTTTCCTCCACACCATAAAACGTATTTCGTGCTTTGGGTGAACACAAGGTTCACCCCTACTCCAACGGGGTTTTTCCCGACGAATGCAATTTATTCAGCTTCCTCAAATTCCACGTTGAACGTGGTGTTGCAATCTGGACAGGTGACTTTGGTGTTTTCCTCGAGTTGCTCGTCGGTCAGTTCGATTTCCGCACCGCAACTGGGGCATTCGGTCAATAAACCCAGAAGCTCGAATTCGGGCGGGTCGAGGCTGGCGATTTGCAATTCTGCGCCGCACGATTCGCAGACCAGAATATCGCCCTCTTCAAACTCGTCCCAAGCTTCAGACGGAATCTCGAGTTCTTCGGCACAGACGGGACAATTGACAAATAAACTTTGTTCTTCTTCGTTCATGACTCTCCTGGAAACTTCTGGTACTTCTTGTAATACTCGAGAATACTGCCTTCCTTTAAGGCTTCGCGCAAAAATTCTGGCGGTGGCGGAAGCTGTAAAACCGTGCCATCCAAACGGGTAATTCTACCAGTCTCGAGGTCAAATTCAACCTCTTCACCATCGACAAGCTTTTCTGGAATCTTGAGGCTTTCAAAAGCGGGAATGCCAAGGTTGAGAAGGTTGCGGTAATGAATTCGGGCGTAAGACTGCGCGATGATCCCACCAACCCCGAGTTTCTTGAGGGCTTTGGGCGCGTACTCTCGGCTCGAGCCTAAACCCCAGTTGCGCCCACCGACCAGCAGATCGCCAGGTTTGACCTCGCTCGCAAATTCGGGGCGAAAATGCGCGAAAGCGTACTTGTGAAAAACATCTGCGCCGACCATGAACGGCGCGTACTTTCCAGGCAGAATGTCGTCGGTGTTGATGCTGTCCCCAAATTTCCAAACTCGAGCCATGTTAAAATCCTTCCGTTCAACTCAAAATCAGGTCTTCATCGGGGCGTACCGCAATCGCTTCAACTTCAAATAGCAATTCAGGGGGTTTTGAATGGGAGTCAACATTAATCATAGATTTCATCAACTATCTGAAACGCACATTGGAGATGAGCATCCAAATGTTTAAAGTCAAAAATTAGCGAACCCATTTCCCTTTTTTCTAAATATATTGACCATTCTTTTCCCGCTTCGGTCACATTTTTTGCCAAATTGATCAGACTTAAAGCGATACCATTGGAAACGCGATGTGCCTGTTGTTTGAGGGTTTCGAGAAAACATTCTGATTGTTGGGTGTTTAGTTTTGTTTGCAGAGCACCATTTTTAAAGTTTAAAAATCGGGGTATTAGAATCTTGATCTTTTCTTCAAACCAAGTACACACGACCGGTTCAATTGCATCTCTCGATTCACTGATCAGTAAATGTTCAAACTGACTTTTATCTGAAAAGTCTTTAATTCGCTTATGTTTTGGAATTTTTCCGAATACAAAATCTGCGTGCAATGTACCCTCATCATAGGGAAAAAGATCGGAAATGGCATCCAAACAACCACTCACATAAGTCGAATCGACAACAAATTTCTGCTGTTGCACAGACTCCTCGAGTTCTATCACCCGTTCTTTTGCCCTAAAAAGCGCAGTCTCGAGATTCTTTTGTTCACGTTTCTCGAGTTTAGACATAAACCAAATCCTCTGGCAGCGCAATACTACCCATGATTGCGGTCGCTGCCGCCACAGCAGGACTTGCCAAGTAAATCTCGGCTTTGGCATCGCCCATGCGTCCAATAAAGTTGCGGTTACTGGTCGAAACGCAAACTTCCCCTGGCGCGAGCACACCCTGATGCCTGCCCATGCAAGGACCACAACCAGGGGTGGAAAGCGTTGCACCCGCTTGAATGATCGTTAACAGCGAACCATCCGCCATCGCTTGCTCGAGCACTTCGGAACTGGCGGGAATTACCAGAAGGCGCGTGTTCGCGGCAACCTTGCGACCTTTTAAAATCGCGGCGGCAACGTGCAAATCCTCGAGTCGCCCGTTTGTGCAAGTGCCAATAAAAACTTGATCGACGTGCTTTCCGCGCAAACTGGCGACGGTTTCGACGTTGTCCACATAACTTGGGACGCTCATGCGCGGCGTCAGGCTCGAGAGGTCGATGGTGATTTCTCTGATGTATTTCGCGCCCTCGTCGGGATAAACCCAATCTGGCACTTCGTACATCGTTAAAATTTCACCACCAGGAACGACCATGCCCGCTTTCGCGCCTGCTTCAACGCACAGATTCGCCAGCGTCATGCGTTCGCCCCTCGAGAAGCGATCTCCGGCATGAATTTCGATGCTTTGGTAGGTCGCACCGTCAGCGGTTAAAACCCGAATCATCTCGAGCGCGACGTCTTTGGCGCTGACATCACCAATCAATTCACCCTCGAGATTGACCTTGACACTTTCGGGAACGCGCAGCCAGGTTTTACCACTGGCGGCGGCAATGGCAATGTCTGACGCGCCCATGCCTGTACCGAACGCGCCAACCGCGCCGTAAGTGGTGCTGTGCGAATCCGAACCGAGCACAATCGCGCCAGGAAAGGCGAGGCGTTCTTCGATCAAGACCTGATGGCAGATTCCGCGTCCAACATCAAAGAGTTTCACGCCCGTTTTGGCGGCAAACGCTCGAGCCGCCTGATGCGATTTTGCGACGTTGACGCTCGAGGCGGGCGCAACATGATCGATCACGATGCTGACGCGTTCGGGGTATTTGGGCAGCGCTTCGAGTTCAGTCTCGAGAATTTCGATCACGCTCTCCGCGATGCTGTCCACGATCATCACGTTGTCCACTTCGACCACGGCAAGATCGCCCGCAAACACGGTTTTGGTGCCGCGTTTTGAAAGAATTTTTTCAGCCATCGTTTGCGGGTTCATAATTCACCTCTTGACGTGCGAGTTGTGCTGCGCCACAAGTTTCCAAGCTTCCATTCGTTTCACAAAAACAAAAGTGGCGCGTCCAAACTCGAGCACATCGCCTTCAATGTTTTCGTACTGGAATTCAGCATACGCGAGACAAGTCTCGGCAAAAGTTTCAAATTCGATATTGCGGTATTTGAGTGTTGGAAACGCGGGACTCGTCTGAACCGTGCGGATGCGCTCGGCTTTGTCCTGAAATTGCGCGGCAGTGCCCGTAAAGCGGAATCCATCGGCAATGATCGTCTCGAGCGTGTCGGCATCTCGAGCATTCAGCGCTTGGACAAATTGGTCAAATGTGCTTTTAAAACTGTTGTTCATGCCTTCCCCAATTTCTCGAGTGCCTCGCCAGTCAACGTATGCTCAATCCAGACTGGGTTTGCAGTTGCGCCGAGTCCAGCATAGAATTTTTTGGCGGGTTCGTTCCAGTTCGCCACCGTCCATTTCATGCCGACGCAACCTTTTTCCAACGCAATGCTCGAAGCTTTGCGCATTAAGGCGTGCCCCAAACCATGACCTCGAGCGCCGTCTTCTACAAAAAGTTCTTTGATGAACAACATCGGTTTGGCGCTGGCGGTGTAGGGCAAGAAATAATAGACCAGCACACCTTCAATGCTCGAGTCGAGTTCGGCAACCAGCACGTAAAAATTGGGTGGTTGAAGCTTAAAACCTTGCTCGAGCAAAATACTCTCGGTGGCGGCGAAACTGTCCAAATATGCTTCAAACACCGCCAGTTCACGCATCAAACGCAGCGCGGCGGGAATATCGGATTCTTGCCAGTGACGAACGATCATGGTTTCACCTTTCGGACGCGCCCACCGACCCAAACCGCGTCGGCTCGAGCAAATTGACTTTCACAGATGGCAAAAAGTTCTGAAGGCTGTGCAATCGCGTAGCCTTGCGAGGCGCGAACTTGGTTGCGACCTTCGGGCAGCAACCCAACAAACGCCATATAACCAACCAGCGTGGCGAAGGTGTTGCTCGAGGCATTGTCTTCGGGAATGCCTTTGAGCGGCGCAAAGTACCGAAAATCCAGCACGGTTCTCGAACGTTGCGGCTGTGAAGTGGGGTCTTTAAATAATTCCAAATTGATAAACACCGCGATCAAACCTCGAGTGTTGGTTTGTTCGTTGATCCTTGAAATCGCATCCAAGTCGGGATTGATTGAATCCAAAATTTCCGAGCTATTCACTGGCACGATCAGATTCGGGCGTGCGATGGTGGCAGCCGCAATTGGGTACTCGAGCGAGGCATCGTTTGGCGCAATCTCCAAGGCTTTCGGCGCGTAGGTTTCGATGTCTGGAACTGACACTTCATAACCTCGAGCGTCGCCTTGCAGCAAGTACCACATGTCGTTAATTCGCCTGGCTGTCATGGTTTCGGACATCATGACTTTGACTTCGGACTCGAGTTTTGCATTCAAATGCTCGAGCGCCGCCAGCGCACCAGAGTCGCTTTCGCCTTTGTCTTTTTTGGGCGTGAACACCCGCAGATCAATTTCTGAATTGCTCGAGGAAACAATAAAAACCGTGAGCGGTTCGCCAGATTCAATTGCTCTTTTTTGAAATTCGTGATCCTCGAGCTTGCCAGACTCGATGACGGCAACGCGTTTTCCAGCGCCTTCACTCGAGTTTGCAGCAAAAACCGTGTACTTAAAAATATTCATGGTTCGATCCTGACAGCACGTCCGCCAACCCAAACGCTCGAGACTTCTCCCCTGTTCACAGTGCATTTCACCTCGAGTTTGGACGGTCTGCCGAGTGCATATCCTTGAGCGCCGGAAAAAATTCTTAAACCATCATCAAAGAATTTCTCCGTTGCGAGGTATGCCGCAAGTGCAGCGTGGGCGTTGCCCGTGGCGATGTCTTCGGGAATTCCTGCAAGCGGCGCAAAATGGCGACTGTCGGTAAAACACCCGCCGCGACCTGGAAAGGTAAACGCCACCAGTCCAGTTGTTTGCGTCTCGAGGTTTAAGGCTTTGATGCGGTCATAATCGGGTTCGATGGCGTCAAGATAACTGGTGCTCGGCACACCACAGATCAGTTTTGTCCGTCCCGCCGTGGCTGCCAAAATCGGCATGTCCTCGTGCAATTCGTCAGGCTCGAGTCCCAAAGCCAGCGCGACATCGTCACGATCAATTTCAACTTCCCAAGCTCGAGCATCACCGTACTCGAGCCAAGCAATGCCCTTCTCGAGTTTGGCATTCACGGTCCCATCATGCAGTTCAATTTGAAATTCACCTGATGGAATTTTCCAGCCATTGATTTCACCTCGAGCTGCAATCGCGTGAATCGCAGCGATGGTTCCATGACCGCAAATGTTCTCCTCGAGTTCAGGCGTGAAAAACCTTAAACGCAACGGCAACACCGATTCTTCTTCAAATAATTTTTCACTGACCCCCACAAACACCGTGGCTGGCGCGTTCAAACTCGAGGCGAGTTCCTGCATTTTTTGGCTCGAGTCCATGTCCAAACCAAACACCACCGCCGCCGAATTCCCACCTTTTGCGGAATCCGTAAACGCCAAATAATCATGAATCTCGAGGTTCATCTTAGTTCTCTTGACCAGACTTTGTTGGCGAAATCGGTATTCATGAACTGAATCGAATAACGTTCCAATTTCGCGGGAAGGGCGCAGCAAGCAGCGCCCCTACAATGCCCTTTAAAGATGGGTTTTACATTCCGAATTGGGTTTAATAGGTATTTGTTGTCCGAAAAAACGAATGTTTTGAATTCGCTGACAGAGCCTGACCATAAAACGCACCTGTCTTCTTGGTCCCAAAACGCACTTTCTTGCCGCCAAAGACAGCACCTTCGGGCTTGCGGCGCTTCGGGCGTGACCGTTTGATCCCAAACATTCACGTGACGGGCGGTATCGCTACGGGCATGGTCGCCTCTTGACCATAAAATGCACCTACGGGCATGGTCGCCTCTTGACCATAAAATGCACCTACGGGCATGGTCGCCTC